>CAYPWB010000330.1:0-7146 GCA_964414315.1 uncultured Planctomycetaceae bacterium | reverse complement strand
GCTACCCCTTCGCGGCGGCCACGATGCGATCGACCGTGATGCCGAAGTGCTCGAATACTTGCTTCCAAGGCGCCGAGATGCCGAAGTCGTCCATTCCGACGAACGTTCCGCAGCGACCGATCAGGGCGTCCCAGCCCTGCCGCACGCCGGCTTCGACGGCCACCCGGCGGGTGACTTTCGGCGGCAGGACCGAATCGCGGTAGTCCTGCGGCTGCTCGCGGAATAGTTCCATGCAGGGCATGCTGACCACCCGGGCCGCGATGCCCGCGGCCGAAAGCTGCTCGTACGCCGTCACGCACAGGCCGACCTCGCTGCCGGTGCCGATGAGAATCACCTCGGGCTTGCCGTCGGCGGCGTCGGCCAGAATGTAGCCGCCCCGCCGGGCGCCCTCGGCCGGAGCGAACTTCGTCCGGTCGAGCGTCGGAATGTTCTGCCGCGTCAGCGCCAGGGCCGCCGGCCGGTTGTCGATCGCGACGGCTGCCCGATAGCACTCGCCCACCTCGTTCCCGTCGGCGGGCCGGAACACCAGCAGGCCGGGAATGCACCGCAACGCGGCAAGCTGCTCGACCGGTTGGTGCGTTGGTCCGTCCTCGCCCACGCCGATGGAATCGTGGGTGAAGATGTACAAAACCGGCAGTTGCATGATGGCCGCCAGGCGGATCGACGGCCGCATGTAGTCGCTGAAAACGAAGAAAGTCGAGCCGTACGACCGAAGCCCGCACAGCGCCATGCCGTTGACGGCCGCGCCCATCACGTGCTCGCGGACGCCGAAGTGCATGTTGCGTCCGGCGTAGTTTTCGGCCCAGAAGCGTCCGGCGCCGTCGAAGGTGAGGTTCGACTTGGTCGAGGGGGCGAGGTCGGCCGCCCCGCCCACCATCCACGGGATGTTCTTCGCCACCTGGTTGAGCACCTTGCCCGACGTGCCGCGGCTGGCCGCGCCCTTGGCGTCGGCGGGGAACGGGGCGATGTCGGCATCCCAGCCCTCGGGCAGTTTGCCGGAAAGCATCATGTCGATCTGCGCGGCCTGTTCCGGATACTGTTCCCGATAGGCGTCGAACCGGGCCTGCCATTCCGCCCGGAGCTTCGGCCCCCGCACGCCCGGCTCGGCCCGGAAATGCTCGATCACCTCGCCGGGCACGCGGAAGTGTTCGTCCTCGGGCCATCCGTAGGCCTGCTTGGTCAAACGGATTTCGTCCTCGCCCAGGGGCGCGCCGTGGATAGCCGAGGTTCCCGCCCCGTTCGGCGCACCGTAGCCGATCACCGTGCGCGCCACGATGAGCGTCGGCCGGTCGTCGGTGTTCCGGAACGAATCGACGGCCGCCCGCAACGCGTCGAGGTCGTTCACGTCGTCGAGGGTCACCACGTTCCAGCCGTAGCCGCGGAACCGGGTGGGCACGTCTTCACTGAACGCCAGGTCGGTGGAGCCTTCGATGGTGATGCTGTTGTCGTCGTACACCCAGCACAGGTTCGAAAGCTTCAGATGGCCGGCTAGCGAGGCGGCCTCGCCGCCAAGCCCTTCCATCAGGTCGCCATCGCTGCACAAGGCGAACACGTTGAAATCGAACAGGTCGAACCCGGGCCGGTTGTAGTTGGCCCCCAGCCAGCGGGATGCCATGGCCATCCCGACGCTGTTGCCGATTCCCTGCCCGAGGGGGCCGGTAGTCGTTTCCACGCCCGAGGTGGTGGCGTGTTCGGGGTGGCCCGGGCAACGGCTATGCAGTTGACGGAAGTTCCGAAGGTGGTCCAACGGCACGGCCAACTCGCCGGTCGGATTGCCGTCGGCGTCGAGTTGCTGGATGCCGGCCAGGTGCAACGCCGAATAGAGCAGCATCGACGCGTGCCCGCACGAGAGGATGAACCGGTCGCGGTTCGGCCAATCGGGCCGCTCCGGATCGTAACGCATCACCTCGTGGAACAGCAGGTAGGCCACCGGCGCCAGGGCCATGGGCGTTCCGGGGTGCCCGCTCTTGGCCGCCTCCACGCCGTCCATCGCCAACGTACGGATGGTATTGATTGCCAGTTGTTCGATTTCAGGATTCGTTTGAGCCATGTTCTTCCAGACGCTACGTTTAGGGAGTCCCCCTCCAGTGAGGGGCTTATTCGCCGAGGCTAAACCGTTGAGTATAGGTGGGGGGTTGCGGTTCGTCAACCGGTTCTCTGGCCCAGATGCGGTAGTTGGGGGGTTGAGAATATCTCTCGGGCGCGGGTGCCCCTCTGTCGGGGGCTTTGTTGGCGAGAGGCCTTATTGTACTCGATGAGCCGGTTACAGCATCTCACATAGTGAAGCGCCGAACCGCGTATGGTGCTTGCTTCGTTGCCCCCCAAGGGGTAGAATGTGCTAACCTGGGGTTAGTTTGCCCGACCATGGATATGCCCGCCGCGACCGCCGTCGAGCACCCACTGGAACGTCTCCAAGTCTCGGCGGTTGACGTGCGGATACCCGTAAGCGGATAACTGGAAGCACTTTCCGGCACTTCTGTGCGACGCATCTGATGTAAACGCGTTACGGGTATTCGGACGGTACAGGAGCCTCTTGGTCACAGTGACGTTCAAACGACGATGATGTATATGCACCTCCCGAATCAGTACTGTCGTCCGCAGTCCTGTCGATTCTGACAGTCTTGAGCCCTTAACGCTTGCAGCTTGTCCGGAAGTCTCCTGAACATCCAGTGGATTAAACACACACACGAGTTGAATACTCGCAATGGAACGCTCATTAGACTGAATGAATAATGACCGCAGAAGTAGCTGTACTCAACCGTATTGGAGTTGCGTTGGCAGCCGATAGCGCCGTAACTATCGGTCGTGACGCTGACAAGATTTATACGTCGGCGGAAAAGCTCTTTCAGCTTAGTCCATGCACTCCAATCGGTATCATGGTGTACGGAAATGCCGACTTCTGTGGCCTCCCATGGGAAACGATCATAAAGACGTATCGTGAATCCCACGGCAACGATGCTTTCGACACAGTAGTTGCGTGCGGGGAACATTTTGTCGACTTTCTGTCAAATGCTCGGGATCTTTTCCCGCAGAACCGTCAAGACGAACACGTCGAAGGACTTCTCGGCAGTCTCTTGCTGTTTGCTCGTGATCAACTACAAGAGAGACTTGACAACGAGGCGGAAGAGCAAAATGGGCTGAATGAGGAAGACTTGGGTCCAGTCATAGAGTCAGCATTTGAAAGCCTCCTCGCAGTAATCCGAAAGCATGATTTCCTTCCTGGCTTCGATGAGCACGCGCGTGTGACAGCCGCAAGTCGGTTTCAGAAGAAAATCTCAGAACTGGTCAATCAGGTTTTCGGCAGTCTCCCGTTCACCGAGCGAGCCTCCGACTTGCTGATGTCGATTGCCCAAGAGATGCTTGTTCGGCATTTTTTCGGGCCGTTGGAATGTGGCCTCGTCATTGGTGGATTCGGAACGAACGAGTTCATGCCTTCTCTAATCAGCTACGAACTCGAAGAGATTGTGATTGGTATCCCGCGCGCAATCAAGACACAATCACATACGATTGGCGACGATTCCGCCGCGGCGGTCATTCCATTCGCGCAGAAAGACATGGTCGAATCCTTCATGGAAGGAATCCACAACCAGTTGCACAGCCACATGAAAGACACGACAGCAGGTTTGTTTCAAGGTGCACTTGATCGTGTGCTGACGGCAGTAGCCGAAAGGGATGAAGCATTTGCTAACGAGTTGCGTGAGGCAACCAAGTCAGGGCTCTGCGGGATGCTGGATCGACTTTTTGAGGATTGGAAGCAACGGAGACAGCAGTATTGGCAACCGGTCGTCGAGGTCGTGGCATCACTGCCCAAAGACGAATTGGCTGCCATGGCGGAAGCTCTCGTGAATCTGACGAAATTCCGACGCCGGATTAGCCCCTTGCGCGAAACAGTCGGTGGCCCGATCGATGTCGCGGTCATTACTAAGGGGGACGGTTTCGTTTGGACGAGGCGCAAGCATTACTTCAATCCAGAATTGAATCCTCGCGTGATCGCGCGATTGCAGAGAAAGGTATAGGTATGTCAAGCTCAAACGGTGGTAAGTTCCAAAGCGGCCGTGACGTCTTTGAGACATTCATTCCGGATTACGCAGTTGCGCCATCGCGGCGCCAACGGAGGGCACTCGGGGAACCAACGGAGAGTCGTACCGCAGAATTCATCGAAGAATTGCTGAACGACTTCTCGCAGCACCTTGCAAGCATTTCGCAAAACAAGGCAGAACGTGCCTAATCAAGGTGACGAAGCCGGTCGAACCCACCCTCGCCTCCGACGGCGGTTGCTTGGATAAGCACTTCCGGCGTTGTGCCGTCATCGTGTCGTGCGGCCGATCCCTGTCGTAACGTGACGTGGCCTTTGATAACTGCTGGAAAGCTGGCAGCGAGGGAGGTCCCGGAGGCCCGCTGGGGCATGCACAAGAATGCTCACGGCTTCGGGCGGCGCCCTGCCCGCATGGCCTGGAATGCATCGTGCCGCTGGGAGCAGTTGCGGGGCATCATCGACCCCACGACCCTGGTCGCCGCGCAGCGACGCTCTCGTGAGTTCAACGTGCGGTACGGCGCTGCCATTCGCTGCTTGCGGGAGGAGCACGGACACACGCAGGCCGATATCAAGGGAATCGCCGACCGTCATCTGCGGCGAGTGGAGCACGGCCAAACGGCAGTGACTAGTTCCGTCTTGAAAGCGCTTGCGGCAGCCCACCACATGAGCCTCTCCGACTATCTTGCTGAATTGGCCGAACGCCTTTAGCCGCCCGTGAAGGAAATCGAACAACAAATCGCCGCCGCGATGATCGCCGACCGGTTTCGGCTGCGGCGCCGGCTGCGCGGGCTGAAGGACCGGGCTGCACAAGGCCGGGCAAACTCGCGGCAGTTCGTCCAACTTGCGAGCGAGGCCGCCGCCTCGGCCGAACGGGCGAGGGCGCGCGACGCCGCCCGGCCGCCGGTGTCTTACGACGAGTCGCTGCCCATCGTTGCCGAACGTGAGCACATTGCCGCGGCCCTTCGCGACCACCAGGTGGTGGTGGTTTGCGGTGAGACCGGGTCCGGCAAGTCGACCCAGTTGCCGAAAATCTGCCTGGGACTCGGCCGCGGCGTGTACGGCATGATCGGCCACACCCAGCCCCGGCGCATCGCCGCCCGGGCCGTCGCCGCCCGAGTCGCCGAGGAGTTGGGCGTTTCGGTTGGCGGGCGGGTGGGGTTCAAGATGCGCTTCGCCGACGCCACCAGCCCCGACACACTGGTGAAGGTGATGACCGACGGCATCCTGCTGGCCGAAACCCAGGGCGACCGATTCCTCGAACAGTACGACACCATCATTCTCGACGAGGCCCACGAGCGGTCGCTGAACATCGACTTCCTGATCGGGTACCTCAAGCGGCTGCTGTCGAAGCGGCCGGAATTGAAGCTGATCATCACCTCGGCCACGATCGACGTGGAGCGGTTCGCCCGGCACTTTTCCGGCCCGGACGGCCCGGCGCCCATCATTTCGGTAGGCGGCCGCGTGTATCCGGTCGAAATGCGCTACCGCCCCCTGCCTGCCGAAGACGAGTCGGACGCCGACGACGATTGGCTTTCCGCCGCGGCCGACGCCGTCGACGAACTTGCACGCATCGACCGCGGCGACATGCTCATCTTCCTGCCCACCGAGCGCGACATCCACGAGGCGGCGAAGTCGCTGCGCGGGCGCACCCTCCCCGGCGACGCCCCGACCCGGCCCAGCGAAATCCTCCCGCTGTACGCCCGGCTGCCGCAGTCGGAGCAGCAACGCATCTTCCAGCCCGGCGGCAGGCGGCGGATCGTGCTGGCCACGAACGTGGCCGAGTCGTCGCTGACGGTGCCGGGCATTCGGTACGTGATCGACGTGGGGACGGCGCGGATCAGCCGCTACTCGGCCCGGTCGAAAACGCAGCGGCTGCCCATTGAGCCCATTTCGCAAGCCTCGGCCGACCAACGCGCGGGGCGCTGCGGCCGCACCGGGCCGGGTGTGTGCATCCGCCTGTACAGCGAGGCCGACTACCTCGCGCGCGACCGATTCACCCAGCCGGAAATTCAACGCAGTAACCTGGCGGCGGTCATCCTCCAAGCGAAGGCCCTGGGGCTGGGCGACGTGGCCCGGTTCCCCTTCCTGGAGCCGCCCAAGCCGGCCGCCGTCCGCGACGGCTTCAAGACGCTGTTCGAGCTGGGCGCCATCGACGACCGGCAGGAATTGACCGATCTGGGCCGGCAGCTCAGCCGCATGCCGGTCGACCCGCGCATCGGACGGATGATCCTCGCCGCGTCGGAGGAAGGCTGCCTGGCCGAGGTGCTCATTATCGCCTCGGCGTTGGAGCTGCGCGACCCGCGCGATCGGCCCGTCGAACGCCAGGAGGCGGCCGACACCGCCCACGCGAAGTTCGCGCACGAGGCGTCCGACTTCATGACCTACCTGAAGCTGTGGGACTTCTACGCCGGGCTCCGGCACGAACTGTCGCGAGGCCAGCTTCGTAAGGCGTGCCGCCAGAACTTCCTGTCGTACAACCGGATGCGCGAATGGGTCGACATCCACCGGCAGTTGCTCCAACTGGTGCAGAATGCGGGCTTGCGCCTCAGCCGGCGACGCGACGAGTACGAGCCGATCCACCGCGCCATCCTCGCCGGTTTGCTGGCCAACGTAGCGAACCGCACGGGCAATTACGAATACACGGGAGCGGGCGGCGGCAAGCTGCACCTGTGGCCCGGCTCTACTCTTTTCGGCCCGAAGCCCAAGTGGGTCGTGGCCGCCGAACTGATCGAAACGAGCAAACGCTACCTCCGCTGCTGCGCGCGGGTCGAGCCCGACTGGATCGAGCCGCTTGCCGGGCACCTGGTGCGGCGCACGTACAGCGAGCCGCACTGGAACGCCAAGAGCGGCTCGGCTATGGCCTTCGAGCGGGTGACCCTTTTCGGGCTGCCCATCGTTCCGCACCGTCGCGTCGCGCTGGGACCGATCGACCCGGCCACCGCCCGCGAGCTGCTCATTCGCGAGGGGTTGGTCGAGGGGAATCTTCGGAAGATTCCGAATTTCGTCGAGCAAAATCATCAACTCGCCGCCGAACTGGAATGCACGCAGCAGAAGTTGCGGCGGCACGATCTCCTGCTGGGCCCCTGGGCACAAGTGGAGTTCTATGAAGC
>CAYPWB010000329.1:0-7177 GCA_964414315.1 uncultured Planctomycetaceae bacterium | reverse complement strand
GACGCCGGCCCGTTCGAAGTGAACCAGGACAACCAGAGCGTCATCAGCACCGCCGACTTGCAGCCCGGCTCGTAGCGCAACCGCCGCCGGGCGGCGCGGCCCCCGCGCCGCCCGGTTGGCCGGGGCCCACTGTTGCCGGCGCCAGCTACACGTCGTTGAGCCGCCGGCCCAGCGGGCCGCGCCGCGCACTTCGCGCCAGCCTCACGGTGCGAGCAAGAAAAGGTGAGCGCCACCCAATCTGGGAAGACAGGACAGCCCCGTCGCCGCAGGCTGACTGAATTGCTGAAATTCGGTGGCTGTCGCCTCTTCCATTCCACTCCGGGGGCGTGCAATGAACTTGCGTCGGATTATGGTGTCTTTGAAAGGGAGATTGGCTGCGAGATATTGCCGGCGTCTCTCAATCGGCGCGCTGCTCGTTCTACTTGCAGTTGCGGCCGTCTGTTTCGCGCGGATTCGATCCGAACAGGCGTCAACGGCCCGCCAGGAGCGAGCAATAGAAGGCCTATCGCAATTCAGCCGCCTGGAAGGCTTTCTCTGGCTCCAGTCGAGCGGCTTGCGGTCACACTGGGACCGACAAGAGATACTTCAAGCAGAAGAGGAGGGGCTGCTTCGCCCGCAAGCCCATTGGGAAGGAGTGACCCTGCCTGCTTGGGTACGAAGCCTTGTGGGCGTTCACTTTTTATGCAACGTCGTTGGGGTAGATGCATCGTACTCAAACATCGACGATGAGGGGCTTCGGTTCTGCCGCGAGTTACCGCACTTGCGCACACTCGATCTCTACAAAACGTCGATATCGGACAGTGGGCTTGAACACTTGGAGACTTGCACTCGTTTGGAAATCCTGTCTCTCGGGCGCACCCGCGTCACAGGCAGCGGACTGAGACACCTGGTCGCTTGTGAGCATCTGGAGGTGCTTGGTCTTGACTACACTTCTGTCGAAGACAGCGGCGCGCGATACTTGGCGCGTTGCACGAGCCTGAAGCACCTGGGACTTGAGAAGACTGCGATCACGGATGGCGCGCTCCGACACTTGAAGGGCTGCCACAACCTTGAGGTGCTACAGCTTGACCACACGGCCGTCACGGACAACGGTCTAAGGTGGCTGACGGACTTGGATGGTCTCAGGACCCTAACCCTTGCCGGTACAGCCGTGACGGACAGTGGAGTGGTTCACCTGAAGCAGTTGAGCGGTCTCACGGGCCTGAGTGTAGCCGGGACCCGTATCACGCGCGATGGGTTGAATGAACTCGCGGAGTATTGCACGGGGCTTACACACGTCGTCAATTCGTCTGGCCAACGCATAGAGGTCGGCGATAGGCCTTAGGACCGTGGCCTGATTGTCACTTCACTTGTCGCGAGGAAACAGAACTGCGACACGGCAAGCGTAGCAGCACCGCCAGTGCAGCCGCCCGGATGGCTGGCGCGACCCTAGCGCGCCGATGGCACACCCTTGAATCAGCCCCGTCAACGCATCCGGGAGCGCAGTTGGCGGATATTGGCGAATCCGGTCGAGAATGGTAGTATTGCGGTGCTGACTTTGGCGGTTGGCCGAGGGGTTGCTGCAATTCTCTGCGGAATTGCGCATCGGCTGCCGGATGCCGGATCGAGGCGATGCTGCCAGTTGAAGGGCCGGGTACATGGCGATACTGAAAAACGTGACCCTGAGGGGATTCAAGTCCATCAAGGATATGAGCCTTGAACTCCGGCCGTTGACCGTGCTCGTCGGCGCGAATGGGGCGGGGAAAAGCAACCTCGTATCTTTCTTCAAGATGCTCAACGAGATGATGGGCGGCCGGCTCCAGCAGTATATCGGCACCGCGGGCCGCGCCCAATCGCTCCTCCATTTCGGCCCAAAGACTACCCCTCAAATGGAGGCTGCCCTCGATTTCGAGGTGGACAACGGCGTCGATACCTACCGGATGCGACTGTTCCACGCGGCCGGCGACACACTCGTGTTCGCCGAGGAGACGCTGCAATTCCTGCAGGTGGGCTGGCCAGGCGAGCCTAAGGTCGTGTCCTTGGGGGCGGGCCACTTGGAAACGCTCATCGGCGAAGAAGCGAAACGAGGAGAGCCCACCGCGAAGGTGTTTCGCCATCTGCTGAACAACTGCCGGGTGTACCATTTCCACGACACTTCGCTGACGGCTCGTGTCCGACAGTATTGCTACATCGGCGACAACCGATGGTTGATGCCCGACGCAGGAAATCTGGCGGCGTTTCTTCATCGTCTTTTGCACAACGGCGACGGCTCCGCCTACGAGCGCATCGTTGCCACAATACGGTTGATTGCGCCCTTCTTCGACGATTTCGACTTGCAGCCGACGGGCCCCGCCGACAACGACATCATACTGAACTGGCGGGAAAAGGGCTCGGCCCAGGTGTTCGGTCCCCATCAGCTTTCGGACGGCACACTCCGTGCGATTTGTCTGATCACGCTGCTGCTGCAGCCGGAGAAGGACCTGCTGGACTTGATCGTGGTCGACGAACCGGAACTCGGGCTGCATCCCTACGCGTTGAACGTCATCGCCTCGTTGTTCAGGAAGGCATCGCACCACACGCAGGTTCTCATTAGCACGCAATCGAGCCCGCTGCTGGACAGCTTCGATCCTGAACAGGTGGTCGTGGTCGATCGGCAGGGCAAGGAATCGGAGTTCCGGCGACTCGATGCGGGGGAACTCGACGCCTGGCTGGATGAGTATGCCCTTGGCGAGATCTGGGAGAAGAACGTGATCGGCGGAGGGCCCCACTGATGGTGCGGCTCTATTTGTTCGCCGAGGGCCAGACGGAGCAAACGTTTGCCGACAATGTGCTGAAGCCGCACTTGGCCAGGTTCGGCGTGTACATGAAGCGGCCGGTCTTGATTGCCCATGCGCGCAAGAAGGGAACGGTCCATCGGGGCGGCGGCCGAAAATACCTGCCCGTGCGAAACGACATCCTGCGCTTCACGAAGCAGGAAAAGGCCCACGCCGATGTCTTTTTCACAACCATGATCGACCTTTACGCCCTGCCGAGCAACTTCCCCGGACTGGACGAAGCGGAAAAGCTCCGCCGCAATCCCTTCGACCGGGTGCGGTTCTTGGAGGAACAGTTTGCGGAAGATATCGGCGACCGGCGATTCGTGCCGTTCCTGCAACTGCACGAGTTCGAGGCCTACTTGTTCTGCGGCCTGGAATGCTTCCGCCGTTTCTTTGACACTGCCGACGCCCGGATCGAGGCGCTCCAGACGGTGTGCGAGGAGTTCACGAATCCCGAACTCATCGATGACGGGGAGCCCACGGCTCCCTCGAAGCGGATCATCGCACAGTTCTGCGACTACGAGGGCGCGAAGGCCACCCTCGGCCCCCAAATGGCCGAAACGATCGGGCTCGCGACGATTCGCGAAAAGTGCTCCCACTTCCACGAATGGCTTGGGCGCCTCGAAAGCTTGGGACGAGCGTGACCGTTCGCCGCCGGCGCGTTCCTGCGCGAGCGACAGGGACGAGACCAACATAGGCGAGCCGGGTCGGAACCGGCCTTACATCGTCCGATCTGAAGTCCCTCCGCCATCGCGTGGTTCCCCGCTTTGAGCACGCCTTCAGGATCTGCCGGAAAACAGGTGCGACGGCCGCTCGCTAGGTTTCACTGGGAGGCGGTTCGTACTCGAACTCCTTCCACACCATGGGGCGGCGGAGTTGGGGCTCGATGCGGAGGACGACCTCGCCGTTCTGGAAGATGCGCACCGTGCCGTTGCTCTGACTGACGGTGACCGCCACGGCGTTGGTCGCCCGGCTTACCGCCGCCGCGGCCCAGTGCCGCGCGCCGAGCCCCTTCGACAGGGTGACGTCGGCCGCTGAGCAGTCGAGGTACCGGCAGGCGGCCTCGACCGTGCCGTCGGCCGAAACGATGATAGCGCCGTCCATTTGGGCAATCTCCTTGATGCCCTCCCGCACCCGGGGTTCGGCCAGGTTCCGCTCCTTGCGGTTGTAGCCGCGTACGGGATCGAAACCGGCCGGGTGGCTGCTGGCGAGCACCTTTCGGGCGTCGCCCACCACGAACAGCGTGCCCACCGGCTTCCCTTCCCGGCCCTCGCGACCGATCTCGACAGCCAAGTCGACCACCATTTTGAGGGTATCGAGTGGTACCCGGGTTTCGAGCTGTCGCAGGTCGCGGCCGGTGAGCCGGTTCAAGTGTTCGTCGAGGTTGATCACGCTGATCGAGTCGATCGTATCGGCGTCGAACCCGGCGTAGAGGGCCACCACCTGCGAGCCGGGCGAGAAGAAGTCGTCGGCCACGGCCTCCAGCACGGCTTGAGTGAGCCGCTCGTACACGGGGGCCTCGGGCATGCCCACGTGCACGAACTCCAGTCCTTGCTCCGCGGCCCCGGTCAACTTCTCCGTCGTGCTGGCGGCCACGACGACCTTGCGTTCGCCGCTCAACCGCTTCAGCCGCTGCCAGTCGGCCGGGCCGTCCAATAGCAGCAGAATGCCCTCGGCCGCGGTCGACTCGGCCACGGAGCCTGCCAGGGAAAACAGGTTTTGGAACCGGTCCGTAAAACGAAGCGACTGCATCCTTGGTGCCGCCGTAAGTTGCGCGTGTAAGATGTGTCCGCGAAGCCGGACCCCTGTATCATAAGCTTTCTGCGCGCAGCGTTCAACGGGGCGCAACCGTTCGCGGCACCGAATCGACGCCGATCCGGCCAATTTCCGTCGGATTTGCCCTGCGAGGCGGACGGCAAGCCGGAAGGTTTGCACCTGGAAGTCGACAAGCTGGAAGCTTGTCCCACAGGAAGCGGGGGATCCCCGGGTTCTCCCGCTCGCCTCAGAATGCGGTGTGGGGGCGCTCGGCCACGGCGCTGGGCCGGCTTTCGGGCGTGTACGACTGTTCGAGGTACTGGCGCCAGGCGGCGATGGTCCCCAAGTCCTCCCCGGTAATCTTCCGCAACGAAAGCGTCGCCCGATACTGCATGGCCGGGTCGGTATCGGCCAGGGCGGGCGCCAGTGCGGTGGCGGCGGCCGGGTCGTCGATGCGGCCCAGCGCCTTCGCCGCGGCCAGCCGCACGTCGATGTCGGCGTCGTCGCGCAGCGCTTCGCCCAGCACGCGTACCGCCTCCGGATCGCCCATTTGCCCCCACGCTTCGCAGGCGGCGATGCGGACCGCGCGGTCGACGTCCTCCATGGCGTGCCGCAGAATGCGTTTGGCCTGATCGGTCGGGTAGACGGCCAGCGTCCGGACGATCTCGGCGCGGATTGCGGCGTCGGTCTCTTCGGCGATTTGTCGGGCCAGGCGGGCAACCGTTTGCTCCCGCTGCGGCGCTGAGGCCGAACCGGCCGACTCGCGCAGCCTCCGCAACTCGGCCACCCGTTCGCCCGGCGGAACCACACCCGGCACCACGTCCGGCTCCTCCCCGCCCAACAGCGGAACGGAAGGCATGCTTTCGCAGCCTGTCAAAAGGGCTACCATGAGACCCCAAACGCTCAGCGTACCAGCTCGACGGGCGATGGTGGGCATGCTTCCGGCTTCTGTCGGGGGGGTTGGCGAAAAGTTGGGCGGTATGGCGCGGGGCGGAAGTATAGCAACCTGCCCCGCAATCGCCAAGACGAATCGAGCGAAATGCCAGCCCGCCAAATGCGGCGCAATACCCCGACCTCCGGAGGGGCAACGGCAGCCTCGGAGGCGCATGCCGATCGGTTCTGCCCGATGCAGCGGACGGCACGACGGAGCGTGCCTGCTACTTTGGCGGGCACAACGCTGCCGGGCGGCCAACCGGTCCTACGCCAGCCGGGTGATGCCGGGGACGGGCACGGGGTAAATGCCGTCCTCGTCGGGCAGTACGGGCGGTTCCATGTCGAAGCCCACTTCCGCCGGGCCTGCCACCCAGGCCGATTCGATCGCCTCCTCCCAGGTGATCCGCTGCCCGGTGTACGCCACCATCGTGCCCAAAATGCCGAGCATCGTGCTGTTGACCATTCTCGGGCCGTCGTTGATGGGCTTGCCCTCGCGGATGGCCTTGAACAGGGCCACGTGCGTCTGGTCGTACATGTTCACCTTCGGGCCCTCGTAGCGCCACTCGGTTTCGCCCTGGATGTGATGCCGGAGGACATTGCAGTAACCCTTGGTGCCGAAGATGTGGTCGGACGTGTCGTTGTAGCAGCCGTTCTGCGCCCGGTTGAAGCCGAACATTTGCACGTTGCCGGGGAACTCGAACACCACGGCGTTGTTGTCGAATTGGTTGCCGTACACCGTGCCGAAGCTGGCCGAGCGGCCGCCCGTGCCGTACGCGGCCACGGGCGATTGGTCGCCCAGCGCCCACGCCCCCTTGTCGAGGCTGTGGACGAGCGACTGAAGGATATCGTCGCCGGAAAGCCACTGGAAGTGGTACCAGTTGCGGAACTGGTACTCGGTTTCCGACCATTCGGGCTGCTTCCGGACGAGGCGGTACGGGGTGCGCATGTAGTTTTCCTGCACCGTCACCACGTCGCCGATGGCGCCGTCGAGCACCCGCTTCATGGTTTCCTGCACGCCCGTATGGTAGCGCCAGCACAAGCCCGACACCACGTTGAGCCCCTTCCGCTCGGCCTCCTGGTACGCGGCCGTGGCCACCTTGATGCCGGGCGGGTCGATGGCGTGCGGTTTCTCGATGAACACGTGCTTGCCGGCGTCGACGGCCGCCTTCAGATACTGCGGATGAAACTTCGACGAGCAGGCGATGAGTACGACGTCCGCGGCTTCGATGACGCCCTGGTAACCGTCGAAGCCGACGAAGCATCGCTCGTCGGGCACGTCGACGCGGTCCTCGTGGAGCCTGGCGATCCGGTCGCGGCTGCCTTTCACGTAAGGCTCGAACAGGTCGGCCATGGCCACCAGCCGGACGCCCGGATCGGCGTTCAGGGCGTTGACGGCCGCGCCGGAACCCCGCCCGCCGCAGCCGACGAGCCCGATCTTCAACACGTCGCTTCCTTCGGCGTGCGCGCCCCGGGCCAGCGACAGTCCCAGTCCGGCCGCCGCGGCCGTGCCCGCGGAAAGCTTGAGGAAGCGTCGACGAGACGGAACGGACACACGGCTGCTTTGGGACGTCATGGCATGGCTCCTGGAGTCGTTGGGGTGGGGGCCGCCGCGAAACCAGCGTCGAGCCGCGGCGGGACGGGCGGGGAAAACGGGACAGGTCCGATTTGCCGGAACGGCCCGAAGGGTGCTTCGC
>CAYPWB010000328.1:0-7180 GCA_964414315.1 uncultured Planctomycetaceae bacterium | reverse complement strand
TCAAACCACACCTCCACCTCGGCCCACTCGCGGGCGGCAAGGGGGATGGCGATGCGGTCGTCGGCGATGTCGAGGCGGACGGACGGGCGGCCGGGGTCGGACAGCTTCTCCGCACGGACCGGCCGGCGCACCAGCCGCAGGCCGAGCTGCGTGCTCCGGCCGTCGAGTTCCAAGAGCCGAAGCCGAAGGCCGGCCAGACGGGAAGGGTCGATCGGCGCGGACTCGGCCGGAGGCTCCGAACCGGCACCGGTCGGCGGGACCTCAGGCGGGCCGGGCTCCGGTTCCCAGTAATCCTGCGGGCCGAACTTGTCCGACTTGGGGAAGGGATCGGAAAAGGGGTCAGGAGCCTTTTGTGCGAAGCACCCTTCGGGCCGTTCCGGCAAAAGGCTCCTGACCCCTTTTCCGGCCGGTTCCGGCGGCCGGGCCGGAAGGGGCGCCCATGAGGTGACCAGCACGTTGCGATGGTCAAGGTGGAACAGCCAGCCGCCGGCCGATGGTCCAGGGTCGGCCAGCGGCAGTACGGGCAGGGGGAGCAATGCGTCGGTCGCGGCATGCACCGGGTGCGGCACGTCGAGCCCCACGCCGAGCCGGAACGTCCGTGCCGTCTCGCCCCGTACGACCAGCAGCGAATCGAGCCGGCGCAGTCCGAACCGTCGGTGGTAGGGCAACCCGTTGCACAAGAGCGTGGTGCGGCCGTCGGCCGTGCGAATATCGACGAAGTGCGGCGCTTCGAGCAGGTTCGCGTCGGTCGGGAAGTTCAACTGGCCGACGCTCCGGTACAGGTTGGCCGAGGCGTCGTTCCAGGCGAAGCGGGCGGCGTAGTAGGACGCCCACGGGTTCGGGCCGGGCTTGGCGTCGGGCTCCAGTTCGATTTCAATTTCGACGATGCGGCTGCCTCGGTCGAGGCGCGTGGTTTGCCGGAACCCGGCCATCCGCTCGCCCTGGCGGCTGACGAGCCGGCCGCGGCAGCGCACCTCGCCCACCAGCGGCCCGGCCGACGTGATCTCCCACGCGTCGGCGGCCTGGATGGTGTAGTGCGCATCGTCAGCCGGATCGGGTTCGTGCGGGTCGGGTACACGCAGCGCGATCTGCTGCGCCAGCCGCGGGCCGCGCGTCCGGTAGTCGGAAATGCCGCGAATGGCGCCGGTGAACTGGTCGAATACCACTTCGCAGTGCTCGTTGCGTAGCACGAGGCGGTCGTCGAGTTGCTCGGCCATGGGCGGTTCCGGCTTGCGTTTCGGCTTCCGCCGCAGCCATCCCCGCGGCCGCTCCGGTTCCGGTTCGGGCGGGGCGGCGTTCGAGCCGGGCTCGACGCGGGCGAAGCCCATCGCAGGCACGTCGACCACCGCCATGCGGCCGGCTTCGGTTTCGTCGGCGCCGCGCACGGCCCCGGCCGGGTCGGGCAGATTGACGCCCTCGGACCACGGCAGGCACACGCGACGCCCGGTTGTGTGCGGGTTCAGAAGCAACAAAGCGCCGTCGGTTGCGGCGCCTTCGTCGGCAACGCGGAACCCAATCGCGACGGCCAGTTTCCGGGTGGCGTCGGTCCGAGCCGCCTCCAAGGCGGCGTCGAGCGCCGGGTCGGTCTCGCCCTGGCGGCCCTGCTCGATTCGGGCGACCCATTGTTCCAGGCCGGCCTGGGCTTCGGGGTCGATCCGGCCCGACGTGCACGCCGCGAACGCCTCCATCGCCCCGAGCGCCTCGACCGCAGTCCGGCGACGGAAGTAATCGACCCACCGCGAAATCGGGTTTGCCTCGCCGGCGGCGACCGCCTGCCGAAGGTACGGCGCTTGGTACTGGTCGGGCGAGTAATCGACCGACTGGCCCGCCATGGCCGTTTGCTCGAAGTACTCGTCGATCGTGGTGAACGCGCCGACCGCCCGGGCGCTGCGGGCCGCGCGCCGCAAGTCGGCGTACCACACGCTGGCCCCAGCGGGCCAATGGGCGAAGACGGCCGTGGCCGAGTGGTCGAGGTCCATCACGTCGCCCAGCCGTTCGGCCAGGCGGAGGAAGCTTTCCGGGCAGGCGGCGTCGAGGGGCAGCCGGGCAACGGCCTCGAAGTTCCGTCCGTCGGTCCCTTGCCACTGGATGCGGCTTTGGGTGCCGGCGGGAAACCGGCCGTCGTCGAGCGTGAAGTGCAGGGCCCCTTTGAATCCCAGACGGCGGAGGATGGGCGGCAGCAGAGGCGTCAGCCCGAACCGGCGACGGCCGTAAATCGTCGGCCGCACACCCAGGTGCCGTTCGTAAGCGGCCAAGCCGCGTTCGAGATGGGACCGGATCGCCTCGGGCGGCAGCAGCGGTAGGGGGTTCTCCTCGTACTCGCCGCCGATCAGCCCCGCCTTTTTCTGCTCCAACCGTTCGCGAAGCAATGCCAAGGTTTCGGGATGCTCGGTCGCCAGCCGTTCGACGAGGGCTCCGGTGATGAGCAGGTTGACCGGCTCCTCCTCACGGAGCGTTTGCCGAAGGGAGGAACCCAGGGTGGTCGGCGCCACCAGCGTCAGGTCCAACAGTCGCGATTCGACCGGGTAGAAGTACTCGCGCGCGTCGCCCAGCAGGTCGAAGGCCGATTGGAGCCGCCGTCGGGCTTCGGTGTCGTTGCCCTTCCCCGTCTCCTCGGCCGCCGCCAGGACGGCCGTGCGGAATGCCGCCTCGTCGAGGTTGCTCATGTAGCGGAGCTGACGCGTGAGCAGTTCGACCAGGAAATAGCAGAAACCGACGGCAAGAAAGTCGGCCACCATTTCTCCCTCGATGGCGTCCAAGGCGTCCGGGGCCACCTTCACGTGGTCCAGCAGTTCGGCAAGGAGCTGCTGCCGGTCGTCGCCGGCGGGCACGACCCGCGGCGCGGGGCCCTCGCCGCCTTCGAGCCAGCCGGGCGGCAGCAGCGAGCGGCTGCACTCGGGCAGGACGAGCACGGTTCCGCCCTCGTCGGGCGGACGTTCAGCCGGGTGCCAGGTGGGTATCTCGCCGGCGGCCAGCAGCAGGGCCGGATGCCACATGGCGGTCCAACCGGTCAGCAACTGCCGGGCCTCGGCCGCGGGCCGGTCGAGCGAAAGGCCTTCGATCGTGTCGCACGGCAGTAGGATGGCAAAACGATCCGTTTTCATAAGTTGCAGCCTGTCGCGGGGGGCGGGCACACCGCCACTCGTTTTCCTGTTTTACCAATACGCAAAAAAGCGAACCTCGTCACAACGCTTGGCCCCTGGTTTCGCGTGGAAACCCGGTTCGTGCGGAAACCCGCATTGGTGGGCGGCCCCGCCGCGCTGCGGGTCGTGCGGATATAGTACTACTATGATCGTTCCCCTCGGAACGCGGAATCCCCGTTCTTGCACAGAGCCAGTACCCGGCAGGGGGGTATCGCCGGCCGAATGGACACCCTGGCGCCGTTTGTGCCGATTGCGGGGCGCGATGTGGGTGGGATATGGTTGACAGCCGTCCCCCCGCGGCGATACACTGGAACATAGGAAATGGACAGTCCGATGCGGCTTATGTTTCTTCGTGGGCCATCTCGGGCCTTGGGCTGTCGGGAACAGAGACACGCCGGCCGTTGTCGAGTGCCGGTACGCTTTTCGTTGGAGGCGTTGCGCCATGGGTAGAACGGGTGCCGTTTGGGGAATCGATATCGGCCAATGCTCGCTGAAAGCGCTGCGCTGCCGGCCGCACGAGGACGATCCAAACCGGATCGTCGCCGACGCATTCGATTTCATCGAGTATCCGAAAATACTGAGCCAACCGGACGCCGAGCCCGACGAACTGATCGCCGAAGCGCTCACCCAGTTCCTGGCGAGGAACTCGGTCGAAGGCGATCAGATTGCCATTTCGGTGGGCGGTCAGGCCGGGCTGGTGCGGTTCATCAAATTGCCACCGGTCGAGGCGAAGAAGATTCCCGACATCGTCCGGTTCGAAGCCCGGCAGCAAATCCCCTTCGACCTGAACGACGTGATCTGGGATTACCAGCGGCTTGGCGGCGGGGCGGAGGAAGAGGGCTTCGCGCTGGAGACCGAGATCGGCCTGTTCGCCATGAAACGCGATACGGTCGTGGCCACGCTTGAGCCGTACCAGAAGGCGCGGATGGAGGTCGACTACGTACAGCTTACACCATTGGCGCTGTACAACTTTGCCGTGTTCGACCAGCTTCCCGAGTTGCCCCCGCCCGACGAATACGATCCCGAGGACCCGCCCGAATCGCTGGTGATCGTTTCGCTGGGCACCGACGCCACCGACCTGGTCGTAACGAACGGGTTTCGGGTGTGGCAACGCAGCGTGCCGATTGGCGGGAACCACTTCACCAAGGCCCTCACGAAAGAGTTGAAGCTTACATTCGCCAAGGCGGAACATCTCAAGCGCAACGCCACAGCCGCCGAGGACCCCAAAGCCGTCTTCCAGGCCATGCGGCCGGTGTTCAGCGACCTGCTGACGGAACTGCAACGCTCGATCGGGTACTTCAGCAGCATCAACCGCACCGCGAAGATCGGCCGAGTGGTGGCGTTGGGCAACGCCATCAAGCTGCCCGGACTGCGGCGTTACCTGTCGCAAAGCCTCGGTTTCGAGGTGGAGCGGGTGGAGCAGTTCGCCAAGCTGAGCGGTTCGCAGGTGCTCTCGGCGCCCGCATTTCGCGAGAACGCCGGAAGTTTCGCCGTGTGTTACGGACTGGCGTTGCAGGGCATGAACCAGGCGAAACTGACCGTCAACCTCCTGCCCGGCGAAATTGTGCGCGAGCGGCTCATCCGCCGCAAGAAGCCGTGGGCGGTGGCCGCTGCGGCCGTGTTGCTGCTGGGTTGCGCGATCAGCTTTGCCAGCCACACCATGGGGCTGAGCACCGTTGCCGCCGACGTATGGCGCGGCTCGGAAAGCAAAGCCACGGCGGTCACGAACCGGGCGTCGACGGTGCAGAGCGAGGCCGAGGAGGCCGTGCAGGCGTTCGACGCGACGCGGCAAATTGGCGACCACCTGGTGGGCAATGTCGAGGGGCGCATCCTCTGGTTGGAACTGCTGAAGGCCGTCAACGAATGCCTGCCCCCCTACAACGTCGAGGAGCGATCGGCCGATACGGTTGCGGTCGATGATGGCCTTTCCCCGGCCGACGAAATTGCCCAGCGCGGCGAGTTGTACATTACGAGCATGAACGTGCAGCGGGTGAACGACCTCGGCCAGTGGTTCGCACGCCGGCATATGTGGTACCAGCCCGACGCCGACGAGGAAATTGCCGATCTCGACACCGACGAGACGGCTGCCGGGGCCGAGGGCGGCATGGGTGCCGCACCCGGCATGGGCGGCGCATCCGGCATGGGCGGCGCATCCGGCATGGGCGGCGCATCCGGCATGGGGGCCGCACCAGGTATGGGTGGCGCACCCGGCACGGGTGCCGCACCGGGTATGGGTGGCGTACCCGGCACGGGTACCGCACCGGGCATGGGTGCCGCACCGGGCATGGGCGGCGCACCCGGCATGGATGGCATGGGCGGTGCGCCGGGAATGGGCGGCATGATGGGTGAAGGCGGCATGGGCGGCGGCGATGGGGCCGTTTTGCCGACGGTCGCCGGAGGCCCGGAGGGCCCGGGTTTCGTCATCCAGCTTACCGGGTACCATTACCACAACTTCCAGGAAGCACGCCGCGACCAGGGCGCGCAGTACGTGCGCGACACCCTGATGAAGCATCTTCGCGACCACCAGGTGATCCTGCCCAAGATCGACGTCGAGGGAGGGCGGGAACTTGTCAGTATGGAGGAGCTGGGCATCGGCTTCCCCGTGCTGGTCAACCCGGGACGAGTCGAGGCCGAGGTGGTCAACCTGACCCCGCACATGGCCGGCGACCGAGAAACGCGGCGTGGCGGCATGATAGGCGGCGAGGGAAGCGGGGGAGCGGAGGACGACGAACGGAACAGCGTGAAGCTGCTGCGGTTCGATTTTGTGGTCGAGTTCGCCTGGAAACCCATGACGCCGACCGAACGCGCCCAGAAACGCCTGGAGGAAGAGGCACGTCAACAGGAGGGACAGGAACAGCTCAGCGAGGAGCCGGAGCCCGGCGCGCCGCCTGCCGCCGGAATGCCCCCGGCATAGGCTCTGGAGGCTTTGAAGCATCGAGGCCTGCAGCCGGCCGTCGGAGCCGTGCTGCCGGCCGTTTCGAGGAGAGGATCGAACATGGACAAAGTCAAAGTCGCGCTGGAAGTGCTCAAGCGGTATCACTTCTGGGTTCTGTGCAGCGCCGCTGTCGTCGTGGCGTTGCTTTGCTGGACGTGGGCGACGGCTGACCTGTCGAGCCGGTACGAGAAACGTAGCGGCGAACTCGAAGGGCACTTCAACCAGGTCCGGCAGATACCGGGAAACCCGGCACTGCGCAACGAGGCCTGCGTCGAAGCCACCCAGACTCAGCACGAGCAGCAGAAACGCCAGGTGCTCGAAGGTTGGCGCATCCTGTACGAGCAGCAGAAGCAAAACAACCCGTTGCCCGCCGTGTTGAACGAGGAATTCCAACTCCACTTCGAGTCGTTGAAGCCGGGCCAGGAAATGCAACGGCGTTTCCGGGAGCAGTACCTGAACTTCATTGAGCGGCACTACCCGACTCTGCTGCGCCAGGTCGACCTCCGGCGGCCCACCGACGTGCGTCTGGAGGAGTTCACCGAAGAGGTTCGCGGCACGCGGGGTGGCACGCGACGGAGCGGCGCGGGCGGACGGACCGGGTTCGGCGACGAGATGGGCGTACGGCGTCCTCCGACAGACCGGTCGCCGCGCTCCGGCGAGGAGGGCGTTGTGGACGAGCCGGACCCCTGGACCGGACTCGTCGAGTGGCCCCAGCCGGAAATCTTCGACATCACCGCGGGCTGGGAGCAAACCCCCACCACGCAGCAGGTGCTGCTCGCCCAGGAAGACCTTTGGGTGTACGAGGCCTTGCTGAAGATCATCGCCAACGTGAACGAAGGGGTCGAGTCGCACGACAAGGCGTGGATTAAACGGATCAACTCGCTGGAAATCGGGCGTCCGGCCGCCGAAGCCTGGGTGGCGCGCCAGCAGCCCATCTTCGCCGAACCGCGCGCCGTCGCCGGTGCCGATTCGATGGGCGCCGGAGAAATGGGCGCAGGCCCCGGAATGGGAATGGGAAACGGCCCGGGCATGGGTGGAAGCCCGGGTATGGGTGGAAGCCCGGGTATGGGTGGAAGCCCGGGTATGGGTGGAAGCCCGGGTA
>CAYPWB010000327.1:0-7182 GCA_964414315.1 uncultured Planctomycetaceae bacterium | reverse complement strand
AACGGTGGATGATTGGGCAAGAACGCCGTTTGTGCCGCGAAAATTGGGACAGTCCCCCCGTGGACGGTTACGGGAAAAGATTCTCTCCCGGCCCGCTCCGCCTACCTTCACGGGAACGCCGACAGACCGACGCACCCACAGAACGCAAACGGCGCGCCCTTTCCAGCGCAACATGGAACTCCTTGCAGACTTGGCATGGAATATGCCCGCAACGTTGGGCAGTGCGGCCGGGCGCCCCGTGGTGGGGCGGAAGGCTCGGGCGCGTGCCTGCCCGAGTTCGACCCGCCGTTTTCTACCGTCGAACTCGATATTGGGAGCAAACGCGATGAGAACGACCAGAGGATGGGTGAAGGTGGCAATGTGCTGTGGTGCGTTGGGGCTGTTTTCCGGCTGCCCGGCAGAGGAAACGCCGCCACCGACCCCCGAAACGCCGCCCGAACAGGACACCGACGTCACGGCCAAGGAGGTCCGCGAGAAGCTGGACGAAGCGGCGGAAGCGGTCGAAGAGTATTCCGCCAAAGAGACCGAAAAGGCGATCGAAGATGCCCAAGAAGGACTCGACAACATTCGGCAACGCATTGGTCGTTTGAAAGAGGACCTGGGCACTTTGCAAGAGGACGCGCAGGTTGAGTTCGAAACGCGCATTCAGAAGCTCGAGGGCAAGCTTCAGGACGCCGAGCAGCGCCTCGCCGAACTGCGAAAAGCGGGCGACGAGGCGTGGAGCGACGCCGAAGGCAACCTGCAGGAGGCCGTGAGACAACTCGAAACGGCCTACGAAGAGGCGGCCGGCGCCTTGAACCAGGTCCGTTCCGAAACGCCCGCCGACGATTCGCAGACGCAGCCGCCGGAGGATGGCGACCAGCAAGAGGAGCCCGCTTCGCCCGAGGCCGAATCCGCTGCGCCTGAACCCGAGCCCGGTTCGCCGTGAGACATCGCCGCTGACAGGTCGGCGGCGCGGGAAACGGAGCCGGGCCGATTTGCACGAAGCACGCTTCGAGCTATGCGGCAAATCGGACTCGGCCCGCCTTTTTCCCGCTGACTCCCCCGCCGTATGCGAGGGGAGGACAGCCCCGTTTTCGCGGACTGCGGCAGGCGGCCGATGGGGCACATCGCCCTTGTTGCCGCGACAATCGAGACAATCCCCCTTCGGCCGGTGAGGGAACAATCCCCTTTCGGCCGTTAAGGGGACCAGCCCCCGGCCGGCCTGTGAACGGCCAGGGCTCGCGAAGGAATCAATGGCCTTGTTTAGGCGCGGCGAGGACAAGGCTGCGAAGGAAGGCGAAGCAGACATATTGCCTATACGTCGATGCAGCCTGACGGCGCGTAGCCGCAGCCCGTCCAAATCGGCCAGTTATTCCTTCGCGGGCCCTCCCTCGGAACCTACTCTTCCAGTTCCAGCTTGAGCGAAATCAGCCTGCTGACGTCCTTAAGGCTGAGCACTCCGCGTAGCTTGCCGTCGTCGACCACAAGCAGCCGGGACCGGCCGTCGTGCGTCATCCGTTTCAGCGCTTCGAGCGCGCCCGTTTCGGGCGCGATGCTGTTCTCCTCGCTGCACGGCTCGGCGACGTCGGCAACGGTGCGCTCCTGCCACTGTTCGCGCGGCACGTCCTTGATACTCCGGGTATTGACACAGCCGACCAGTTCCCCGTTTTCGGTAACGGGGAACATTTTGAAGTGATGACGATAGATATGGTTTTCGACCAGGTCCTCGATCGAAATGGAAGGCGGCACGGTTTCGACCTCGGTTCGCATGACGCTGGTCACCGGTTCGCTGCCCAGCACGCGGCGAACCAGAAGCTGCTGGTAGGATCCTTGGGAAGCCGTATGCAGAAACAGCCCGAGCAGGATCCACCACATGCCGCCGATGAATTGCCCTTGAAAGAGGCTGAGCAATCCCATCACCATCAGGAATACGGCGAAGGCCGTGCCCGCGTACGTGGCAATCCGGGTAGCCCACCGCAGGTTGCCTTTCAGCTTCCAGAGGATCGACCGCAGGACGCGGCCGCCGTCGAGCGGAAAGGCGGGAATCATGTTGAACACGGCCAGCACGGCGTTGATCCAGGTCAGGTACAAGAGAACGGCCATCACGGGCGTCGTCCAGCCGAATCGGCCCCCTAACGTGTAGAAGCCCAACGCAACCACGGAGATGAGCACGCTGGCGATCGGCCCGGCAATGGCCATCGCGAATTCGGCCAGCGGCGTTTCCGGCTCCTCGTCCATCTGCGCGATCCCGCCGAAAACGAACAGCCGGATGCCGCTCATCTCCAACCCGTAACGCCGGGCGACCAGCGAGTGCGAAAACTCGTGCACCACGATCGACAGGAACAGTCCCACGGCGCCGATAATGCCCATGTACCAATACGTGGCGTCGGGAAGGTCGGGATAGAGGGCGGGAAACAAGCCTGCCGCCAGCGACCAGGTGACCAGCACGGCGATAATCAACCAGCTTGCGTCGATTTCCACCGAAAAACCGAATAACTTGAACAGGCGCAGCCCGTAGCCGAACATAACGTCCTCCTCGGAAATCTAATGAAACAGGAATACCGGAGCCGTCGCTCCGTCGAGCACTTTCGCGGTGATGGACCCCATCAGAAACTCTGCCAGCCGGGAGTGGCCGTAGGCCCCCATCACAATCAACTCGGCGCCTCGCGCCTGGGCTTCCTCGACAATCACGCATTCGACCGATTTGTCGCCGGCGACCACTTGCCCCTCGGCCGTCAAGCCGTGACCTGCGAGGTACTCGACCGCACGGTCGACGTGCTCGCGGGCGGCGTTTTCCGAATCGTGGTGGACCCCCATGACGGTGAGAGGCCCGAGGCGAGCCAAATCGCAGGCCACCAGGGCCTGCAGTGCCCGGGCTGCCTGAAGGCTTCCATCGTAGGCCGCCAGCACGCCTTGCCCACCCTGGACGTGGCGCGGCACGACGACCAGCGGCCGCGGAGAGTTCCGCAGAGTGTTTTCCAAAATCGTCCGCGCAGGCACTCCGAACTCGGGGTCGGGCGGCGCGGCCTGGCCCAGCATCACCACGTCGCAGGCCTGGGCCTCCGCGCCGATCACCTCCTCGGGATCGCCGGCTTTTGCAACGTTTCGGTACTCGACGCCGGCCTCCCGGCAATGCGTTTCCAACTCGTCCAGCGCTTGGGCCACGCTCTTCTCGGCCTTGCTCCGCAGCGCCTCGGCATCGGCCATGGCGATGTTGCCCATGCTTGCCGCGCCGCCGGTCAGCGTGGAAGCCGGGGCACCGACCGACTCATCGACGATCCCCAGCCCCACGACGCTTCCCTGAAAACGCCTTGCCCAATCGGCGGCCAGCGCAAACGTGCCTTCCCCCGGACTCGTATTCTGAATGGCGACCAAGGTGCGTAACGGCATGACATCCCTTTCCCACTAGCGTTTCGGTATCACTTTGCTCCGGCAAGATGATGCAATTCGGATGCCATTGCCCATTCGGCGAATGCCCCGCCCATTCCGCGGCCACTGCCGCGACACGATGTCGTGCCGGCTTGACAATCTGTCGCCCGACAGCGAACTGCTCTCCCGCAAGCGGACCACTTTCCGGCGGCGCTCTCGGTGGTTGATTCGGTCGGCCTACCGCTGGCATTGCGGACAGAAAGACGTGCGGCGTCCGCTAATGCGGATCGTCTTCAGTTTGTGGCCGCACTTCGGGCAGGGACCGTCCTGGTCGCGCCGCCGGAGCAGATACGTTTTGGGAAGTCGCGAGACTTCCGCCCGATTGCGAATGGCGGTTTGCAGTACCCGACGCATCGCCCGGTGTAGCGTGCGCAACGCCTTGTCGTCGAGTTCGGCGGCCCGGCGGTCGGGGGCGATGCCGGCCTGAAAGAGGATTTCGTCGGCATAGATGTTCCCCACTCCGGCGAGGATCGACTGATTCATCAGGGCCGACTTGACGGCGCTCCGCCTTCCCTCAATTCGCTCGGCAAACCGCCGCACGGTCAAATGCTCGTCGAGCGCGTCGGGCCCGAGCTGCTGCGAGTCGAGGAATTCGTCACGGTCGTCCGTCATGGCGACGCGCCCCAGTTTGCGCTGACACACATAGGCCAGCCGCCCACCTCCTTCGAAGCGAAAGACGACCCGCGCATGTTTAGGAAACTCGTCCTTGTGAGCATAGTCGAGATAGCCCGTCATACCGAAATGAAGCACCAACAACCGGGGAGACGCGAGTTGGACGAACAGGAACTTGCCGTGCCGGGAAGTTTCCTCAAACGACTCCCCCTCAAGCGATGCGCGGAGCTTTCTCCCTGATATTCCATCGAGAACGTCGGGATCGTGTACCTCCGTCGCGACGATCTCCTGGTGCAACGACGTTGCGTCCAGATACATCTTGAAGCGTTCTACGTCGGGCAGTTCGGGCATGGGCGGATTTCGCGGGCTGGGGTAAACGGCTGTGTTGTGTTTGCCGCAATTGGCGCGCCAATTGTAACCGCCAGGGCGAGATCGCGGTCGCATGCAACGCGGCGCAAGCTTCCAGCTTGCGCCACGCGCTGCTTGTCCTCACTGGCACCGCATTTGCACGCCGTGGTTCATTTGCAGGCGCGGGGGCCCGCATCACGGCCCGCGTTGCCCATCCGCCGGCATGCACCCCGCCCGTAAATACCGCTTGCCGGACGACTCGAGTTGTTCACCATATTGAGGTACGAACATGCAATTTGCCGACGAAAGCTACAACCTTCGCATCGAGTTGGATACCAAGCACTGCACCCTTTCGCAGGCTGCGCTGGAGCAAATGGAAGAAGCCCTGGCCCCGTTGCGGGAGCCGGTTCGACCGTTTCCCGTCTCCGATTTCTACATCACCGTCGTGCACCATCCGACGCCGGACGATTACCATGTTCGGGTCAGCCTGGTGCTGCCGGGCCGCACCCTGTTTACCGGCGAGCGCGACATCAACCCGGTGACGGCCTTCAGCCGCTGTGTGCGAAAGCTGGTGAGCAAGCTGAAAGCGTACAAGGACAGCCTGGAGGCGAAGCCGGAACGGACCCGGGAACGGGAAGGCACGGTGCAGGAAGTCGTGCCCGAGGCGCAACCCGACGTAGAACAACTACAACGGGCCGTTGCCCAGCGCGATTACGACGCCTTCCGGCGGGCCACTTACGTGTACGAGGAATCTGTCCGCAAGCGGGCGGGACGCTGGATCGAACGCTACCCCGACTTCGAGGCCCGCTTGGGCACCGCCTTCACCCTGGAAGACCTGGTGGAAGAGGTGTTCCTCAACGCCTTCGAGCATTTCGAGCGACGGCCCGACGAACTCCGCCTGGGCGAGTGGCTGGAGGGCTTGATCGATCCTTCCGTCAAGGCGCTGCTGAAAGACCCGGAGGCCGAACTCGCGAACCTCGACGCCGTGCGGTCCTACCGGGAGACGGCGCAGGAGCAGCGGTAGAACGTAACGCGCCGCTTCCCCTTTCCGGAAACGCTCCCATCGAAATCACGTCATGCCCGTTCACAACACCGACGTCACCCGAATCCTCACCACGCTTGCCGATCTCTTGGAGATCGACAGCGCGAACGAGTTTCGGGTGCGCGCCTACCGCGAGGCGGCCCGAACCATCGAGAGCCTGCCGCGGAACGTCGTCGAGATGGTTGACGAGGGCGACGACCTCGATAACCTGCCGGGCATTGGGGCAAGCATGGCGGAGAAGATTCGGGAAATTGCCGAGACCGGCACGCTCCAGCAGTTGGAGGATTTGGAGCAGCGCGTCCCGGGCGAGTTGAGCGAGTTGCTTTCGCTGCCCGGCCTGGGACCCAAGCGGGTCAAGACGTTGCACGACGAACTGGGCGTCGACGACCGCGACGACCTGCAGGCCGCCGCCCGCCGCGGTGATATTCAGAAGATCGAGGGGCTGGGCCCGAAGACCGAACAGAAGCTGCTCGAAGAACTGAAAAAGCGGCAAAACGGCGAGAAACGGCTGCGACTGGCCGACGTCGAGGACATCGCAACGTCGCTGCTGTCGCACCTGCGAGGTGCCGACGGGGTGAAGGAGGCGGTCGTCGCCGGAAGCTACCGCCGCCGCAAGGCAACGGTCGGCGATCTGGATATCCTCGTCACCTGCAAAAGCGGCTCGCCGGTCATGGACCGTTTCGTCGAATACGACGAAGTCGAAGAGGTGGTCTCGCACGGCTCCACCCGGTCGACCGTGCAGCTTCGCTCGGGTCTGCAAGTCGACCTGCGCGTGGTAGCCGAGGTGTCGTACGGAGCCGCGCTGCATTACTTCACCGGCTCGAAGGCGCACAATATCGCGGTGCGCAAGCTCGGCGTAAGCAAGAAGCTCAAGATCAACGAGTACGGTGTCTTCCGCGGCGACGATCGTATCGCCGGCCGAACCGAGGAGGAGGTTTACGAGCAAGTTGGCCTTCCCTACATCGTTCCCGAATTGCGCGAGGCCCGTGGTGAGATCGAGGCCGCCCGGCAGGACGCGCTGCCCGAACTCATCACGCTGGACGATTTGCGCGGCGACCTGCACTGCCACACGAAAGCCACCGACGGAAAGAACACACTCCGGGAGATGGCCGAAGCCGGCAAGCAGCGCGGCTACGAGTACCTGGCCGTTACCGAGCATTCGAAACGGCTCACGGTAACGCACGGATTGGACGAAAAACGCCTTCGCGGCCAAATGCGGGAGATCGACAAGCTCAACGAGTCGCTGAGCGACTTCCGTGTGCTCAAGGGCATCGAGTGCGACATCCTCGAGGACGGTTCTCTCGACCTGGCCGACGACGTGCTCGCGGAACTCGATCTGGTCGTCTGCTCGGTCCACTCCAAGTTCGATTTGTCGGCCGAGAAACAGACGGAGCGGGTCCTGCGGGCAATGGACAATCCGCACATGAACATCTTGGCCCACCCGACCGGACGCATGGTGGGGCAACGAGGTCCGCACAACCTCGACGTGGAACGCGCTTTGGAGGCGGCGCGGGAGCGGGGCTGCTTCCTGGAACTCAACGCCCAACCCGACCGGCTCGACCTGGACGATACCCATTGCAAGCTGGCCAAAGACATGGGGGTGAAGCTGGCCCTTTCGACCGATTCGCACACGACGAGCAGCCTGGACTACATCCGCTACGGCGTCGACCAGGCCCGGCGAGGCTGGCTCGAACCGGACGACGTCGTCAATACCCGCAAGTGGGGCGACTTGAAGAAACTGCTCAAGCGCCGCTGACCCATCATGAGCA
>CAYPWB010000326.1:0-7214 GCA_964414315.1 uncultured Planctomycetaceae bacterium | reverse complement strand
AGCACGACGCTCCCAGTCGTGAACGGGAAAGCGAAGTGGCGACTCGGAGAGTCGCCCTACAGTAGCACGACTCTCCGAGTCGTCGTTCTCACGACTCGGAGAGTCGTGCTACAGTGGTCGAGCTCGCGGGCCGGGCCTGCCTGTCACGGGGTGCCGGGGTGGGCTGATGCACATCCCGCAACGTAGGCAGACCCGGGGACGCCCCCCTATCAGACCTCAGGGCGACCGACTCGCCGCGAGCAAGGGGCTGGACTACGCATCCACCGGCGAACCAGGTCGGCAAGGCCCTCGTCAACCCCGCGGCTGAACTCCAGGAAGGCCGGCAGCTTCACGCGAATGGGCGAATCCCAGCAGTGCCGGGCCATGGCCGGTGTCGACGCGCTTTTTGAACTGAACTGCGACACGGTCACGCTCCTTCGCCCAAAACCTGATTCGCAACCCCTCATCTGCCCTTACTACGAACCGCAACCCGCCACGGTTCGTGCGCAAACGCCCAGCTTCATTCCCATCGCCGATAGCGGAGGAAAACGGGTCGCGGCGCCCCAGGAACGGTTTCCCAATGTGGAATGTTAGGCACCGATCATGGTACGATCGTAATCTCGCTCTCTTCTAGCCCAAACTGGTGGAGATCGAACCCGCCTCTTCCGGTCGACAGGGTGCACAACACGGCGGCGATGCCCGGGTGGTCGTGGCAGTATCGCGCGGTGCCTTCGGGGCCGAGGACGAAGAAAGCCGTGGAAAGGGCGTCGGCCGTGGCGGCGTCGGGCGCCAAGGCGGTTGCCGCCAATATACCTTCGGCCGGCCGGCCGGTTCGCGGGTCCAGCACGTGCGACAGCCTGCGCCCCTCGTGCACGAACGACTGGAAACGCGAGCCCGACGTCGCGAGTGAACGGTTCAGCAGCCGCAACTCGGCCAGGCGCCGGCCGGGGCGTAATGGGTGGGGGATGCCGACGGCCCAGCCGGGTGGATCGGCCGCCGAATCGCCCCGTGCCGCAATGCTGCTGCCGCCCGCGTGCAGCAGGAAATCGTGGATGCCGGCCGACGTCAGCGCCTCGATGCAGCGGTCCAGCGCGTACCCCTTGCCGATACTGCCAAGATTGATTCGCACCCCCTCTTTGAGTAGCCGTACCGTACGGTGTTGGGGGTTCAGTTCCACGAGATGCCCGCCGACCAGAGCGAGCGCGTCGCGGAGTTCAGCCTCTTCGGGTATCCGCGGCGTCCGGCCCGCGAATCCCCACGCTTCCCAGAGCGGCGCCGAGGTGATGTCGAACGCCATGTCCGTTGCGGCGTGGAGCTGCTGTGCAAGTTCCAGCAGTTCGAACAGCTTCGGCTCGACCTCGACCGGTTTGGTGGTCGCGGCACGGTTGATGATTGAGATTTCACTGCCGGGCCGAAAGACCGATAGTTGCTCTTCAAGCGGTTCGAGCAGGTCGAGCGCGGCCAGAGCGGTTTCGGGTCCCTCGGGATATTGGCCCGCGTTGAGTAGCACCTCGAACTCGCAGGCCATGGCGCGGCGTCCGATGCGTACCACATAGCCCCCTCCCGTGCGGTCTGCGTGCATGCCGGTCGAGGAGAGCGGTCCTCCGGCCGCGTCGGCCAGGGCGTCGGCGGCCGCTCGGCCCTTGAGGAACTCGCGCCGGGTGTTTTTTCGTGCCATAGTCTCAATTGTAATCGCCGCCGGACAATTTTGGAGCCAGCCACTCCTGGACACCCCCTCTAGGGGAGAACCTTGGAAGGGCTGGACTCGCCCGGTACACTTCAGCATTCAAAGGCAATCAACTTCACGATGTTCGCAGGAACAGGGGCCTGACGGTCCCCCATGAGTTTGCGGCGATGGGTTGGAAAACGGAGCAGGTTCCCCGGCGGCGGGGCCGCCAGTCATTGCGAGTTTCCGCTCGAAGCCAAAGCCGCGACTGGGTGAAGAAGTTCACGTTGTTTGAGGTTAGTAGTACAGGAGCCGACACTGATGACCATTGCGAGTAATTTGGGCTTTCCACGGATCGGACCCCGCCGGGAACTGAAGCGGGCACTCGAGCGGTTCTGGGCTGGGAAATGCTCCGCCGACGAACTACTCGCCGTCGGCCGCGACCTGCGCCGCCAGGCGTGGCAGTGGCAGGCCGACGCCGGCATCGAGCATATCCCCAGCAACGACTTCTCCCTGTACGACCACATGCTCGATACCTCCCTGATGGTCGATGCCATTCCCGATCGGTTTCGGTCCGCCGAGCCCGGGCTGGCGACTTATTTCGCCATGGCACGAGGTGTCCAGGCCGGCCACGGGGCCGGCTGCGGTTGCGGCTGTGGCGACGAGCAGGCGTCGGCCGCGCTGGAAATGACCAAGTGGTTCGACACGAACTACCACTATCTCGTGCCTGAACTCGAACCGGGCCAAACCTTCTCGCTCGGCTCCACCAAACCGGTCGACGAATTCCTGGAAGCGAAAGCCCTGGGCATCCACACGCGGCCCGTGCTCGTGGGACCGGTCACGTACCTGCGGTTGGCCAAGTCGCGCACGGTGGGGTTCCGGCCGCTGGAATTGCTCGACGGGCTGCTCGAGGTGTACGAGGAAGTACTCCGCCGGCTGGCCGACGCCGGGGCCGAGTGGGTCCAGTTCGACGAACCCAGTCTCGTGGTCGACCTCGACGATGCCGAGCGAGAGGCCCTTTCCAGGGCCTATCGCCGGCTGGCCGCCGCCGCCCCACTGAAACTGCTCGTGGCGGCCTACTTCGGCGAGCTTCGCGACAACCTGGCCACGGCCGTCGCACTCCCGGTCCATGCGTTGCACGTCGATATGGTGCGCGGGCGGGGCGAACTCGACGCGATTCTGGGGGCCTTGCCGGCCGACAAGCTGCTGTCGCTCGGCGTCGTGAACGGCCGCAACGTGTGGCGCACCGATTTGCAGGACGCGACGGCCACGGTTGGAAAGGCGGTCGAGGCGCTCGGGACGGAACGCGTGCTGGTCGGGCCGTCGTGCTCGCTGCTGCACAGCCCGGTCGATCTCGAAAGCGAAACGCGGCTCGACGACGAGTTGCGCTCCTGGCTGGCGTTCGCCCGGCAGAAGCTCGGTGAGATTGGCGTCCTTGCGGCGGCGGCCGATGCGGAGCCCGGCTCCGTACGCGAAACGCTCGAGGAGAACGCCCGGGCGATCGCCGCGCGCCGCGAGTCGCCGCGCACGCAAAATCCGGCGGTAAGGCAGCGCGTGGCGGCGGTCGACGAGGCCATGCTGCGCCGCCGCAGCGAGTACCCGGTGCGCCGCGAAGCTCAGCGCAAGGCCCTCCCGCTGCCGCTGCTGCCGACAACCACCATCGGCTCCTTCCCGCAAACGCCGGAGATCCGCCGCGCCCGGGCGGCGTTCAAGCGGGGTGAACTATCGCGGGAGGCGTACGACGAGTTCCTCCGCGGCCAGATTACCGAGGTCGTGCGGTTCCAGGAGGAATGCGGTATCGACGTGCTCGTACACGGCGAGGCGGAACGGAACGACATGGTCGAGTACTTCGGCGAGGAGTTGGAGGGTATCGCCGTCACGTCCGGCGGCTGGGTGCAAAGCTACGGCTCCCGCTGCGTGAAACCGCCGATCATCTACGGCGACGTCACCCGCCCCGGCCCGATGACCGTCGGCTGGATCGAGCACGCCATGGAAGGGACCGAAAAGCCGGTCAAGGGCATGCTTACCGGGCCGGTGACGATCCTGTGCTGGTCGTTCGTGCGCGACGACCAGCCCCGCAGCGACACCTGCCGGCAGCTTGCCCTGGCCATTCGCGACGAGGTGGTCGACCTCGAGGCGGCCGGCGTGGGCATGATCCAGATCGACGAGCCGGCGTTCCGCGAGGGTCTGCCGCTGCGGCGCGACCAGTGGGCCGGCTACTTCCGTTGGGCGGTCGACTGCTTTCGCCTCTCGGCCGGCGGTGTGGCCGACGCCACGCAAATCCATACCCACATGTGCTACGCTGAGTTCAACAGCATCATCGACTCGATCGCCGCGATGGACGCCGACGTGATTTCCATCGAGACCTCGCGCAGCAACATGGAACTGCTCGACGCCTTCGTGCGGTTCAAGTACCCCAACGAGATCGGCCCCGGCGTGTACGATATCCACTCGCCGCGCGTGCCCAATACCGACTCGATGGTCGCCCTGCTGCGCAAGGCGCTCGAAGTGCTCCGGCCGGAGCAGATTTGGGTGAACCCCGACTGCGGGCTGAAGACGCGGCGCTGGGAGGAAGTGCGCCCGTCGCTTGTGAACATGGTGGCCGCCGCCCGGGCGGTGCGGGAAGAACTGGCTTGAAATTAAAGTGTTATCGGGCGTCCCGTCGACGCCCCTGCGCGAACGCGTCGGACGGTGCGACGCGCGGATCCATGCCGAACCATACCAAGCACGATCGAAGGAAGCATCAGGTGCAGGCGCCTTTGGCCATGAGCGCCCGGGTGAAGGTATGGCTTGAGGTCGAAGGGCGTTACGTGTTCGGCTTCGGGCTGAGCGAAATCCTCAAGGCGGTCGATGCGGCCGGTTCCATCAAGGGCGCCGCAGGGCAACTCGACAAGAGTTACCGTTACGTATGGGGGCGGATTAAGAAGGCGGAGAAGGACCTCGGGCACGCGTTGGTCGAAGCGCGGGTGGGCGGCACGGGAACCGACCGCAGCGCGCTGACCGATCTCGCCCGTCGGCTGGTGCGCGATTACGACTCGCTGCGGGCGCGGGTATTCGAGGTGGTGGGCGAGGAGTTTTCCGGACGGTTTGTTTCCCCCAACAGGAAGTAGCCACCGCGTTTTCCTCCCAATTGCACCCGTTGGGCCTGCTTCTCCTCGATTGATCGCTTCCTGCCGAGGCCTCCGCTTCCCGTTGACAGCAACGAAAACCCGAGTACAATCTATCCTCAAATGGCACGGCCATGCCATTTGCCCGACCGCGGTTCGAGCGTGGTCGCACCGTCCCCTTCCGGAGCAAACCCATGCTGCGCCTTGCCGTTCATCCCGGTCTTGCCGACAGTACGCGACTGCCGGTGCTCTCGCGCGACGACCGCATTGCCGCGGCCGAGTTCCTCACCCTGTTGGGTGCCGGCGCGTGTGCGGCGATGGCGACCGCCTGGCTCGATTTCGGGCTCCGGATTCCCGGCCATGCCATCCTGCGGGTCGTGTTTCCGATGTCGCTCGGGCTGGCTTTGGTGCCGCGCCGCATGAGCGGCGTCGTCATGGGAACCGGCGCGTTGGCGACCGCCGGGACCCTTGCCGCCGCCGGTTGGGCTTCGATCGGGCTCGGGGCGATGAGCAGCCTCCTGTTCACCGGCCCGCTGATGGACGTGGCCCTGGGGCGAGCGCGCCGCGGTTGGCGGCTGGTGCTGGGTTTCGGCCTGGCCGGACTGGCGGCCAACGTGATCGCGTTGGCGGTTCGCGCCGCCCCGAAAATGCTCGGCCTCGAACACGCCGGCAAACGGCCGTTTGCGATGTGGTGGCCGCAGGCCGTGGGCACCTACGCGCTGTGCGGTATCCTGGCCGGCGTCGTCAGTGCTTTCGTGTGGTTCCAGTTCACCTCGCGCCGCAGGCAATCGGCCGCGGAGGAGCCGACGCAGTGATCTACCTTGGACTGGACGATACCGACGCGCCCGGCACCTTAGGCACGAAACGCCTCGCGCGCATCCTGGCGGCCGAATTGGCGGGTGAGTATTGCTGCCGGATCATCGTGCGGCACCAGTTGCTTGTCGATCCGCGCGTCCCCTGCACCACCAAAAACAGCACGGCCGCCATCATGCTTCAGGCACGCAACGGCGCTTCCTTCGATTCCCTGATCGAGCGGGTGAGCGGCTGGGTGCGCGCGCGTTACACGCCGGGCAGCGACCCCGGCTTGTGCATTACGGAAACGGTCCCTTCCGCAGTCACCGTTTTCGGAAGACGGTGCCAGCAGCAACTCGTACGGCAGAAGGAAGCTCGCGAGCTGGCCGCCCGCCACGGCATGTACCTGGAAGGATTCGGCGGGACCGACGACGGGGTCATCGGGGCGCTGGCCGCCGTGGGCCTGGTGGCCGAAGGCAACGACGGCCGCGTGCTGCAAGTGGGCGAGTGGCCCGACGACCTGGCCGGCCCGCAGGCGGTGGAAAAGTTGCGGGCGCGGGGTGTCGACGTTCGCTCGCTCGCCACCGACGAGCCTGTGCCGGCAGGGAACGTCGACGTAGGCAAGCGGCTCCGCCCCAGTTATCGCCAGGGGCGGGTGGTGCTGTTCGCCGAGCCCGCCGAGGATTCCTGCGAGGCGGACTGGAAAGGTGTGCGTCTTACGTGAGCAAGGTTATGGCAGTACGTCGCCGGAGCGCGTTTACCTTGGTGGAGTTGCTCGTGGTCATTGCGATCATCGGCATTCTCATGGCGCTGCTGTTGCCGGCCGTACAGGCGGCGCGCGAGGCGGCGCGCCGGCTTCAGTGCTCCAACCACCTGCGGCAACTGGGACTGGCGGCGCACAACTACCACACGAGCCATCAGGTCTTCCCGCCGGGATTGAACCAGTTCGAGGTTTCCGCTCCGCCCCGCTTCCGCGGCACCTCGCTGTTCACCTTCCTGCTGCCGTACCTGGAGCAGGGCAACGTGCTGGCCGATTGGGATTACGCGTACCCGCTGAACAATACCCTGGGCGGTCCGACCGCGCGAGCGGCCACGATCCTGCCCGTGTTGCTTTGCCCTTCGGATTCCATCGAACTGAACCCGGTGGACGTGGCCGGGCGATACTACGCCATGACCAGCTACGGCGGCAACGCCGGTTCGCGTTCGAGCCCGGCCGACGAAGGCACATGCGACGGAATCTTCCACACCACCGGCCCGGCGTCGGTGCCGCAGCCCAACCAGCAGCCGATTGGCCTGGAAATGGTTCGCGACGGAACCAGTAACACGACGCTGTTCGGGGAGCGCAGCCATCGGGATCCGAACCTGAATACGTTCGCGGCCATGTCGTGGTCTGATTCGATTGCCTACCTGGGCAAGTGGGCGGCCATCGGGGGGCGGCAACGAATTGCCGACGTCACCATGAGCGCGGCGGCGCCGATCAACTACCGGATTCCCGTCGACTTCGCCCGCCGCGAACAGGCCAACCCGCCGTTGTCGCTGCCGCGCGATTTCTGGCCCTACGAAGACCTCCGGAAGTGCGCGTTCGGCAGCGGCCATCCGGGCGGGGCGAACTTCGCCTTCTGCGACGGCTCGGTTCGGTTCCTGTCGGAATCGATCCCTCAAGAAACACT
>CAYPWB010000325.1:4387-7322 GCA_964414315.1 uncultured Planctomycetaceae bacterium | reverse complement strand
GCCAGTGGCACACACCCACTGGCAAAGGCAGTGGCACGGACCAGGCAATGGCATAGCCGGCATACCGGCCAAAGTGCGTCCTGCGTCCCCACCACCCCGGGACTGTCCGGCGAGTTGCGTTTGCGCGAAGTTTCGCGTAGAATAGCAGTTTTGAAGCCCTTGCTCCCCCGTTTGGAGGAAATGATGATTCGACGTGTGTTGCTGCTGAGTGCTCTGTCCGTCTTCTGCCTTGGCGCCCTTTGGGGCTGCACGCCGGCCCCGGGGTCGGGCAGCTACTCGGCGACGACGGCCCCGCCTTCGACCACCACCCCGCCCACGGTCACCGTTCCTGCCTCCACGACGTCCGCCGAGTAGTTGCCGGCGAGCGCCCCCCTCCGGACTTCCCTTCTCCCGCTGCAGGCCAATGTGCCGCGAGTAACCGTTCACGAGGCGGTGGCGCAGAATGTATGTCTTGCTGCATGCGAGGGATGGACGCCGGGCGGCCGATTCACAATTCGTGGGGAAACTCTTCCGGCTTGATGCGCCACGGTATTTCCATCAAGGTGTACCGCAACAAGAGCCCCAGCAGGATGAATGCGCCGCCGGCGACGGTCCACCATGCCGGGCGTTCGCCCCAAATGAGCACAAGAATGGGGTTGAGCACCGGTTCCAGGAGACAGATGAGCACGGCCTCCTGGCTGCCGATCGAGCGCAGGGCCCGGTTGAGCAGAATATAGGGGATGGCCATTTGGAGGGCGCCGAACGCGGCCAGAACGGCCAGTTGCGCCGGCGTGGGCCACACGCCGTAGAAGCAAATCCAGGGCAGCAGCACCGCCGCAGTGAGCCCGTGGCAGATCGCGGTCAGCCATGCGGCGTCTTCTTCCCGCATGTGCTGCAGGAGGATTACCACCATGGCGAAGAAGATGCCCGAAAGCACTCCCAAAAGCACACCCGCCTGACGCTGGCCGTACACCTCGCACGCGAGGATCGTGCCGACGCCGAGCACGGCGAAGGCCAGCGGAACGAGTTCCCGGCGAACGATCGGCTGCCGCAAGATGAGCACGCTAATGAGAAAGACCCACCAGGGCGCCGTGCTCTGAAGCCAGATGGCGTTGGCGGCCGTCGTCATCGCAATGGCCGAAAGATACGTTACATTCATGGCCGGAAACACGACGCCCAAAGACAGCAAACCGGGCCGCCAGCGGGGCCGTCGCACCAGCGGCAAGAGGACCATGGCTGCAAACACCGAACGCCAGAAGGCCATCAAGGGACCACGGGCGGCATCCGGCCAGACGTCGAAAACCGGGGCCTTGGCGAAGAAGCCACCGGTGCTCCAAAGAACCGCGGCGGCGACCATGAACAGACGCCCGGATAGCTTACCGCTGAACTGGTGCATACAGGGCTCGGCCTGGGAGTTAGCGGGGTAACTGCCCGGGATCGGGGGCGAACGGAAGGTCTTTCCAAGCCGAGGAGACATAGCTACGGGGGCCGCCGTCGGACAATTGTACGATTCGTGCCGCAACGCCGGGCGTCTTCTCGATTAGCGTCAGCCCGTCCTGCGGCCCCATCACGCTAACCGCCGAAGCCAGCGCGTCGGCCGTCATGGCGTCGGGAGCGACGACCGTGACGGTACTGCGATCAGTGAGACCGAGGCCGGTTTTCGGGTCGACCAGGTGGGAGTACCGCACCCCGTCGATCTCGACATATTGCCACGCATCGCCCGAGTGAGCGACGGCCCCGTTCTTCAGCCACAGGAACGCCACGGGCGGTGCCTCGGGATCGCTCGCCGCGATGGCGATTCGCCAACCGGGCATTCCGGGCGGCGGCTCCGCGGCGCCGATATCGCCCGACGCGTCGACCAGCGCCCGCCGGAACCCCTTCTGTTGGAGCACTTTCAACGCCTGGTCGATGGCATAGCCTTTCGCGATTCCCCCTAAATCGAGTTGCATATCCCCCTTTTTCAGCCGGACACTTCGCTGGTTCGCGTGGAACTCGATGAGGCGATAGCCCACCCTCCCAAGGGCATCATTCAGATTATCCTCTTTAGGGGCTCGCCGCCGCCGCCGGGCCCGGCGCCAAAGCCGGGAAACGGGGCCGATGGTCACGTCGAATGCCCCCTCGCTGGCCTCGCTGACCTGACGGGCCCGGTCCAATACCCGCCACAAGTCGTCGCTGACGGGGACCCAAACGTCGGTTCCGGCGGTGCGACACAAACGACGAAGTTCGCTTTCCGAGTCGTAATCACTGAGAATGCCGTTCAATTCGGCAATTCGGTCGAATGCGGCCTTTGCGGCGGCAGTTGCGGTTTCCTCCCGCTCGCTGTACAATACAATCCTCACCGGCATGGCCATTTCCACCCGAGTGAACTCGAAACGCTCAAGCTGGGCCCCTTCGAGTGGAGCAGCCAAGGCCACGACACCGATCAACCATATTCCCGCCGTTTCCAAAATGCGCCATAAAGACGGGTTGAGCGAAACGCCGGAGGTTGCGCTTCTGCGGAAAGGCATCGCCGGAAATCGGAGCGGAGTGAAGTGTTCCATTTGCAGTTGGCCCGACGGAAGGACCGCCGGGCAAGACGCGTTTCTTTCACCACTATTGAACGAAGTGAGGTTGTACTGGAATGAGTAGCTTACGTTGCAAAGGCCCATGGTGGCAAGTTCCCTTGGTCGTTTTCTTGGCGGTGGGGCTTCTCCACCTGGTGGGTTGCGTGCCGCCTGCGGAGAAGCCGGAGGACCAGCCTCCGGAACAGGCGCCGCCAAGTGTGACGGCGCCGCAGCCCACCGACGACACTACTCCCGAAGAGCCGGACGAACCCGAGCAGCTTCCGCTTCCGCCGTTGCCCACGGACCCGGCGGACGAGCCCGAAGAACCGGCCGAGGAGCCGGCTCCCGAAGAGCCGATGGACGAGCCCGAGGAACCGGCCGAGGAGCCTGCTCCGGAAGAGCCGATGGACGAG
>CAYPWB010000325.1:0-4287 GCA_964414315.1 uncultured Planctomycetaceae bacterium | reverse complement strand
GGACGAGCCCGAGGAACCGGCCGAGGAGCCTGCTCCGGAAGAGCCGATGGACGAGCCCGAGGAACCGGCCGAAGAGCCCGCCCCCGAAGAGCCGGCGGACGAGCCCATGGAAGAGGAACCAGTCGAGGAGGCAGCGGCTGACGATGAGCCGATCGACCACGCGAGCACGCCCACGCCGGTTTGGCTTCCGGAGCCGGTGGAGGTCGAGAACGCAACAGCGGCCACGGAAGAGGAAATGAAGGCGTACACCGAGGTCCTCCCCGACACCGATGTGACGTTTGAAATGGTGCCGGTTCCCGGCGGGGAGTTCGTGCTGGGCAGCCCGGACGACGAAGAAGGACGCAGAGACGACGAAGGGCCGCAGATCGAGATCGAGATCGAGCCCTTCTGGATGGGCAAGCATGAGGTCACCTGGAACGAGTACGAGCTGTGGGCGCTGGGACTGGACAAGCAACGGCGCGACATGACCGGCGTGGAGCGCACCGAACGGCACGATATGGTCGACGCGGTGGCCATCCCCACCAAGCCGTACACCGACATGACCTTCGGCATGGGCAAGGACGGATACCCGGCCATCTGCATGACGCAAACCGCCGCCAAGATGTACTGCAAGTGGCTTTCGGCGAAGACGGGGCGTTACTATCGGCTTCCCACCGAAGCCGAGTGGGAATATGCCGCCCGGGCCGGCAGCAAGGCTGCTTACAGCTTCGGCGACGATCCCGACGAACTCGACGACTATGCGTGGTACTACGACAACAGCGACGAGAAGTACCAAAAAGTCGGCGAGAAGAAGCCCAATAAGTGGGGGCTCCACGATATGCATGGAAACGTGTCGGAGTGGGTGCTCGATCAGCATATCGACGACTTCTACGCACAACTGAAGAAGGAGGAGGGACCGCTGGTCAATCCCATTGCGGCGGCGACGAAGCTGTACCCGCGCGTGGTGCGCGGCGGCTCGTGGGACGACGATGCTGAAGACCTGCGTTGCGCGGCCCGGCGTGGCTCGACCACCGACTGGATGATGCAGGACCCGCAGATCCCCCAAAGCCCGTGGTACCATACGGACGCTGATATCGTCGGGTTCCGCGTCGTACGACCGTTGCGCGTGCCGACGCCCGAGGAGGCGAAGCGCTACGAACTCGACGAGGTGCAGATTACCGAGTTGAAGGAGTACAGCGAGGCGCAGGCCGGGAAAATGTGATCGGACGGCGGCGTAGGGCTATCCCTCTTGCCGTGCGCATGTTGAAAGTTGTTTGGATCGCGTTTTTTGCGGGCTTCGGCCCGCCCATAATCAATCAAGGAGCATCACGATGAGCGAAACGCAGAAGAAGACCGACCGTCGCAGCTTTCTGAAGGGGAGCGCCACGGTGGCGGCCGGCGCCGCCCTGGCCGGAAACCTCAACATCGGCCGCATGGCGCACGCGCAAGGCAGCGACCAGATCAAGGCGGTTCTGGTCGGCTGTGGCGGCCGCGGCAACGGGGCGGTCAGCAACAGCCTGGATGCCGATCCGGCCATCCGCGTCATCGCCGTGGCCGACGCCTTCGAGAACCGCGCCCGCGGCACGGCGGACCGACTGCGGAAGGACTACAAGGACCGCGTCGACCTGCCGGACGAACGAGTGTTCGTCGGCCTCGACTCGTACAAGAAGGCCATCGACGCCGGTCCCGACCTGTTGATCACCGCCACGCCTCCCGGCTTCCGTCCGATGATCTATGAGGCGGCCATCGACGCCGGCCTGCACGTGTTCATGGAAAAGCCCTGTTGCGTCGACGCCCCGGGCTTCAATACCCTCCAGAAGGCCAACAAGATGGCCGACGAGAAGGGCCTGAAGGTAGGCGTCGGTTTCCAGCGTCGCCACACGCCCGGTTACATCGAAACCGTCCAGCGGATTCACGACGGAGCGCTCGGCGATATTACGCTGCTTCGAGCCTACTGGAACGGCGGCGGCATTTGGAATCGCAAGCGGGAAGAAGGCATGACCGAAATGCAGTACCAGGTTCACAACTGGTACCATTTCTGCTGGCTTTCCGGCGACAACATCTGCGAGCAGCATATTCACAACCTCGACATTTGCAACTGGGTCATGCTGCCCAATTGCGGCGGCGACCCTCAGGCGGCCCACCCCGTCGAAGCCAACGGCATGGGCGCGTGCGTTCAGCGTTACGAGGGCGAAAAAACGCGCGGCACCGGCCAGATCTTCGACTCGCACTTCGTCGAGTTTACTTACGCCGACGGCACCAAGATGTACAGCCAGTGCCGTCATATTCCCGGCACCTGGACCTCGGTCAGCGAGGGCGTCCACGGGACGCTCGGAACGTCGAACCCCAGCGGATCGATCAGCGGCGAAAACGCCTGGAGCTTCCGCGGCGACCGGGTGAACTCGATGGTGCAGGAGCACAAGGACCTCATCGCGGCAATTCGCAGCGGTGAGAAGTACCACGAGGGTTGGCACGGGGCCGCCAGCAGCATGACCGCCGTGCTGGGCCGGATGGCCACCTACTCCGGCAACATCGTCAAGTGGGACGAAGCGATTGCCAAGGGCACCAGCGAGTTCCCGAGCCAACTGGCCTGGGACGCGCCCGCCCCCGTCCAGCCCGACGAAAACGGCGACTACCCGATCCCCGTCCCGGGCATGTACAAGGCGTACTAATCAGGCCGTCCTGGACGAGTCGTATTGGCTAACAAAGCGCCCCGCACGTTCGCGTGCGGGGCGTTTTTGTTTTCCACTCACCGCACCTTCTCCCACTGGCGTGCGATACGCTGCGGGGAAACGCGCAACGATGTGCCGAGCGTTTGTGCGAAAAGGGATACGCGGTATTCTTCGAGCATCCAGCGAAGATGGACAAGTTCCGGGTCGTCGATCCGCGACTGCGCGTGCTCCCGAGCCCTTGCCTCGTAGGCCTCCCAATGCTCCTGCAACTCGCGACAGGCGGCCCGGTCCTGCTCCAGGCCGGCGCCGGTTCGCAGCCGGTCGAGCCGCACGACAATCGCCCGGAAGTACCGGCGATAGTGCCCCAGCCACGGCCACGGCGTGTGCGTGAGGAAGCCGGGCGGGGTGAGCCGGCCGATTTGCCGGTCGACGTCGTCGCGCACCTCCTGCCAGGCCGGCGAGGCGGCGGCGATCCGGTCGGCCGCAAGCCGCGCCTCGTGGTAGGCTGCCAGCAGCGGGGGCAACAGGGCGGCGGCGTCCTGTGCGGCCAACCCCAGCCGCGCGCGCCCCTGGGCCGTGCGCTCGTCGAACTCGGCCCGCGTCCGGGGCGCCGGCTCCGCAGGGAACGCGCGATGCGCAATCAGGTCGGCCAACTCCCGCTTCAAGTCGAACTCCGGCAGGGTGGCGGCGTGGAGCGTCATGGCCTCCCTTTCAGGAAACCACGTGGTTTGGCCGCGGATGTCGCGACGGGCCGTCAGAGCGAACAGGCGCAGGGCGCCCCGCCGGCTCTCGCGTTCCGCTTCGTCGAGCGTTTCAGCCAGCCGAAGCGCCGCGCTGGTGCCCTGGTCGACCAGTTTCGGAAAGCATCGCAACGACATGCCGCCGCGCGCCACCTCGATCGCTTCGGGCAGCGCGTCGAAATCCCAGGCGGTCAGCCCGTCGCGTTGAAACTCTGCGTGCTCCACCGCCGCAATGCGTTCCGACACCTGGCTCCCTAATTCGCGCCGTACGGCGTTCAACTTGCGGCCGGCGGCCACCGTCTCGCCGGCTTCGTCGACCACGCACACGGCCATTTGCAGTTCGCGCGGAATCCGTTCCAGGCGGAAGTCGGCCGCCGTAATGCGTTCGCCGGCGATGCGGCTGAGCCGCTGGGCCAGTACGGCCGACAGATCGCCCGCCCCGAAATCGAGTTGCGCGGCCACCTGCCGGGCCGTGTCGGGCGCCGGAACGAGCTTGCGCCGCAGCGGCTTCGGGAGTGATTTGATCAGTGCGGCGATCTTCTGCTCCAACAAGCCGGGCACGAGCCACTCCAGCCGCTCCGCTTCAAGCTGGCCGACGCCTTCGAGGGGCGCGGTCACGCAAACGCCGTCGTCCTCCGACCCGGGCTCGAATCGGTACCGTAGCGGCAGTTCGATGCCGCCCGCCTGCAGCCGGTCGGGGAATGCCTCCGGATCGGCCGACACGGCGGGGTCGGCCAGCAGGTCCTCGCGCGACATTCGCAGAAGCCCCGGCTGCTCCCGCTCGGCGTCCTTGCGCCACGTTTCCAGCCGGGCCACGTCGCACACATCCTCGGGGATGCGGGCTTCATAGAACTCCACTTGTGCCCAGGGGCCCAGCAGGAGATCGTGCCGCCGCA
>CAYPWB010000324.1:0-7401 GCA_964414315.1 uncultured Planctomycetaceae bacterium | reverse complement strand
AGCGGTCGACGGCCACCAGGCGCCGGGGTCGAAAGTGGAGCAACTGGCGGCAGATTTCCGAGCCGATGCTGCCCGCGCTGCCGGTGACGAGAATCACCCGATCGTCGATCCACGAGTGCAGGCTCTGGAAGTCCAGTTCGACCGGCTCGCGCTTGAGCAGGTCTTCGATCGACACGCGGCGCGGCTGGACGGCCACCATGCCGGTAATCAGTTGTTCGTAGCCGGGCAGCACGTTCACCTCGATGCCCAGCGCCGCGGCTTCGTCGCGCAGGCGGCGGATTTGCTTGCCCGACAGCTCGTCCTTCACCACCAGGATTTCCGCGGCCCCGTGGCGACGTGCGAGCCGGACCGCGTCGTCGATCATCCCCAGCACGGGAATGCAGGCGATGCGCGAGCCGAGTTCGTCCGGCTCTCGGGTGAGGAAGCCGGCCACGCGGTAGGTCAGCTTGTCGTTGCGGCGGATTGCCCGCAGGAGCGCTTCGGCCGATTCGCCGGTACCCACGATGAGCGTCGGCGCGCCGCTGGGCCGCAGGAGGTTGTCGAGATTTAGTTCGCGGCAAGCCCGGGCAAGGGCCTGCACGCCGCCGATCAACACCAGGGTGGCGCCCCAATCGAGCAGGTAGATGCTTCGCGGGATCAGCGGATCGGTTAGGACAAGGCGGTTGACCGCGACAATCAGCAGCATCGCAGCGGTAGCGGCCTGTACCAGGGGAATCAACTCCTCGAAGGTCACTTTGCGCCGAATCGCCACGGGAACGCGGAAGCCGGCGAACACGGCCAGCTTCAGCACCACGACCCAGGAGGCGGTGGGCAGGAGGGTATTGGCGAAGAATTGGCTGAGCCGTTGCTCGTCGAAACGCAGCCAGAAGCTGAGGCAGTAGGCGGCGAAGAAGACCGGCGCCAGCAGCGCCAGCACCATCAGTTCGCGCGGGGTACGGCGCACGTAGGGCAACGGGCGGGCCGACCACGGAATACGGGTGGCGGGCCGCCCGGCAGACGGTTCGGGTTGCGCGTCGGGGTGGTACAGTCGGAAATCCCGGCGCAGTTCGTCTGGGTCCATCGCAAAACACCTACGAAGGCAATCAATCGCGCCTGCCGCAAACCAGTGGGGCCGCGCTGGTGGTGAATCTCTGCCCGATCGTCGGGAGCGTTTTACCGCAAGCGGGCCGGCCCGGTCAAGGTTGATTGTAAAGGATACAAGAATCCGGCCCCGGACAGCGCAGCGGCGGTGGCTCCACCAAAGGGCTCCACAAGATAGTCGTGCACGGCCAACAGGTCAACGCCGATTCGGGCGCACCAACGCATTTGACAAGCACGACGCATGTTGTGGGCGTCGGCGGCTTTCTACGCTGTGGCAGCGGATCCCCGTAATTCGTTTGCCGAGGAGCCCAAGAAGGCAAGAATGCAAGCATTGCCGGCAGGTGGCGGAACGAACCCTGGAAGCAACGTACGCAGAGTGAGGCTGCCCCCACTCAGCGTCTGATTCGAAGAGGTCGAAGGCACCGGCGTTGAAGCGGAAGATTCGCTGAAGACGTTGGAGCCGGCGGTGCGCTGGATCGGCTTAGGCCGATCCACAAGGGGGCAAGCCCCCTTGTGGCAGCCGTTCGATCCTCAGCCCTTGGGGCCAAGCCTGCGCCGCGAACATCGTCATTCGCCTTAGCGCGTCAACTGGTCGAGCAGCACCTGCGCCTCTTGGCGTTGCGAGAAGGGCTGCGTGGTGTTCAGCGCTGCGTTGAGCAGTTGAATGGCTTGCTCCTTGCGTCCCTGCTGGGCCGCCACCACGGCCAGGTAGTAGGCCGTATCGGGGCTCAGGCTGCCGGTGCCGGCCGCGGCCTGCAGCACACGGTCGGCCTCGTCGATGTTGCCCAACTTATATTGGACCCATCCGTAGGTCGACAAAGCCTCGGTCGCCCGCGGATTCTGCCGCGCGTTCGCCGTGGCGTACTCCAACGCCCGGCGGCGCTTCTGCTCGTCGTCCTGCTCGATGAGGGCCAGGGCCAGATTATTGCTGGCGGCGAAGTTACCCGGCGACTGCAAGTGCGCCCGCTGGAAGTAGTTCTCGGCCGTCTCATAATCCTTCTGGAACAGGGCGACCACGCCTCGGAAGAGCATGGCTTCGAGCGATTTCGGATCGAGTTTCACAGCCGCTTCGGCTTCCTGCGACGCCTCGTCGAGTTGGCCCGTTTCCAGGTACCACTGCGCGGCCACCAGGCGGGTGCGAAGGTCCTTCGGCGCGATCTTGATCGCGTTGTCCATCCAAATGCGGGCGTTCTTCTGGTCGCCGAACTCGTGGTAGAACCGGGCGAGTTGGGCCTCGGGCGTCAGTACGTTCTCGTCCAACGCGGCCGCTTCCCGGAGCAGTTTCAACGCATCGCCGGGGCTCTTCTGCTGGAATCGGGCGCGGGCGAGCCGCTGCAGGCAGACGGCGTTTTCCGGCTGCAATGCCTGCCACGCCTTGAGCCGCTCTTCGGCAAGGTCCCACTTGCCCCGTGCCTCGGCAACGGCGGCCAAGCCGCTGAGATTCCGTGCCTCGAGAATTTCCTTGCGGCGCGTGCTCTTGGTGAAGTCTTCCAGGAGCGCCGCCGCCTTGTCGTACAGCAAGCTGGCTTCGGTCACCCGGCCTTGCCCCATGGCAATGTCGCCCATGATGACGTAGGCTTCCGGATCGTCGGGGGCCTCGGTCACGGCCTGCTCCAGCGAAACGCGAACGGCGTTGCCCTGGTTCGCCTGCGAGAACAGTTGCGCCATGACGATCTGGGCCGGCGGCAAGTCGGGGTTCTCAGACGCGGCCTTCTTCAGCAAGTCGAGGGCCCCGCTGAAATCGCGTTGTTGGAACCGTTCGACGGCGCGGGTAACCTCGGGAATGTTCTGTTGCTCGGGCGTTGCCGGGGTGTCGAGCGCGTCGATACCCAAGGGTTCCGCCGAACTCACGGGCAGAGACAGCACCAGACCGACCAGAAGAACCGCCATGCCGAAAGCCAACCGAACCGTCGAACCACTCATCACGCTCCCCTTTGCTGTATTGGGTGTACCTGTCGAAAAGCCACGGTAGCCGACGGTCGGGAAAAGGCTCCCGTGCCGGCCGCGGGCCGCAGAAGCGATCTATCGAGAGGCCCGGCCAGCGAAGCCCGGCCACGCTAACCACCTCTATCTTAGCGTAGCTGCGAGAATGCGCCCGTGCAACCCGGAACGGTGGCGAACCCGGAAATCGTTGGGAAAAGCGTGCAGCCGGCGGCACGACGCGGCTTGAAGAGGGGCACCGCGATAGACCCGATGAGGGGGTGCTCTGCATCCTATAGAGCAACTCCCCCGGGCTCGACATGGACACTACCGCAGCGATACCATCCGCGTGCGACCCTCCTCCTCAATCCAAACCTTGTCTTCGCGCGCCAGCCATCCGAGGGCCTGCATAACCGTGTCGCGTGGCTCGCCGACGGCCTTAACCAAACGAGCCATACTGAGCGGCCCGTTCTCCACAAGCACCTTCCATACCGTGCCGGCCGTCGCGCCAATGTGTGCCACCGCATTCACTGGGGCTGCCGTCGACATACTCCAACCTCCTCAATTCAATTTGTCCGAATAGGCGAATCAATCAGTCTATGCAAAGTATACCGGATATTCCGGCCGCAGCAAGTGCCGATATCCCATGTTCTGCATGAACAAATAGGACGTGCGCGTCGAATGCCGCAAAGAGGCAGAAAGGGCAGCCTGGGAAATGCACGGGAACTCGCGACTGGCTGCTCGTCCCCGCCGGTCCCAATTGCCGCGGCTCGCGCCGCACTCCGCATCCATCTCAGCAGTCGGCTTGGCGGGCGGGCCGGTCGATGGGCCGAATACGCCGTTGGAGGTGGGTTGCCCCTGGTCGATACACACAATCGCCCAACCCATCGTGCGGCGCAACACGTCGACCGTCCGTCGCGTTGACGTCAGAAAGGAGGAGGAACCGTGCAGGGCCGCGATGTCTCGCTACCGCCGCGCCGTGTACGGCGGGCGGGGCGTGTCCTCGGTCCGCGCGATGGTGATTTCACGCGACCCGGCGGCGTGGGCACCATCGCCGGCCAGGTAGACGCGCACGTGGCACGGCCCCGATACACCCGAAGGGATGGGCAATTCGACGGCGAAGCGGCCGGCGCGGGTTACCAGCGGCACGACGGCCAGCCGCCCGTCGTTCGCCTGCGCGTACACAGCCTGCAACGCGCTAAGGCCGTCGGAAGTGGTGGGAAAGGCCCGACGCGGCGGCGGCGTGAAGGCCAGGCGGCCCCGGGCAACGATCAACTCGACCGTGCCCTCGCCGTCGATGGGCGCCATGCCTTCCACCCGCAGCCGGCCGCCCGGCGGGGCCTGCTCGGGCGCGTGCAGTTCGACCGGTTGCGGGTAGCGCAGCCGCAGTAGGGGATCGCCCAGCAGGTTCATCAGCAGCACGTGCTCGGCCCGCTCGTCGGCCACCCGCTCGGCCGCGGGGCTGAGGGCGCCGGCGATGGCGTCGAGCATTGCCCGCTCCGGCGCCGCTCCGACGGGTTGGGCGGCCGTGCGCTGCTTGGCCGCCAGCATAGCATCGCCCAGCGTGGCCGCCTGCCGCTGGAAGCACTGGTCGACCAGTTCGGTGGCCAGCACGCTCATGCCGTACGGCATGGTCACGCGCGAGCCGGCCACGACGGCCACCGGCCCGCCGTCGCGGGCGAGCATGCGTTCGGCCAGGCAGTCGTCCCAGGCGTCGAACGCGCCGGTGTAGCAGGCGAGGAACAGGGCGATGGGCGGGGTGCGGGCGGTGAGCTTCTCGGCGTCGTCGTTGGCCAGGATGGGGTACGTTCCGCCGGGCGTTTGCACCTCGTCGAGCCCATAAGGAAAGCCGTGCCCAATGTACACCCAGAACAGCGAACCCTCGTTCAGCCGCTCGAGCGTGGTGCGATGGAACTGCCGGGGGTCGGGGCTGTACGGGCTTCGCCAGCTTGCGTAAGTCATCGAGACGGCGTACTCGGCGGGCACGAGCCGGGTGAGGAAGTAGCGGGCGGCCGATTCGAGCACCGAGTCGGCCAGCCAGCCGAACCCGCCCACCCCGGCCACCACGTTCACCTGCCGTCGCCACACGCCGAAATCGGCCGACCGCTCGTAGGCCAGCGTCTTCGCCAGCATCGTTTCCAGTTCCGCCGCGGAATTGGCCGGCAGCCGGCCCACGGCCAACTCGGGCAGGCCGTCGCCGGAAAGGTCGGCGTACGGGTTGTCGGTGGCGATGTGCGGCTCCGAGCCCCACAGCACGTTCACCTTCGCTTCGGCGTAACCGGTGGGCACGCTTCGGGCCCGCACTTCGGCGTCGGCGTACATGGCCGGGTCGGCGTCGCCCACCAGCAGTACATAGCGCAGGCGTCCGCCGCGGGCCAGGTCTTGCAGTTCGCGACGGATTTCGGGTAGCGACCGATCGCCGGCCACCACGGCCACGCGGTGTCCCTGACCTTGCCGGTAGCGAATCCACGGCTGCATCGTCTCGCGGAATTGCCGCGCCGTCACCACAGCCACGTCGGGCGCTTCATTTCCCAATCCAGGTGAGGCCAGCAGTGCCAGCAGTGCCGGCAGAAGAACACTCAGTCGCATGGGGCGATCGTTCGGGTTGGACATCGAAACCGCCGCGACGGGCCGTTCACCACAATGCCGGGCGTGAACCCGGCAGCAGCAGCGTTTACAACCCCGTCGCGGTTCGGGCGGGCTGCGATGCTACCTGCTCCGGCATCCCAGTGTCCAGGCCGATTTCGGCGCACCATTGCAGCACGCGCCGGCGGCCGTCGGGCGCGGCGAACCGGTAGCCGGTCAGGCCGATGGCCGTCAGGGTCGCGTCGCCCACCGGCTGAAGGCCGTAGTCGGCCACCCGCTGGCCGTGCCGGGCGAGGAGAATGGCCGCGGCCGTGGCGCCCACTTCGGCCGCCGGAGCGTCGGCCAGCCGCAGCGGCTGCTCGTCGGCCACGCGGCGGGCAAGCCAAGGCTCGACCTCCGACCAGGGATCCCGCTGCGCAATCCGAAACGCGGCGATCCAGCCCAGCCGATACGGAGCAACGACCGACGGCGGCTGGAATCGATCGCCGTCGAGCGCCTCCAACAGCCCGGGCACGGCCTCGCGCGTGCCTTCGGCGGCCAGCAACAGGCACAACGCCCCGTGCCGACTGGGTCGCCCGCCAAGATAGGCAGGCGGGGTAAGAGGAATGAACCTCTCAGGCTCGTAGGGGTCGGACCGTGGTTCCCAGTGGGGCAGCGAGTCGTCGGGCACGGCCGTCAGGTACCACCCGGCGAAGCGCGACACCTCGCCCGGGTCGAGCCCCGCGAGCAGGCGCAGGTCGTCCTCGTCGAGCGGCCGCCCCCGCTCGCGCAGCCAGTCGACCGTTCGCCGGCTCAGTTCCCGCAAGCGGATGGCGGGGTCGATGCGGGCATGCTGCCGATACCATGCCCGGCGGCGCGGGGTGGGCAGGTTCACCAGGTGGAACATCGCGTCGGTCGTGCGGGGATGCGCGAACGCCACCCCCACCGGATACTCGCCCGGGGCAAGCGAACTGCCGCTCACGCACCGCGCCGTCCGGTCGTCGATCCGGTCGAAGTGGCTCGGTCGCGGCGCGCCCGTCGACTGGCTCGGAACGCCCACAAGCAGGTGCTGCTCGACCAGGTGCTGCCGGTTCTGCCAATATTCGGCCACCATGGCGGGCCGCGTTTCGTTGTGCAGGGCTTCGAGCTGCTCGCGGGTTTCCGACGCGACCGGCTTGTCGAGCCGCGCGTGCAGGGCCGCCGCCACGCGGGGCACGTACGAGTCGCGCATCAGCAGGTCGCGCAGCTCGCGCTCGGCCGCCCGCGCCACGGGCCGGCGGCGCACCTCGGCGCCGGCCGACGCGCCGATTTCCTCGACCCAACGGCGAATCGCGTCGTCGGATACCTCGGGCAGGTCCCAATCGGCCGGATCGCTTTGCGACCAAACGGGCCGCAGCCCGTGCCAAACCTCTTCCAAGTACCGGGCGCCGGGCTCCGACAGCGCCGGTGACCGAAGCCGCTCCTTGACGCGCGCGGTAATCGGCCCGACCATCTCCCCGTTGCCCAGCAGCCACTCGAGCCGGTGCACGGCCGCCAGGCGAACGGTGTACTCGTCGGCGTCGAGCTGCCGCACCACGCCGTCGAGTTCCTCCGGCGTGGCCGCGCCGGGCGGTTCCGGCGGCAACTCGGGCAGGCTCCGGCGCCATCGCTCCAGGTGCCACCGCACTTCGAACGATACGTCCGGATCGCGCAGTGCCCGGCGAAAGGCATCGGCCAGCCAAGGGCCGTACTCCGGGACGGCCACCAGCGCCTCGAGCCGCTCGGCCGCGACACGGCGAGTGGCGTAGCTGTCGCTGTCGAGCCGTTCGAGCAGCCCGGCCACCTCGGCCCGCAGCC
>CAYPWB010000323.1:0-7421 GCA_964414315.1 uncultured Planctomycetaceae bacterium | reverse complement strand
ATTCGCGGGCCCTAACCGTTCACGGGTCGGCGGGGCGGGTTGTCTTCTCCGCTGTATGCGAGGGGGACAGTCGCCGGTGAACGGTTACCGACACCGGGGATACACGGCTCCCGATTGCCAAGTTCAGACCACGGCCCACTTGCTCCAAGCGAGCCGAATTGCTATACTGAAATGGCTGTTTATTCTTTCTCCCGTTTCCCAAGCTGGGCCCACGAGGACGTGCCGTGTCCGGAATGATACTGGAAATTCCGCAAGACGTGACGGACGCCTTGCGAATACCGCCGTCGGAGAGGGACCGTGAACTCCGCGTGGAACTCGCATTGGCGCTGTACCAGCGGGGCATACTGCCCGGCGGCAAGGCGAGAAAACTGGCAGCCATGACTCGCTGGGAGTTCGAGCACCTCTTGGGACAACGCCAAATCGTCCGGCACTATGGGGAAGACGACCTCCAAGAGGATTCAGAGTATGGCAAAGGCGGTTAGCAACTCATCGCCGCTGATCCATTTGGCTGCCATCGATCGGCTCAGCCTGCTTCAGGACTTCTTTGACGAGGTCGTTATTCCGCATGCCGTCTGGCGCGAGGTTGTTGAAGAAGGGAAAGGTCGGCCCGGAGCGAGCGAAGTTTGCGAGGCGGTAACACTTGGTTGGATGAACATCGTTACGCCCACCGACGATGCCCTGGTCAGGCTGTTGCGGCGCGACCTGGATGATGGCGAGGCGGAAGCCATCGCGCTTGCTGTGGAGCAAGCGCCCGTTGTGATCCTTCTCGATGAATCCGAGGCACGCATCGCAGCGTCCACCTTTTCTTTGCGGAAGGCGGGGACTGTGGGTTTGCTGATCCGTGCGAAGCACGCCGGCAGAATCGTTTCGTTGAAGCCCGAATTGGATCGGCTGCGAGATAAGGCAGGCTTTTGGATTCATGACGAACTCTATCGACGTGCGCTTGTCTCTGTGAACGAGGCAACCGGCTAGCCGCCGGTGATGCGCCTTAGTGGGAGGGGAAGCCGAGTCGTAGGCGGACCCGGGGAATACTCGTCGCCACCCCGACAGGCATAGGAGAACCATAGCGTGCCAGGCGAACTGATCCGTATCATCACCAGCGCGGACGCGGAGGTCCGCAACCGATCGCTGGAGGCCTTCTGCCGCGCGGCCGATGCCGCGCAGTTGCACGAGGCGTGCGACGAACTCGAACGGTTCCGCCGTACGAGCGAGAACCTGTACGAGCGGGTGCGGACCCTGTTCTTCCTGAGCAACATCTACCGCTATCACCTGCCGGCGAAGCTTCCGCCGGGCACGTGCGACCGCATCCCGTACGACGGCTACCAGCACCTGCTCGAGCGCCGCTTCGACGAGGCGCTGCGCGTGCTGCTCGACCGGCGCGGCCGGGTGGGCGACAACGACACCATCGCCAGCGCCCTGGCGGCGGCCTACCACCAGTTGGGCTTCCAGACGCTGGCCGACCAGGTCCGCCGCAGCGTCCGCTCGGTCCGCGGCAACCAGTGGATGTTTCGCGTCGGCCACCCCGGCGACCATCCGCTGCGCATCCGCCATGAGTTGCTCCGGCGAGCGGGCGACCGCGACCTGTTCCCCGTCCTGTGGGAGCGGACCCCGGTGCGAATGGACCTTTCGCACAGCGCGTGGAGCGATATCTTCTTCCTGGGCATGGACTTTCCCGAAGGGGCCCGCGTGCTCAACGTGTCGGTCGATCTGGGCGTGCGCGGCCGCGACCCGCACCCCCGCCCGCCCATCGAGGTCTTCCTCCGTGTGATCGACGAGCCGGTGCTGCGGCTGGCCAGCGTCGACCTGAAGGCCCGTGCCGACGTTCGCACGCTGGCCGAGGTGTTCGATTTCGCGAAGGACTACCTCGGGCTGCTCAAGGCGGGCCTGATTGCCTCGGGCATCGTGCCCTCCGGCCTGGAGGGGGCGGCCGAGGGGCTGGCCGACGTACTCGCCCGCGTCGTCGGCCCCGGCCTTGGCCTGGAAGTGGTCAGCAAGGTGAACGACATCCCCAAGGGCTCCCGGCTGGCCGTCTCGACGAATCTGCTGGCGGCCATCATCACCGCATGCATGCGGGCGACGCGGCAGGTCGAGGCTCTCGAAGGGCAGCTTGCCGAAACGGAACGCCGGCAGGTGGCCGCCCGCGCGATCCTGGGCGAGTGGCTGGCCGGCTCCGGGGGCGGGTGGCAGGATTCCGGCGGTATTTGGCCGGCCATCAAAATGATCGAGGGCCGCACAGCCGCCGAGGGCGACCCCGAGTGGGGCGTCAGCCGCGGCCGGCTGCTGCCCGACCACCACGTCTACTCGGCCCGCGAGGTGACTCCGGAAACCCGGCAGCGCTTGTGCGACTGCGCCGTGCTCGTGCACGGCGGCATGGCGCAGAACGTCGGGCCGATCCTCGAAATGGTCACCGAAAAGTACCTGCTCCGCTCCGAGGCGGAATGGACGGCCCGGCAGGAGGCCATCGCGCTGATGGAACGCATCGACGGGGCGTTGCGGGCTGGGAAACTCGACGCGCTGGCCGAAGCCACCACCGAGAACTTCTTCGGCCCCATCCGCACCATCATTCCCTGGGCGAGCAACCACTACACCGAAACACTCATCGACCGGGTCCGCGAGCGCTTCGCCGAGCGGTTCTGGGGCTTCCTCATGCTGGGCGGCATGTCGGGCGGCGGCATGGGGTTCTTCTTCGACCCCCGCGCCCGGGCCGAGGCCCAGGACTATCTCCAGGAACTGATGCACGCCACGAAACGGCAACTCGACGACGCGCTCCCCTTCGCCATGGAGCCCGTCGTGTACGACTTCGCGGTCAACGAGCAGGGAACCACCGCATCGCTGGTAGCCGGCGTGGAGTCGCTCATGCCGCCGGGCTACTACGCGCTGGCCACGCCCGGCTGGCTCCGCACCGACATCCGGCACATGCCGGCCGGACAGCGTGCCGAGGTCGAACGGTTCGTGGCGGAGTGCCGTCCGGGGGGCCGTCTGAGCGCCGCCGTGCCCATGCTCTTCGCCAATCTGTTCCCCGTCACCACGCGCGAGGAGCAGGCCGGCGACGAACTCGCCCGGCTGCTGGCCCAAAACGGCTTCGACGCCGAACTGCACGAGCAGATTCGCGCCGACCTGCGCAGCGGCCGGATCGGGCTTGCGCAAAACCGGCTGCCGGCACGAACCGTCATCGAAGATGTTACCGAGGACGACGTCATCCGCGCCGACGCGGCGGACCGGGCCTGCCGCGCCGAGGGCGAGGCGGCCCTGCGGCGCGGCGAGGCCGCCGTGCTCACGCTCGCCGCCGGAGCGGGCAGCCGATGGACCCAGGGCGCCGGCGTGGTGAAGGCCCTCCACCCGTTCCACCGCTTCGCCGGCCGGTATCGCAACTTCATCGAGGTCCACCTGGCCAAGAGCCGCCGTGTGGGCGCCGCGTGCGGGACCGCGGTGCCGCACGTCGTCACGACCGGCTACCTGACGCACGAGCCGATCGCCCGGTTCCTTCAGGCCCAGCAAGGCGACGACGCGCAGCGCGTGCGGCTGTCGCGCGGCATGTCGGTGGGGCTGCGCATGGTGCCCATGCCCCGGGACCTCCGCTTCGCCTGGGAGGAAATGCCGCAGCAGATGCTCGACGAGCAGGCGCAGAAGGTTCGCGAGAGCCTGCGGTCGGCGCTGATCGGCTGGGCCGAAACGGCCGGCGGCGGCAGCGACTACACCGACAACGTGCCGCTTCAGTGCCTTCACCCGACCGGCCACTGGTTCGAAGTGCCCAACCTGCTGCGCAACGGAACGCTCGCCGCGCTGCTTGCCCGGCGGCCGCAACTGAAGTACCTCATGCTGCACAACATCGACACGCTCGGAGCCGACCTCGACCCGGCCATGTTGGGCCTGCATATCGGCGGTGAGGGCGTGCTGAGCTTCGAGGTGCTCGGGCGGCGGATCGAAGACCATGGCGGCGGGCTGGGCCGCGTCGACGGCCGCCCTCGCCTGCTCGAAAGCCTCGCCATTCCGCGCGAAGAGGAGGAGTTCAAGCTCACTTACTACAACTCGCTGACCACGTGGATTACGATCGACCGGCTGCTCGCGGTGTTCGGCCTTTCGCGCGACGAGCTGGCCGACCGCGAACGGGTGACCGAACGAATCCGCCGGCTCAGCGCCCGCATGCCCACGTACGTCACGATCAAGGAGGTCAAGCGGCGCTGGGGCCACGGGCAGGAAGACGTATTTCCCGTAGCGCAGTTCGAGAAGCTCTGGGGCGACATGACCGCGCTGCCCGAGGTCGCGTGCCGGTTCCTCGTCGTGCCGCGGCAGCGAGGCCAGCAACTCAAGGACCAGGCCCAGTTGGACGCCTGGCTGCGCGACGGCTCGGCCTCCTACGTCGATTCGCTGTGCGCGTGGACGTGAACCTTCGGCCCGCGGCTCGGCCTTGAAGCCAATACGATCGTTTTGCCGTTGGCGTTCACAACCGGTTCATCCGCGCGGTGAACCCGTGCAGCCGGGCACCACCGCCGGTCAGGAATCGCTCCGAGGGGGCGAAGCCGCCGTGCTCCTTCGCGCAGGTTTGACAAAGGCGGACGTACTCCTCGGCCAGTTCGTCGGTAATGGGGTCGACGGCGCGAAAGAGGGCCGCCATGCTGCGCGCGGTGTGCGGCTCGTGCTTCAGCCGCTCGGCCTGCTCGAACGTGAGCTGCAACTCCTGCACGAGGTGCCGGGTGTACGCCTCGCCGGCACTGTGCAGGTGGCGAATGAACAGAATCTCCGGTCCGCCGATCACCAGCGAGGTCACCTCGCTGCCGACGTCGAGCGCGACGAACGACGGCGACGGCATTGGCGTTGCGGCGTGTTCGGTCTTGACGGCTTTTCCGCCCTGCTTCGGTGCCGCGCCCGCCTTGGCGTCGGCCTTGGCGTCGGCGCCGGCCGGGGCGGCGTCGTCGGCAAGCTCGTAAAACAGCGCATTGGCCAGGGCCGCCGACTCGGCCTGCACCATGTCCACCCGAATGCCCGACTCGCGGAACGGGGCCAACTGCCGAATCGCGTCCTCGCGTTTCACGAGCAACAGCAGCACCTTGTGCCGCGGCCGCTTCTTCGACGGCTTCCGCTTCGCGATCCTGGCCATGGCCTTCGCCGCCATGCCCTTGGCATCCTTCGATTCCACGATTTCCGGGGGCGCCTCCTCGTTGATGCGCTGGTAGCCCCAGGTCAGGTCGTCGAGCTTCAGCGGCACGTGGTGCGGCGCCTCGTGGTGCACCACGTCGTCGAGCTTCTTCTTCTCCACGCCGGGCAGGTCCAGGATCCGGCTCATCACCAGCCGGCTCGACAGCCCGACGCACACGCGGCTTTGCGCCAGCGATTCCTCCTCGGCCAGCAACTCGCGCAGCGCCTCGACCACCAGATCGTTTCGCTGCTCGTCGTTCACCGCGCGGCAAAGGTCCTTGGCGTACGGCACGTAGAACGCCTTGGCGATGCGCGGGCGGTGCGCCTTGTCCCTTCGGTCGATGACCAGGTTCACCGCCTTCAGGGCGTGGCTGCCGATGTCGATGCCCCAGGCCGACGGGCTGCGGAACGACAGCAACTTGCGCATCGTATCGATGACGGCGCGTTCGACGGTCGCCCTCAGGTTGATGTGGATCTTGCCAACGCCCAGGCCTTGCAGGGCCAGCCCGGCCGCGGTGAAGAAAGCGCCGCGATGTTCGACCAGCGGCGCCGGGTCGCACTCGTCGGCCGGTTCGAGCCGGCGGAAGTCGTGCAGCCACACGAGTGGAGGCGCGCCGGAGGTTGCCTTTGCCGCCGCCCAGGGGACGACCGGCGGTACGCCTTCGGCCTGCTCGGCGGTCTTCAGGCGGCGGCGGATCTCGTCGCGCAGCGCGGCCGCCTTGGTATGCTTGGGTGAAAGCTTGCAAACGCGCTCGGCCACTTCCAGCAGGGTGCCGTCCACATGCGGCGCGCGGCGCAGGTCGGTCCAAAGCCACGCCAATTCGACCGCCAGGGTACACAACGACTTGACCGCCGGAAGCTGCGCCTCGACGGGAATTTGCTCGAGCAGCGCGGCCGCCTCGGTGTAGCGGAACGCCGCCAGGTATTCCCTCGCCTGCTTGAACAGCCGCCCTTGCAACGCCTTGTTCAGTTGCAGTCCCTGCTCGTGGTCGGGATGCAGCTCCAGCACGCGCATGAGCTTGCGGAACACCTTGTTGTCGAGATGGCTTTGCAGGTCGCGCTGCAATTCGGCCGTCAAACGCACGATTTCCGCGTCGTGAGAGACCGCCTGTTCCAGCAGTATTTCGATGGCCTCGGTGCGCAGCGGCTTCGGCACCGCCTCCAGCTTCAAGGCCGCCTCCTGGTAGCGACAACGGCCGAACAGCTCTTCGGCCTCGGCCAGCGCCCGGGCCGCTTCGGCCTGCCGCCGCGTCTGCTCGGCGGTCACCTGCTCGACAAGCTGCTCGACGTGCCGCACCCGCTCGATCAGCCGCGGGTGGTCGTGCGTCGCCAGGTTGTTCAGGATTTCGAGCGCCTCGTCGAACTCGAGATTGGCGCGAAGCTGCTCGGCCGTGCTCAATTGCGCCTCGAACCGGCGCACCTGCACGGCCGCCGTGCTCCGCAAATCGGCCCCGCACGCTCCACAGAAGTTGCCGTCGGCCGGGCAAAGCGTGTCGCAACGGAAGCACGGCTCCCACAACGCCGTGCCGCAATTGACGCAGTACCGGCGCTTCGCCGGGTTCGGCGTGTGGCAGTCGGTGCAGAACATCGTGTCGCTGCCCGATTTGGCTGCCGCCACTTCCGGGTCGTACAGCGAGTCTTCTAACATGTCCGTGCCCATGCTGCTGCTCTGCGAGGGTCGTTCAGGCGCCGGCCACAGCGAATTCGAGGCTGAGGCTCAACTCGGGTACGCGCGGATGGTCGGTCTCGATGCGAATCCTGCCCGCCGTCGGACCGCGGTAGTTGCCCATGGGCGAGCCGCCCGGCACCTCCACCTCGATCCGGTACAAGCCGAGTTGCGGCGCGTCGGGTTTCAACGGCGTCATCCGCACTTGCACAAAGCTCGGGGTTACTTCAATGCCGCGAATGTTCAACTCCCGCGGTTCCACTGCCACCTTCGCGGTGAGCACACTGCGCCGGCTCGCACCCTGCGCCACCGTGCCCAGCAACAGCGTGCGCCCGAAGGTCAGGTCAGGGCCGAACAGTTGCAACGGCCGAACCGACCCCCGGCTTAGCGGGATGGCCAGCGTCTGCGGCTTACCTTCCTCGCCCGCCGGCACGGCCGAAACGTGCAGCGTGTGCGAGAAGCCCTCCTCGGGCAGATCGTCGGGCAGCACCATCGCAATCCGATAGCCGCTCTTGGCCTCCAGCGGCTCGAGGACGGCGGCCGCCAGCGGCTCGACTTCCCACGACACGCCCTCGAGCGTTGCGCTCAGGCTGCTCAGGTCGAACTGCTCGAAAGCCTG
>CAYPWB010000322.1:6897-7430 GCA_964414315.1 uncultured Planctomycetaceae bacterium | reverse complement strand
GCCCGACGAACTTGGTTGTCGGGGCTTTGCCCGGGGCCTTCCCTACCGGTGTTTCCCCTGTCTTCCCTTCCGGTCCCCAGTCCTCCGTGCCCGGCAGGTCGGTTTCCGCCGGTGTGGTGTCCACGTCGACCAGCTTCTTCGGCTTCTTCTTGCCGAACCGGTCCTTGAAGCTGTCGGGCATCCCCGTGTCTGCTGCCGGTGCCGCCTGCTCCCCCGTCATCCCCTCCCGAAACACGTCGCGGAGTGTCTTGGCGAACTGCTTCCGCTGCTTGTAGGGCGTCGGTGCCAGCCCGGCCCGCTCCCAGTCCCGGCGGCTGGGGGCCTCCCGCGTCATCAACTCGCCCGCCGCCTCCGGGTTCTCCTGCATCAGCGCCGTAGCCAAAGCGCGATGCACTTCGGGCGTCAGGAACTTCGTGGCGGCGTCCTTGTGGATCGTGCGCAGATGCCCGTCCACGCCCGTAGCCCGCTGGTCTCGCACCTCCCGCAGTCGGGCCGCCCGGTCCATGCCCGCCTGGGCGCTCTTGGCCATGGTC
>CAYPWB010000322.1:0-6887 GCA_964414315.1 uncultured Planctomycetaceae bacterium | reverse complement strand
CAACATTAGGGTCTGCCCGATCGTCTGCACCGTGGTATCGAGCGCGACCTGCCCCAGAGCTTCAGGCGTCAGGCCGGTCGGGTTCACCTTGTAGACTTCATCGACGATCAGGTGGCCTAGTTCAGTGGCAAGCTCCTCGGGAATCTCTTCGCCTATGGCGCGAAGCATTATCTTGGCCCCGTCGCGCACGCCCTTAAGCACAACCTGCTGCCCGGTCTTCCCGAACGGGAGCAGGCCTTCCATGCCAGGGAGCCCGATCAACTGCATCACCGTGGCCGGTATCGCCTCCCACGCCCCTTGGGCCGCCGTGTACTGCGCCAGTTCGCCGCCTTCCAGCCCGGCGCGGCTGCCCTCGGTGTACGCCCGGTTGGCCTCGATCAACGAATGAACGCCGATTGCGCCCCAAGGCCCCGCAACAGAGGCTGCCGTAGCCGACGACGCCCCCGACCGCAGAACACCCCGCCGTGCGCGGGACAGCGTACCGGGGAGCCAGCTTTGTTGGTCGATCGCCTCGACGGCCGCCGCCTCCATCCGGTCGCCGGTGTCGATAAACTTCTCGGTCTGCTCGGTATTGAACGGCCGGGAAACCAAAGCCCCGACATCGGAGCCGAACCCCACCATCGCGGCGCGGACACTGGGGAACCAACCCTCCTCTAAAAACTCCTTGGCGTTCGCGTGGACCGCCTCCTGCTGTTTCAAGTCGCTACGAAGGGGCTGCAGGAAGTCCCGGTCATGCCGGGCGAACTGCTGGATGCTGCGCTCGGCCTGTAGCGTAGGGCTGGCGAACTCCTGATCTTTCTCGGCGAACTGCTGGATGCCGCGTGCGACGTCTTCGAGCCCAACGCTCATTGTTGTCCTCCACCGCTCAGGGATTGCAGCGTGTTGAAATACTCCTGGCGGAGCGCGAGGTACTTGGTCCGGTCGGCTTCACTCAGATCATTGATCGTGCCGCCCGACTTCTTCTGTAGGGCCTCCATCTGCTGCTGCAACTTCCCGACCTTCGCGAGCGTCTGCGCCGCGGCCGGCGAGGCGTCGGTGAACGCCCCGGGGTCGGTCGGCACGGGCCCCGGGGGCGGCTTGGCGATTCCGGCCGCCTGCCTGGCACGCTCGAGGAGCGCCTGCGGCAACGGGTCCTGGAATTTGTCGGGGAACCGCTGGTACTCCGCCAGTGTGTTCTTAGCCCAATCCGGCGCGTGTGGCGGGATTTCCGGCGGCGGCTGCTGCGCGGGAGGTTGCGGCGCGGGTTGCGTGGGCGGTCGTCCTTGAGGCGGCTGGGCAGGAGGTTGCGAGGGAGGCTGCTGCCTGTCCCGGAACCACGCCTCGGCAAGCTCCGGGTTCGCGTCCCACGCCTGCCGGATCGACGTGACCGCCTCTTGCTGCTCCGGGGAAAGGGAGTCGAAGTCGGCTCGCACCCGCCGCTGCTGCTCGGGCGAAAGGTCCTCCCACTTGCCTTGCCCGCGTTCGGCCAGCACCCGCTGCATGGGGCTCTGCCCCTGATACTCGACGCTCTCCGGCACGTCGCCCATCGTCCGCGGCTGGGGCTGCGGCTGCCCGGGCTGGGGTTGGGGCTGGGGCTGGGGCTGGCCCTGCTCGCCCGGCTGCTGCTGCCCGCCGCCCGAAGCCAAGTCGTTCAGTTCAGTCCAATCGTCCGCGAAGGCTTCCTCGACCTTCTTCTTGATTTCATCTTCAGAATAGAGTGGCGCCATATCGTCGCCCGGCTTGGTCTGCTTGCGAAGCTCGTCGGCATACGTGCGCTGCTTGTCGCGGAGCGTTGCCCGCATCCCGAAGAGTTTGTCGGGGGCAAGCCCGTCCTGTTGCTGCCCGGAATCGTCGCCCCGCATCCGTTCCCAGATGCCGTCCTTGCTTTTGACGTACCTCTTGCCGTCCATTTCCAGCACGTTCGCCTGGAAGTCCTCTTCCATGCTCGGCGGCTGTTCGTCCATCGGCCGTTCGAGCGGGTTTATCTGGTCGAGCCGCCGCTGAATCGCGTCGATCGCCTGCTGGCGGCGGGCGGGGTTCATGTTCGGGTCAAGCTGCACTTTGCCCAACTCGTCTTGAAGCCGCGTCCGCTCGGTCTTCTGCTGGGTCGTGTAGTACAGCCGCCCGCTTTGCAAGCCCTGCTGAATCCGGGCCTGCTCGATCTGCCGCTGCTCGAAGTCGATCTGCTGCTGGTGCTGATCGACCATATCCTGCCGGGTGCGCATCGTCTGGTGTTGGACGTACTGGTCCATGCCCCGGTTGTACCCCGCCTGCCTGCCCGCGGCGTGCGCAGCCTGCCCGATCACGGCGGGCGACGGTTCGTGTCCTACGCGGATTGCCATGTGTCTATTCCCTCCATCGCTCGCAGTCGAGCGTCAAGACTTTCAGTTGCCAGTGGTCGGGCCGTTTGCAGCGGCTGCCGGCGGTGATGCAGGCGAAGCCGGGGAAGCGGTCGCACTGCTCGCAGATATCGACCCGCCGCTCGACCTCCTCGCGGGCGATCGGCAGCGGGTTCGGACGGGCGTCGTAGCGGGCCAGCACGCTTTCGCGGGGCGTGGGCGGAACGGGCCGGTCGGTCCCTTTCGGACAGTTCCGCCGCGGAGGCGTGTCGGCCGGCCGCTTGTAGGTCCACCCGCATTGCGGGCATCGCCAGAGGCCGCAAGGGTCGAGGGTAAGGGGACAGTTCATAGGGAATTAAGTACAGCAGTAGAACCGGAAAAGTTGCAAGTCGGGAACCAGACTCCGAAATGAGCGTAATATGGCATTGCGAAGTCCACGAAGTTCATGCAGTCAAACTCGTCTGTTTCGGGATCAAATGGCTCATCTCGCCAGTGAATGTATTCCGTGCCAGAAAAGCTCAAGTAGGTCATCGCAAACCAGCCAGTATCGACGCCCAGATTCGCAAAACCGAACCATATCTGTAGTGGTGATTTACCCGAGCAGTCGATTGTTCCTGCCGGAAAATCGTAATACCATGTGCACGGGAAATTCTCTGGGTCCGTTCGCTCAACAATAAAAGTGCCGTTTAGGCCGGAACAGTCCGTGCAACTACCCGACGCCACACCACTAATGGTTAGCTCAAACTCGTCGGGTGTGTTTCCGTCGATGCAAAAGTCGCACGGATACTCCTCGCCGCAGCAACACGGATACCCCGGCATCCACCGCTGCGACACACCGCCACGGCCGCGCAGCAGCCGCTCGTCCTCGCGGCGTTGCCGGAGTCGGTCGGGCAGCCAGAGCGTGGGCAAGGCTAGGCGGGACATTCGACCTGCAATGCCTCCCAGTGGTCAGTGTTCTCGTTCCATGCCGCGATACACGCCCCGTTGTTGTCGCCCGCCCAACTGAAGATGTTGTAGACCGTGATGTTGCCGGCGGGGTCCTGGTCGGTAATCAGCCCGCCGGTCGGCTGCATGATCCCCACTCCTCCGATGTCTTCGTCGATTGTGAACGTCGTGTCCGTGGTCACTAGGGTTGCCGTCAATTTTCCCCGAATCATCAAGGCATGAGGCGTCAACTCTGCGATTTGATATATCCCCCGTTCACCGTTCCATATCGCCACACCGCGGCTACCCTGGTCATGCGGCGACGTGTAGGCGTCCTTGGCCCGGCCGCGAAACGCGCCCCATATATCATGTACAGTGAACTCCTTGGCGGCCGTGGTGTCGACCGCCCAATCTGACGCATCGCTGTCCCAGGAAAGCGGGTGTGCCGTTGCGAAACCGCCGGGCGTCAATGCGTCCTTCAACTCAAAGTGGCGTTCGGTGCGCCACGTCCTCCCCGTCACGTTCAGGTCGAGCCAGTAGATCGGATACCCGTCGCCCAGCGTGCCCGACTCGCCCGAGCCGCCGGCGCTGGCCGTCATGCCCTCCATCGGCATCTCTTCGGGGGCCGTCTCGTCGGCCGGCCCCAACAGCTTCCCATCGTCGTCCACCGTGGGCACGCCCACCGCCCCGCCGGTAATGCCCATCATCTTCGCCGCAACGATCAACTCCCCGACGAAATACGGCGGGTCAGTCTGGTCGACGATCGCCTGCCCGGCGGGCTTCTCGAAGGTATCGGGGAACACGATCAGGTCGACCGGGTTCTTCCGCAGCGCCATCGGCTTCGCGACCAGATGGTCCTTGTAGTAGGCGTGCATATCCGGGTCCCACCCCTCGCACACCAGATAGTCGTCGTAAATCTCCTTCACCCGCATCGTCGTGACGCGGGGGAGGTCAGGCGGCTGCTGCAAAAACTTGCGCTCGCCGGTGAGCGGGTTGAACGGCGGGGGCACCCGAAAATGCGGGGCGACCGGCCGGCGTTTCTTGAACATGGCTGCCCCTTACGGTTGAATGACCTGCGTTGCCCCGGCATCGCCCAGGCCCATCGCGATGTTGCCCATCTTGTCCAGGTCCGGGTAGGTGTCCTCGCGACGTTCCATGAATCCAAACAGGGCCACCGCCAGATTGTTGCGGGTGTCCAACTGGTACTGGTAGAGCCGCTGCTGCTGCTGGTTCGCCTGATCGACCCCCAGGCAGTATTGGTAGCGCGTCTTGATGTGGTCGGCAATCGCCGCCTGCCTCACCCGGGCCAGAAACTCCCCGTTGCGAATCGTCTGGTCGGCGTACCTCGACACGCCGTTGGCGTGGGCCTCGATGTAGGCATTGAGCGACTTGACGATCGTTTCCCGGGCCGCGGCCTCGAACTTGTTCGCGTCGAACGAAGCCGTCAGGTCGCGCTCGGCGATGCCCAGCCGCATCCCGCGAATCGCCCGGAGCGCATCGGCCAGCTTGAACTCCGAATCCGTCTTGCGGCGACTCAGGGCCTCGCGAATCTGGTAGATCGTCTGCTTCGCGTCGGCCGCCATGCGACGGGCGTCCTGCCCCCAGCCGTGGACCCGGCCCCGCACGTCCATCTCCTGGCCGGCCAGCGTCGACAGCGCCTGCCGAATCGAATCGCGGACGCCCAACGTGGTTTGCTTGAGCACGCGCATCTGGTCGTATAGCCGCTCCGACCATTGGGCCCGGTACTTGATCGCCGCTTCCTTCAGGGAGTGCAGGTATTGCTCGCCTTGCAACTGCCGGTCGTAGATACCCGACTGCTCACCGAACAACTGGTGTTCGTGCGCCACCTTCTCGCGGGCCAGCCGGTCGTTCAGTGCCGCAATCGCCTCGCTCCGCTCCCGTTCCACCCGGGCGTCGGTCTGCGCCACCAGGGCCGACGAGTAGAAGCCCCGGTCGACAAGATTCTGTCGGGTGTTCGCCAACAGGTTGTCGAACTGCTCATTGATTCGGGCCAGTTCGGTCGTGCCCAGGTCGGTCAACAGCGCCCGCGTGGTGGCCGCGTGCGAATCGTAATCCGCCTCGAACAACGTCAGGATGCCTCGGTAGGTGGCCGAGTGCGACGTAACCGCCGTGTCCAGCTTGCCCAACTCGGTCGCAACGTCCGAATCCAGGTCGGTCAGTTCCCCGTCCAGGTCGGAAATGACGGACAGGGCCTCAGTGCGGTAGTCAAGCACCGCCTCTTCGGTGTCGTCCACAAGGGCCAGAAGCTGCGCGGAAACCGTGTCGACTGCATCCTCGATCTCGTCCAGCTTCGTTTCGTAGGCCGTGACGTGGGCTTCCGTGACCGTGCCGGCCGCCGTTTCCAGGGTTTCGATCGCCGCGTCGTGAGTGGTGAAGTCGTCGGTCAACTGCGAGAGCAACGCCGTCGTCCGCGAAGAAAACTGCCCCAGGGCTTCCGTCTGGCTGTCGAGGATCGTTTCGATCTGCGAAGTGAAGTCATCGTGCCCAGTGCCCAACTCCGATAGCTTCGCGGCGAAGACGTTCAGGGCATCGCCCGCCGCGTCGAACGAGTCGATCGCGCCGACCTTCATCGCGGCCAGATACCAGTCGGTTTGGCTGATGATGCTGTTGAGCGACGTGAGGAACAGCGTCTTGTAGCTGTTGTTCGCCGCCCCCGCCCGGTTCAAGTGGCTGTGCGTCTTCAGCAGCACGTCGTTGAACATTACGACAAGATCGTCGTACCGCTTGTCGTTCGCCTCCCGGCCCTCGTTGTACGCGGCCGTGTACTCGTCGACCAAATCCTTCAGCGCGTCCTTGCTTTGCAGAACGTCTTTCTTGAGCGTCCATAGCTTTTGCGGGGGATTATTCGGGTCCTCCACTGGAGCGCCGTCGGGTATCCAGCCTTGGGCAGAAAGCCAGCCCAAATCCCGGTCAGGCACGTCCGTCAAAGTCTTGGGCTCGAACCATCCGGCCACGTCGGGCGATGTCAGCATGCGCGGGGTCAGGTTCCGCCAGTAGGCGCCGGGGAACACGGTTTCCATCGCACTCATTAGCTTGGTCACGGCGAAGCCTCCTATTCAAGCACAAACACAAGTTCTACGGACAGGTCGCACGCTTCGCCATCGGCCCCCGAAGCCGTGCAAAGAATCTCGATCGCATCGCCGGTGGCAACCGCGTACTCGGTGGTGTCGATGCCAACGGCCGAACTCCACGTCCAGGTGCCCGCCGTACCGGAAACTTGAATCCCCGCCCCGGTGTCCTGCGTCAGCACCGAATCGCCGTTGACCGTCACGTTGAACTTCGGCTGTGCCGTGCCGTCCACCGTGCCTTGGGTAACGGCCACCGCGACCAGCTTCGCGGCGCCGTGCCGCCACGCGACGTACTGCCGGGCAATCTCGGCAATCAAGTCCGCTTCGGTGCCCGTGCCGTTGGGGACGTGCCAGGGTACCAGATACGCCCCGGGGATATGGATTCGCTCGGAAACGACGTTCGACGGCGGGCCGATCCGCAACTCGGTCAGGTCCACGCCCGTATTCAGCGGAGCCCCGCGAACCGTAATTTCGGTGTTGGTCGTAACCGAAGCCACCACACCGAAGTGGTCGACCCCGCCGTAGGTGTACCGGACGGGGAGGCCGACCGCCATCC
>CAYPWB010000321.1:0-7437 GCA_964414315.1 uncultured Planctomycetaceae bacterium | reverse complement strand
GCCGAATGGCTTGCACCTAGAAACGGAAGGGCCTTTCGAGTATGCTACTTGGTAAGTCGCCGCCCGCGGGGCGGCCGTGGAGCCCGGCGCATCCGTGAAACCGCACGGGTCCGTCGCGCGTCCTTTGGCAAACGCACCCCGGCAGGAATACTTCCGTGTTCGACCCCTACCGAAAGTGGCTAGGCATTCCCGAATGGGAGCAGCCGCCCAACCACTACCGACTGCTGGGGATCAATCTGTTCGAAAACGACCTCGACGTGATCGAGACCGCCGCCGACCGGCAGATGGGCCACATCCGCAACTATCAGGCGGGCAAGCATTCCCAGTTGTCCCAGCGTCTGCTGAACGAACTGTCCGCCGCGCGCGTGTGCCTTCTCAACCCGGAGAAGAAGAAGGCTTACGACGAGAAACTCCGGACCGAACTGGCCGTTCGCCGTGGCGACGCCGTGCTGCCCGGACCGCCGTTCGGCTTCTTTGTACGGGGCGCCGCCCGGTACTTCGGAGTCGTCGCCCGACAGGTTTGGCTCAGCCGGTTTGTGCTACCCGGGGCGTACACGGCCCTGGGGCAAGACATCGTGGGTCAGAGCCGGTATCGCGACCGCATGCCCGAACTTTACGCCCGACTCGACACGCTGACCCAGCGCCTGGCCGAACTCCAGGCGGCCAAGACGGGCGCCGTCCCCGAAACATCCGAAGCGCCGGAAGCACCCCAACCGCCCGAAGGACAGCAAGCCCCGGAGATACTCGAAACACCGGAACCGCCGGAAACGCCTAAGCCGGCCGAACCGCCGGAAGACGCCTCCAGCGAGCCGCCGGGCACCGCCGGCGAACCGGGGGAACGGGTCTCGGTAGTGAAACGGGCGACGCGCTGGCTGACCATCCGAACCAAGTCGGTGTACCTTTCCAACCGCAGGACCGCGGTCTTGCGGGAAATCGCTCGCACGGCGTGGCGCATCGACCATGAACAAGCAGGTCCGATCGACCTGGCCACTCGCGTACGCGAGGCCCTGACGGAAATCGAGGAATGTCGAGCCGAGGTCAGAACGCTCTCGGAAATCCCGCCCGAACAGTGGCTCAGCCCCAAGCGTCTGGCCTGGATCGTTCTGGCCGTCCTGGGCCTGATCGTGGCGTTGTACCTCCTTCTGCGGTGGGTGCTCTGAGAGTCGATCGCTTCCATGCCGGACCGGTTTCCGCCTCCATGCCGTCGTTACGCCCCATTCCAGGAAACTGCCGATGAGACAAGTTTCGGATTTGAACATTGTTTCCAACATTCCCCTGCCGGCGCCCGCGCTGATGTTGTACGAAATCCCGCGTTCGGAGGCGCAGGAGGATTTCGTGGCCGAGTCGCGTCAGATCATTCGCAACATGATCGCAGCCGAAGACCCGCGCTTCCTGCTGATCGTCGGCCCCTGTTCGATCCACGACCCGCCGGCCGCTCACGAGTATGCACTTCGGCTGCGCGGCCTGGCCGACCGGGTACAGGACGAAATCTACATGGTCATGCGATGCTATTTCGAGAAGCCTCGCACGGCGGTCGGTTGGAAGGGACTGATCATGGACCCACACCTCGACGGTTCGCATGCCATTCCCGAGGGCTTGCGCCTGGCCCGCCGATTTCTGCGCGACATGGTCGATTTGGGCCTCCCGACCGCCACGGAATTGCTGGACCCCATCACGCCGCAGTATATTGCCGACCTGATCTGCTGGTCGGCAATCGGAGCGCGTACGACGGAATCGCAAACGCATCGCCAGATGGCCTCGGGACTGTCCATGCCGCTGGGTTTCAAGAACGCCACGCCGGGCACCGTCGCTCCGGCGATCCACGCAATCCGGGCGGCACGCGAGCCGCAAACATTCCTGGGAATCAGTGCCGACGGCGTGGCTTCGGCCGTGTCGACCAAGGGCAACCCCGACTGCCACATCGTGCTCCGGGGCGGCGACGACGGGCCGAATTACGACGACCGCCACGTGGTCGAAGCGGAACGACAACTGGAGCAAGCCGGCCTGGCAAAGGCGATCCTCATCGACTGCAGCCACGGCAACAGCGACCGAGACCCCGACCGTCAGCCCGACGTGCTGCGGTACGTGGTCGAACAGCGCGCGTCGGGCACGGCGTCGGTATTCGGCGCCATGCTCGAGAGCAATTTGCAGGCCGGCAGCCAACCCTTCCCGCGCCCCTCGGAATCGCTGGACTACGGCCGGTCCATCACCGACGCCTGCATCGCTTGGGAAACCACCGAGCAATTGATCCTGGAAGTAGCGGATCGGCTACGACGCCGCGCGGCCCGCGGCTCGGCTTGCCGACGCGGCCGGGAAGACGCCCCCTAGCGAAACGCCTTGTCGCGTACTGCGAACGCTTGACCGGTGCTGGGTGAGCATCGCGAGCATCGAAGGCAGGGGAACCTCGGAGGGCAGGCAGGGCTGGGTTGTAATTGATACCGAAGGAATCGATACGGACAGGCAATTCAGTGGGTCGAGCGAGCGGTCGAGTTCGCCGAAACGCTGGCGAGGAAACAATGGGAGGGCACACGTGCCAATAGAAACCGCACTGATTACCGGGGCGTCGTCCGGCATCGGGCTGGAACTGGCGAAACTCTTCGCCGCCGACAAGAGCAACTTGGTCTTGGTCGCCCGCAGCCAAGATAAGCTTGACGCATTGGCGGATGCAGTGCGCCGGGAGCACGGTGTCGAGACCCTGGTCCTGGCCCATGACCTGGCGGACCCGGCAGCCCCCCAGGCAGTCTTCGATCAATTGACCGGCCAAGGAATTGGCGTCGATGTCGTGGTCAATAACGCCGGGTTCGGCGCAGTGGGCTCCATGGCAGACCTTCCCCTCGAACGGCAGTTGAACATGGTCCAGGTGAACGTAGTCGCTCTCATGCACCTGACCAGGCTCTTCCTGCCGGGGATGATCGCACGACGGCGTGGCGGGGTCCTCAACGTGGGTTCTACGGCGGGCTTTCAGCCGGGGCCGAACATGGCGGTCTATTACGCCACGAAAGCCTTTGTCCTGTCCTTCACCGAAGCCCTGGCCGAGGAATTGACCGGCTCGGGCATCAGCGCTACTTGTCTCGCTCCGGGGCCCACGGATACAGGTTTCGGCCCCGATTCAGGCATGGGCGAGTCCTTCATCTTCAAGCTTGGAACGATGAATGCGGCCACGGTTGCTCGAACCGGTTATCGTGGGTTTCGCCGAGGCAAAACGATTGTCACTCCCGGATGGAAGAACCGGCTCGGGGCATTCTCCGTCCGGCTCGTACCCAGGGCCCTCGTGCGAAAACTGGTGAAACGGCTGCAACAACAAGCAAGATGAAGGGGCCTTTCTTGAACTGCCAAGGTCGCGGTGCGGCATAGCCGCTATCGCATCGCCCTTTTGGCCTTGCACCGAGCCGCCAACGCCCGTTTTCGTTCCGGCGTGTACTTCCACCACGGCTTGGACCGTTCACCATCCATGAAGCGGACGGCGGCGATGAACACGTCGATGACACAGGGGTCCTGGCGAACTCCGGTTGCATCGCACAAATCGTCGTACATCGAGTACGGGTCCTTCCCCGTAAGCTCTTGGGGCGACCAGATGCCGATACGCCGCAGCTTGGCGGCCACGGACGGCCCGACGTTGGGAAGGTCCTCCAGGTCGGTGACGTCGGCTCGGTTGACGGGCTGCATCTTGAGTTGCTCCGGAAGGGCGCCGACTCCTCGTCAGAATATCCGATCAGCGAGTTCAACCGCGCACGGTCGCGGCAATGGTTGTCGACGCTGTAAACAGCCGTTTCAAGGGATCATACACCTTCACAACCCGGAGAGCAACGAGGGGGCCGCTTGGTCAGCGAGGCGGGCTTCGAAAACGTCGGGAAGATGCTCGAAAGCACGGCCACCTGGTGGACCGGAGGGTTACGTGATTGACACAATGCTTCCCGTGAGGAATGAGCGGCTTGTCTGCCCTGTTTCCACAAGAAGCCGCCCCTCCGAGTCAATGCCGACACAAAGGCCCCGGACCTGTGGCGCCCGATCTGTATCGACCAACTCGATCCTCTTACCTGTCGGCCAATGGTGCTGGGAGTATTCATGGAGCATCCGGCGGGCCACATTTTCGGATTCCAGGGCGAAGACTTGGCGCACCTCCCGGGTGATCTCGCACAGGACCTTGGTAAGATCCCAAGCATTGCCGGTGAGTTCCCGCAGCGACGTAATCCGCTCCCGAAGCTCCGCAGGTGCCTTGCTGCTGCCGGCGTTGACGTTGACCCCCACACCGATCAGGTCGGCCCCCTGCAACCGTTCGCAGAGCAGGCCGGCCGCCTTGCGCCGGCCGACGACGAGATCATTCGGCCACTTTAGGCCGATTTCTCCGCAGGCGGTGAGCCGCACCAGCGCACGCCGGACGGCGAGGCCGGTCAGCAAGGGCACCAGGCCGACGGGAATGTGCCCATTCTGCGCCAAGACGAAGGTGGCGGCGATGTTGCCGCACGGGGACCACCAGGTGTTGGCCCCACGGCCCCTGCCGGCCGATTGGGAACCGGCAACGAACAATGCCGGCACCCGGACCCTTGCGGCCTGCGTCTCCTGCTTCGCCCAATCGTTCGTACTTGTGGTAGTTTGGGTGGAACGCAGTTTCAGCGGCCGGACGAGATCCTCGAGCCGACGGAAGTCATACGGTTCGCCGAGTTCTTCGGACATGCCGGGCCCTAATCTTGTAAGTGTTCACGGCGCGGCGGGGGCAGTTTTCTCGGCTACATGCGAAGGGGACAGTCCCATTTTCGCGGCCGCAGCGGTGGCTGATTGGACTACACGCTCCGTGTGCCGTGAAAATTGGGACAGTCCCCCGGTGAACGGTTACCTAATCTTCCAGCACGACGAGCAAATCGCCGGCAGCGACGACGCTTCCCGTTTCGACCAACACCTCGGCAACGGTTGCATCTCGCGGCGCGTAGACTGCCGCCTCCATCTTCATGGCTTCGAGCGAAAGAAGTCCTTCCCCTTGCTTCACTTCGTCTCCCCTGGAAACACTGACCCGGCTCACCTTGCCCGGCATGGATGCGGCGACGTGATGCGGATTGTCGGGCTCGGCCTTGGGATGCACGTGCAAATCGCCCTCGACGGACTGATCGACTACCCGCACCGACCGCGGCTGGCCGTTGAGTTCGAAAAACACCGTGCGGGTGCCGTCTTCGTGAATATCGCCCGAGGTAAGGTAGCTCACGATGAGCGACTTGCCCGGTTCCACTTCGATGGTAATTTCCTCATTGCTCTGAAAACCATAAAAGAAAGCGTGGGTGGGAATCACGGAAGTGTCGCTGAACTTCTCGCGGTGTTCGACGAAGTCGAGGAAGACCTGAGGGTAGAGCAGGTAGGAAAGCACGTCGCGGTCGGAAGGTTCATATCCGACCTTCCGTTCCAGCTCCCGGCGGGTCTTGGCGAAGTCGGCCGGTTCGAGTTTCGCTCCCGGCCGATGGTTGAAACCCTTCACGCCTGCCGAGTCCAGGACGATTTTGCGCGTCTTCTTGGGCCAACCCTCCTCCGGCCTGCCCAGCATACCCTGCATCATCTCGACCACGCTCCTGGGGAAACTCAACGGACGTTTGGGATTGAGCACATCGTCCGCCTTCAAATTGTTGTGGACCATGAACAGGGCCATATCGCCGACCACCTTGCTGGAAGGGGTCACCTTCACGATGTCGCCAAAGAACTGGTTGGCGACGGCATAGGCCTTGCAAACGTCCTGCCACCGGTCGCGCAGCCCGAGGCTGGCGGCCTGCTTCTGAAGGTTGGTGATCTGCCCGCCGGGCATCTCGTGCTGATAGACCTCGCTGCTGGGCGACTTGAGATTTTCTTCGAAGGGATAGTAGCTCTCACGAACGCCCGCCCAATAGTCACTGAGCCGATCGAGGCTTTCGAGGGATATCCCGGTTTCCCGTTCCGTGTGCATCAGGGCGGCGACGACCGAGTTGAGGCACGGCTGGCTGGTCATACCGCTCATCGACGACAAGGCCCCGTCGGCCACGTCCACGCCGGCATCGGCTGCTCGCAGAATGCTGCCCGCGTTCATGCCGCTGGTGTCGTGCGTATGGAAATGGATGGGCACGCCCACTTCCTGGCGCAAAGCCTTGACCAGTTCATACGCCGCAGGCGGCTTGCACAGCCCGGCCATGTCCTTGATGGCAATAACGTGCGCGCCGAGTGCCTCGAGCTCTCTGGCCATCTTGAGGTAGTAGTCAAGATTGAACTTGCTTCGCCGGGGATCGAGCATGTCGCCGGTGTAGCAAATGGCGGCCTCGCAGATCGACGAGGTCTCTTCCCGCACCGTCTGCATGGCGACCTTCATATTCTCAACCCAGTTGAGCGAATCGAAGATGCGGAAGATGTCGATCCCCTCGGCCGCACTGGTCCGGATGAACTCTCGCACCACATTGTCTGGGTAGTTGGTGTACCCGACCGCGTTGCTGGCCCGCAGGAGCATCTGGAAAGGAATGTTCGGGATCCTCTTCCGGAGTTGAGCCAGGCGCTGCCAAGGGCACTCCTGAAGAAACCGCATGGAGGTGTCGAACGTCGCCCCGCCCCACATTTCGAGGCTGAACAGCTCGGGCAACAGATGGGCAAGACAGTCGGCAATTCGGAGCATGTCGAACGAGCGGAACCGAGTCGCCAGCAGCGACTGGTGCGCATCGCGCATGGTCGTGTCGGTGAGCAGAAGCTTCGTTTGACTGCGGGTCCACTCGGCGAATTTCTCGGGCCCGAGTTCGAGCAGTTTGTCGCGGAGGCCGGCCGGCGGCCGCGTCGTTCCCGGGTAGTCGGGCACGGTCGGCTCGGGCAGCGTCCTCTCAGGATCGACCTTGCCCTTCACGTCCGGCCGTCCGTTGACAACCACCTCGCCCAAATAGGACAGAATGCCCGTCGAGCGCTCTTGTCGCGGCTTGAAGTGAAAAAGGTCGGGCGTGGAATCAATGAACGTGGTCGTGGCGTCGCCGGAAAGAAAGGTCGGGTGCAAAACCAGATTTTCGAGGAAGGGTATATTGGTCTTGACGCCGCGCACGCGGAACTCGCGGAGGGCCCGGTCCATGCGGCGGACGGCCTTTTCGAGGGTGCTGCCCCAAGTCGTGAGCTTGACCAGCAGCGAGTCGAAGTACGGGGTGATCACCGCCCCGCTGTAGGCCGTGCCTCCATCGAGGCGGATCGCAAATCCGCCCGGCGAACGGTAGTTTGCCAACCGGCCATAGTCGGGAATGAAGTGATTCTCCGGGTCCTCGGTGGTGATGCGGCATTGGATGGCATAGCCGTTGGCGCGAATTCCCTCCTGAAGCGGCACCGCAGCCGGCTCCTCGTGCATGTTGAGCCCCTGGGTGATCAGGATCTGGCTGCGCACGATGTCGATCTCGGTCACCATTTCCGTGACCGTGTGCTCCACCTGGACTCGTGGGTTCACCTCAATGAAGAAGTACTCCT
>CAYPWB010000320.1:0-7442 GCA_964414315.1 uncultured Planctomycetaceae bacterium | reverse complement strand
CGGCGGGCTTCGCGCCAGTGAGCAAGGTGGTGCCTACGCAGAGGAGGGTTGCGATACTCATGCTCAACTCCCTCCAAACCAGTGGTTCAATCTCTTCTCGAGTGCGACGATATCTTTCTTACAGCGAGATCGAACGCGGCGATAATTTTGCGCGGCCTCGCGTCCCATTGTTGTGCGCCCTTCCCCTGGCTCATTGGCCAGACCGCGCTGTTTGGCCAAGGGTTCGTAATACGTTTCCTTGAGATGCACTTCCGCGCGGATTGCCCTCCAGCTCCAATTCTTGGGAAGCTCCTGCCCGGCCAGAGCCCACACTTCGATCTCCTGCCATGCGTGCTCGGCAAACATGATTTTCCCGTCCCCCAACTCCCCGCTTGCCTTGTTCTCCAATCGGTCGAGCGCATAACGCCGTCCCTCCATGCCGTCCCGATCGACAAGCAGCAGGAATACGTGTACCATTCCGCGATATCGGTCCAGGATCTCCTTGACCCGCACCCACTTCATGGCCTCGGCAATACCGCCCATCAGAGGATCCATGCAGATGCGTACGTTTGCGTTCGGCTTACCCGTCTCGGCCAGCATTCGGCGGATGATCGGCTTCAAGACGTATTGATCTTTCCGAAAATCTTCCGGGATAATGAGCACGTTCATTGGCCCGCCTCTCCGATTTCGGCGAAAGCGACAGCGTCCTCAAGCCAGCCCGATTCATGTAGCCGGGCCAGGCTCTCCTGCTCCAGCACCCGCCCGGCTTCGGGAAGCTCGGCAATCCGCCGGATATGGCCCTCCTGTTCGCCGTCGAGCCGATAGACGAGTGAGGCGTCCTTCCGAGCATCGGGAGACAGCATTGCGAGCAACTGCGGGGAATGGGTAGTCGTTACGACCTGGACCCTGCCCTCCTTGGCTTGCTGTTCGATAAGCTGCAGCAGCAAGTGCAACCGGGTAGGGTGAATGCCGTTGTCGAGTTCTTCCAGAAAGTAGAATCTTGCGGCATCCGGCCCGAGCATTGCCGCAATCATGGCCAGGAATCGCAGTGTGCCGTCCGAAGCGCTGTAGGCCGAGGTCCGCTGCCCGCCCGACTCGATGAGTGTAACGAGAATGCGACCGGTGGAGTCCGGCACGAAATCGAAATCGACCACGTCCTGGGGCGTCAGCTCGCGAATCCATTCCGCAATTGCCTTCCTGGTGTCCTCCTGCCGACAAATTGCCTGCAGCACCGATGAGAGATTCTCGCCGCGGTCGCCCAAGACGACCTGCCCCGGAACCGAGGGGGCCTTCATGGCCTCCGGGGCGAGGTCCAAGAACCGCATCGATTCGAGGGTCTCGCAGAACACTGTGGCATATTGCTTGTATTCCTTTCTGGCTTCCGAATGCTCCGAAAACTGGGAAACGACCGGCCTGTTGGCGAGAAAACGCAGCCGCTTGCCGTGCTTCCGATTTCGCTCATCACGCGGAAGGCGCACGAAGATGTAGGGAGGGCCTTCCTGTGCCGGCGCGTCGTCCGGGCAGTGCGAATCGAAAACTAGCCGAGAATTCCATCGGCGAAGCGATCCGTACAGCGATTCCCGAATGACGCGCGGCCCTGACCGCGGATCGCTGACGTCGATCTCGATGGTATGTCGCAGTACCGGCGGCGTTCCGCGCTGCCCTGGTGTTCGCGGAGGTTGTAGTTGGGTCGTCAGGCGAAACGTGGTGGTTCCCCGATGCGCGACCTCGCGGGTGCCCCCCCGAATGCCCTTCCATTGCAAAACGCCTCCCTCGACATATTTCTCGCCGATGATTTCTGCCAGACTATACCCGCGCGACATGCCGTGCACGAAACGAAACGCGTCGCGCAGATTGCTCTTGCCCGATGCGTTCGTGCCGACGATGACCGTTAGCGGCGTTAGTGTGAGTGTGGCGTCGCGAAAGTTCTTAAAACGTTCCACTCGCATCCATTGAATCATGAGTTGACTCTCCGAGTGATCGTCTCCAACACCATCGTTCCGTGCCAGGAACGGAGACCGAACCAGCCACTCTCAGGCTAGCGTTTCCGGCCAGGGGTGTCAACCGACCGCGCGCATGCCCCGGAATTGCTTGCGGCGCCCCCGGCACTCGTATAGGATGGTCCGTGGTGCCCTCCGCGACCTCTCCCCCAGCCGCCCAAGCCTACCATGACAACCTTTCGCTTCTTGGAAGCCACATTCGCCCTGCTGGCCATCATTCTTTCCACAGGCGCGGCCCGACCGGACGGCGCCGAACCGGTCACGTTCTACGTCGCCCCCAACGGCAACGACGCGTGGTCGGGCCGGTTGTCCCTGCCTGGCGCCGACGGCCAGAACGGCCCGTTCGCCACCATGGGTCGGGCGCAGCAGGCGTTGCGCGCGCTGCGAACCGGCGGTGCGCTGCCCGGACCGGTGACCATTCGCATTCGCGGCGTCCATTACCTGCGCGAGCCGCTCATTCTAATGCCCGACGATTCCGGCACCGAACAGCACCCGGTCACCTTCACCGGATACCCCGGCCAGCGGCCGCTGCTTTCCGGCGGCCGGCCGATTTCCGGCTGGCAGAAGGGCGAGGACGGGCACTGGACGGTTGCCCTTCCCGAGGTGGAGGCCGGCGACTGGCGATTCCTTCAGTTGTTCGTCGACGGCGAGCGGCGGCGGCCGGCACGCGCGCCGAACGAAGGCTACTATCGCATAGCCGGGCTGCTGCCCGGCCCGGCCGACCCCCGCGCCAAGCCGGTCGCCCGTGAGAAGTTCGTCTTCGCGCCCGGCGACCTGCGCCGCTGGAACCGGCTAGGCGACGTGCGCGTGGTGTTGATGCACTCGTGGGAAACGTCGATCCATCCGATCAAGTCGGTCGATACCGAGGCGAACCTTGTCGAGTTCGCCGCGCCGATGCGCGAATGGTGGAGCATCGGGTACTGGGAGGCGAACCAACGCTATTACGTGGAGAACGCCCTGGAACTGCTCGACGAGCCGGGCGAGTGGTACCTCGACCGCTCCACCGGCGTGCTCACCTACCTGCCGATGCCGGGCGAGGGCATCCGGCAGGTCGAGGTGATCGCTCCCGTGCTCACCGAACTCGTGCGGCTGGAAGGCGATGCCGACGAGGGGCGCTTCGTCGACCACGTCGTATTGTGCGGGCTCGACCTGCACCACGCCGACTGGGTCCTGTCGCCCGAGGGGAACAGCAGCACGCAGGCCGCCATCACCGTGCCGGCCGCCGTTACCGCCACCGGCGCCCGGCACTGCGTGCTGGAAGATTGCGAAATCGCGCACGTGGGCACGTACGGTGTGTGGTTCGGCCGCGGATGCAAGGAGAATCGCATCGAGCGGAACCACATTTACGACCTCGGCGCCGGCGGCGTTCGCATCGGCGAGGATCGCATGGCCCAGCACGACGTGACCGAGGCGAGCGGGAACGTCGTTAACAACAACTACATTCACGACGGCGGCCGTGTGTACGCCGCGGGCGTGGGCCTGTGGCTCGCGCAAAGCAGCGGCAACACCATCTCGCACAACGAAATACACAGCTTCAACTATTCCGGCATTTCGGTCGGCTGGAACTGGAACGAGGCCCCCAACCGCACACACAGCAACACGATCGAATACAACCGCGTGCACCACGTGATGCAAGGCGTGCTGAGCGACGGCGGCGGTATTTACACCCTGGGCGTGCAGCCGGGCACCGCCATCCGCAACAATATCTTCCACGACATTTGGCCGTACATGGGCAACCCGGCCATGGCCTGGGGCATCTACTTCGATGCGGGCAGCCGCGGAATGCTCGTGGAGAACAACATCGTGTACCACACACTCACCGGCGGCATCATGAACACCGGCCGGCCGGAAATTGCGGTGCGAAACAACATCTTCGCCCTCAGCGCCCGGCACGCGGCGTGGCGTTACAGCCAAGACGGCGACCCGCCCTCGACGGTCCAGCGGAATATCTTCTACCTGACGCAGGGCGAACTGTTCCACAACGACGGCGGGCGGATGGACGAACGCACCCGGTGGGACCGTAACCTGTACTGGCGGACCGACGGCCAGCCGTTGGAGTTCTACGGCGCCGACTTCGCCGCATGGCAGGCGCGGGGGCTCGATCGCAACTCGCGCGTGGCCGACCCGAAGTTCGTCGACCCGGCCCGGGGCGACTTCCGCCTCCAGCCCGACTCGCCCGCGCTGGAGTTGGGCTTCGAGCCGATCGACACGAGCCGCGTCGGGCTGATCGGTCCGGAGGCCTGGCGTAGGCTGCCGCGGCAGGCCGAGTTCCCTCCCACGGTGCTTCCCCCGCCGCCGGCCGCGCCGGAACCGGCGCCCATCGACGACGGCTTCGAGACCACACCGGTCGGCCGGTGGCCCGCGCTGGCGACGGTGACGGAGGAGGGCCGCGGCGACGCCGTGCGCGTCACCGATGAGGCGGCGGCCGCCGGCCGGCACAGCCTGAAGGTGACCGATGCCCCGGGCCTGCAGCACGCGTTCAACCCGCACCTCTTCTACGCGCCGCACTTCCGCACGGGCCGCGCGGTGCTGACTTTCGACCTCCGGTTGGACCCGGGCGCGGTCGTGGCCCACGAATGGCGCGACGCGGCGTCGCCGTACCGCATCGGGCCGTCGCTACGCATCGCCGCCGGAGGAAAGCTCGCGGCCAACGGCCGGGAACTGCTCGACGTGCCCGCCGGCGAGTGGTTCCGCGTCGAAATCGCCTGCACGCTTGGCAAGGAAGCAACCGGCACGTACGACCTCGCCATCACCCTGCCGGGCAAGGCACCCCAATCGTTTCCGGCACTGCCCTACCCGGGCAACAAGCTACAGCGACTCGAATGGCTCGGCTTTGTGAGCCTCGCCCAGGAAAAGACCGTCTTCTACCTCGACCACATCCGATTGGAGCAATAGCGCGTAGGTTGGGTGGTTCCGGCTGCGTACCAAGCGGTCAAACCTCGGCTTGCGGCAGCCGAAGCAGCCGGGTTCACCCACGCGCCGGTCGCCGCATATTCCCCCGCACGTTGGCACACGGCAATCGGGCGGATACAATACGCGGAAAAGGCGAGGCGCCGCTCCGCGTGGATGAACCCGGCGGAACGGCAAATGGACCGAACTCCCCCGAAAAGCCCCGCGCCGCGCGAACGTCATCGCGCCGGCCACGCACCGCCGGAACCACCCCCCTACGCCACTGGAGGCGAATCATGACCCGACTTGCACGTTTCCTCTGTGTCGCCGCACTCCTTGCGCCGGCCATTGCATCCATCGCCCCGGCCTCCGAACCCGAGTTCGGCTATCCGCCCGAGATTACCCTGGAAGAAGTCGGCCGGTGGATCGACAAGGCCGAGTTGAGCCGCCCACGGCTTTTGGCCGGCCCGGACGAGCTAGCTTCGCTGCGGCGTTCACTCGACGGGGACCCGTTGCGACGGGCGTTGGCCGACGGCGTGCTGCGCGAGGCGAGGTTCATGTTGGATATTCCGCCGGTTGAGCGGCAGTTGCAAGGGCGGCGATTGCTGGGCGAGTCGCGCCGGTGCGTGAAGCGGGTGGTGACGCTGGCGATGGCGTACCACCTTTCCGGTGAGAAGGCGTTTGCCGAGCGCGCCCGGGAGGAAATGCTGGCCGCCGCACGCTTTTCCGACTGGAACCCGAGCCACTTCCTCGACGTGGCCGAAATGACGTTCGCCCTGGCCATCGGTTACGACTGGCTGTACGAACAACTCGACGAACCGGCGCGCGACGAGATTCGCGCGGCGATTGTCGAAAAGGGCGTTGAGTTGCCGTTCGAAACGCGGCACCGTGGCTGGGTGGGGGCCCGAAACAACTGGGGCCAGGTGTGCCACGCCGGGCTCACCGCCGGCGCGCTGGCCGTCCTGGAGCATCACCCCGAACTGGCCGCGAAGACCGTCCACAACGCGCTGAAGAACGTGACCCGCTCGATGGCCGTGTATGCCCCGAAAGGCGCGTACCCCGAAGGGCCCGGCTACTGGGTGTACGGCACGAACTACAACGTGCTGCTGATCGGCGTGTTGGAAAGCGTGTTGGGCAGCGATTTCGGGCTGACGCAAGCGCCGGGGTTCGATCAGACGGGCCAGTACTTGAGCCTCACCACCGGACCTTCGGGGCTGTACTTCAATTATGCCGATGGCGGGTCGGGCCGTCGTGCCGATGCCGCCCTGTTCTGGTTCGCCGAGCGATTCGGCCGGCCCGACTGGCTGCTGGGCGAGCCCGACCGCCTGCGCGCGGCGGCTGCGGGCATGGACCGCCGCTCGGCTGCCGGCGGAGCTGGACGCCTGCTGCCGCTGGCCCTGCTGTGGATGGACAACGTCGAGGAGGATCCGGCCATCGACATGCCGCTCCACTGGCAAAGCGAATCGAGCACGCCGGTGGCCGTGCATCGAAGCAATTGGACCGATCCGGCGGCCACGTACTTCGGCCTGAAGGCCGGCTCGCCTTCGGGCCCGCACGGACACATGGACATCGGTTCGTTCGTGCTCGACGCCGACGGCGTCCGCTGGGCCGTCGACCTGGGCGCCGAGGGCTACCACCGCATCGAGTCGCGCGGCATGAACTTCTGGAATTCCGCTCAAACTTCCGACCGCTGGAAGGTCTTCCGCCAGAACAACCTTTCGCACAACACGCTCGTCATCGACGGGCAACTGCAGCGAGCGGCCGGCCACGCGAAGATCGTCGGCTTCTCCGACGATCCGGCCTTCCCGTGCTCGGTGGTCGACATGACCCCCGTGTACGAGGAACAGGCCGAATCGGTCCAGCGCGGCATGGCGCTGCTGCCTTCCGGCGAGGTGCTCGTTCGGGACGAGCTGGCCGGGTTGAAACCGGGCAGCCGCGTGCGGTGGGGGATGGTTACCCCGGGAACGCCCGGCGACGTCGGCAAGGCCGCAATCGAGCTTTCGCAGCGCGATGCCCGGCTGACGTTGCGGATCCTCTCCCCGCAGGCGGCCGCTTGGCAAATTGTCGATACGGCCGCGCCGCGCAACGAATGGGACTCGCCCAATCCCGGCACCCGAATGGTGGCCTTCGAGGCCATCGCGCCCCCCTCGGGCGAACTGACCCTCACCGTGTTGGCCACGCCCGGAAGTTGCGAGGCATCGCTCAAGGAGTCGCTCACGATCGAGACCCTGGAGCAGTGGGGCCGATAGTTACCAATCACGGGACGGCGGCGCGCGGAACGGAGAAAAGAGACGGGCCGATTTGTGCAAAGCACCTTTCAGGTCGTCCCGCCAAGTCGGATCTTTCCCGTCTTCCCAATTGAATGCGAGGGGGACAGCAGGTAGTGCGTAAGATCGTGAACTTGGCCGCAAAGACAATCGGCCGACGCAAACCCAAGGGCAGCAAGCACTTGGGCATACATCGGCCGATGGTGACCTATTCCGGCTGGAATCATCAGTGGCGGGGACAGGATTCGAACCTGCGACCTCGAGGTTATGAGCCTCGCGAGCTACCGGACTGCTCCACCCCGCGTTA
>CAYPWB010000319.1:2915-7461 GCA_964414315.1 uncultured Planctomycetaceae bacterium | reverse complement strand
GCCCAGGCCGAGGATCTCACAAAAGCCCGCGCCGAGCTTGCCGCTCTCCGCGAGCGATTCCAGGCCGAACAGGCCGAGTGGCGCACCCGCCAGGAGCACGCCGAACGGGCATTGGTCGAACGAGAGGCGGAATTGGAGCGGCGAGAAGGAGAACTGCAGGCAAGCGAGAAACGATCGCAGCAAAGCCTGGAGGATATGCAGCTTGCACGCGACGAGTTGGAGAACCAGAAAGAATCGCTTCGCAAAGCCCGGGAGACACTCGAGCAAGAACGGCGAGACTTCCATCGCGAGGAAGAGGAGGTTCGTACGCAGCTAAACCAGGAACATGATCGTTTGGAGCAGGAATGCGAACGGCTGCAAGAGGAACGTGCAAACCTTGAAGAGGAACGCCGCCGTATCGAGTCGGAACGCGCGAAATTCGCAGCGAGTGACGACGCTGCGGAACCGCTTCCTGCCGAGGCGGTCGAGGTGTCGGGGGGGGAAGTTGAGTACGGCCGGCCGGAAGCTCCTGTCGACGGAACTCCGGAGGAATCGCCGGTCGATCTGGCCGACGTACTCCGCCGGCTTGGCAAAGCCGACCTCTTGCGTGCCGACAACGACCGGGACGCCGTTTCGGGAGCGGAATCGGACGATTCCCTCCCACCCGCCGGGGTGGGCAGCGAGCCGTCCACTCCGGCAAACACGGCCGGCTCTCCCGAAGGTTCCACCGAGCACCACGACGATGTGTCGGTCGATGAGTACATGTCGCAACTCATGCAGCGAGTGCGGGGAACGTCGGCATCGGAATCGGTCTCGCAACCCAGCCGGCCGATGGAACGAAACGCCGAGACACAATCCGCCTTGCCGGATGCATCCGCTCCCTCGGCCGGCCCCGCGCCTCCGAAACCCGCCGAACTGAAACCACGAGGGCCGGCGCCGGAACGCACGGGCTTCGCCGCGATGCGCGAGTTGGCCAATGTTTCCGCCCGCTCGGCCGTCGATCAGCACGCGCGGAGGCAAATGATCTCGATGAGCCGGTCGAAGCTGGCCGTGGCCACGACGGCAGCCCTGGCCGGGTTGGTGCTGTCCTGGCTGTGGACCACCTACGTCCCGATCGGCGTCACCCTATTGGCCGCGGCAACGAGTTTCGCCATCGCGGTGCTTTGGGCACTGCAGTACGCAGTGGTCACCGGGCGCCTGTTGATCGGCTCCAACGGTCTGATCAGCTTCCGCCGCTCGGACAAGACGGCGAACCGGCCGGCCGGCGACTCCGACGCGACGGAACCGTCCGAAAACACCTAGGAAGGGCGCTCAGGTTTTGTCCGAAAAGGCGCGGAACCATGCCCCCTCTCCCCTTGGGAGAGGGAGTTTTCGGACACAGTCTCAGAAGCCGCGGGCGGCCTTGACATCTTCAAAGTCGCGCAGGTGATAGTCGATGCCGACGTAGTCGAGCACACGGCAGAGTGACCGTACGGCAACTCCCATGCCGTCGGGCCCGCTGAAGCCGCCGAACTGCCCGCCGCCTTTCACGTGCGGCTCCATGTCGAGGAACACGCCGGGAATGCCGCGCCGGCGAAGTTTGCGTTCCAAGGCGGGAATGACGCGGGCGAAGTCGCGCAGGATGGCCTCGTGGGCGGCGTCGCCCTGGTCGGCCGGCACGAAGTTCTTCAGCGTGTCCTCATTCACGTGCCCGCCCTTCTCGGCAGTTCGCGGGGCCAGGTAGTCCTTGATGTGCAACCAGCCGAGGCCGGAACGCATCGCTTTGTATTGGGCGAACGTGTCGGCGGTCGAGTAGCCCTGGCAGACGATGTTGGCGGCGTCGAAGATGAGCATCATGGCCGGGTGGTTCACCTGCTTGTGGATTTCGGCCAGCAGTTCGCCGGTTTGCCCCACCAGGTTGGCCTCGACCTCCAGGCCGAACGTCAGGTCGCTCCGGTGGACGACCTCGGCAATCTGCCCCAGCCGGTCGACCACCTCCGGCACGGCCTCCCACGGATCGGTGCCCTTGGGATGATAGAACGAGAAACCACGAATGAGCTTGGTTTCGAACGCGTGGGCAAGCTCGCACGCCTTTTTCACGTCGCGGCTGAGGTATTGCTTGAACGGCACGTACTTGTTGTGGGTGCCGTCATCGGTATCGCTCAGCTTGATTTTCCCGATGGGCGACCCGATGGACGAGACGTTCAACTCGTACTCGTTCATCAGTTGTCGGACCTTCTGGATTTCCGCCTTCGACAGCGCCATGACGTTCTTGATGCCGCTGCCGACGTCGATGAACCGGATACTGAAATACTGGAGCCCCAGCGCGGCGAACGCGGCGAACTGCTCGACCGCCGTCTTGTGGTTCGCGGCCTCGTCGGCGAAACCGGAAAGGATCACTCGCGGTGCGTTGGTGGGCATGGTTGGGCTCCGGGTCGGGGGGCGTTGCTTGCGAAAGTCCCATTTTCCCGATGGACCGCCGGCGGGCAAGGGGGGGCCGTCAATCGCCCTGAAATGGCTGTCTCGACGACCGGAGCAACTGCGGCAGACTCACTCCATTCGTGAGCGGCGGACAACTGCCCGCCCTGCTAGCGAGTGGGCATGTCATCGTCGGGCATAATGGCGGGCACCACTTGGCGGTTACTTTTCCGAAACAGCCGGAAGTGGTGGTCGAGCGTCAGGATAGGGCCTCCGGGCGATATCTCGGCCATGCACACCAGGCACGCGTCAGCCAGTGAGGCGGGTAAGTCGGCATACTTTGCCATGAGGCGGGCGACTGGGTCCAGGTGTTCCGCCACACGGAACGTCACCTCAATTACCTCGCGACGGAGCAATTCCATAACAGCGCGATTGCCGTCTGGAATGGAACACAACAGGAAACACGCTTCAGAGATTACCGACTCGCACGTTTGAAACGGCGGCACCGCCGCAGCCCACTGGTGCTTCGACCATGCGTGGTAGTGGTCGCGCGGGTTTAAGAGGGCAACTAAGGGGCCGGTGTCCAAAAGAACACGCCGGTTCATCGTCCATAGTCCTTCATGTGCCGCTCGTGGCTTGAAAGATCTTGGTCGGCTTCGATGCAGCCGACCAGGTCGGCGGCAAGGTCGAGGCACGATGTCTCGATCGGCGCGTCACCCTCGCAAAGATGCTTTTCCAGGGCTGCTCGCACCACGGACGACTTGCTGTGCCCACGGGCGCGTGCCGTTGCAGCCAACCGCACAACAACCGCTTCGGGAAGCCGGAAACTTACACTCTTCATGGCTATTATCCTGCCATCCTGCAACAACACGGGCATTGGGGGTGCAATACGCTACTGACACAATTGTACTGCGCCACGGCCGTGCCTGCAAGCCCCGGCATGCGGTTTCCGGCCGTTCGCCCCCCTTGACGCGTGTTCGGGCCGCGGTACACTCAAGACCAGTTGAACAACCTGAACCGCTCGCCGGCATCCGTAGCGGCACTGCCGGCAACCGTGAGCACCCGTCACCACCCAGCGCTCGAAATACCGAGCCGGTGGCCGCGGGTTTTTTTATTGCCCCGTGGGATAGGCTTCCAGCCTGTCATGTTCATAAGTGAAGCCGATTAGGAAACACGACAGGCTGGAAGCCTATCCCACGGAAATAGCAGGCTGGAAGGCCAGCCTGCGAATCGAGTCGCCACCTAACCCCCAACGAACCATGGCCAGCATCGAACTTAGTCTTACCCCGCGAGATGTCCCCAAAGTGGAAACGAAGTACCGCCGCATCGGTACGGCCATTCCCGTGCCCGACTCGGTTCCCATCCTCGAAGGCCTGCGGCGCCACGAGCCGCGCAGCATGGGCGGGCAGCCGCCGGTGCTGTGGGATCGGGCCGAAGGGTGCCAGGTGTTCGACCGGTGGGGCAATTGCTGGCTCGACTGGTCGTCGGGTGTGCTGGTCACGAACGCCGGGCACAACCATCCGCGCATCCGGCAGGCCATGCTCGACCAGATTGCCCACGGGCTGGTTCACAACTACTGCTTCCCCAGCGAGATTCGCTCGCGGCTGACCGAGCGGCTGGCGGGCGTCGCGCCCGAGGGGCTCGACAAGGTCTTCCTGCTCACCACGGGCTCCGAGGCCTGCGAGTGCTGCCTGAAACTGGCGCGGACGCACGGGCGGAACGTCGGCGGCGCGGGGAAGATCACCTTCGTTACGTTCGACAACGCCTTCCACGGCCGCACGCTCGGCTCGCAAATGGCCGGCGGCATTCCCGCGCTGAAGGAATGGATCGGGCACCTCGATCCCGACATCGTCCAGGTGCCGTTCCCCGACGGCTTCCGCTGCGGGTCCGATACCAGCTTCGACACCTTCACTCGCACGCTCGGGGAGCAGTGCATCGACCCGGAACGGGTGTGCGGCGTGATGACCGAAACCTACCAGGGGGGCAACGCCAGCTTCGCCCCGCCGGAGTACATTCAGAAGCTGCGGGCATGGTGCGACAAGCACCATGCCTTACTCGTTTTCGATGAGGTGCAGGCCGGCTTCGGCCGCACGGGCAAATATTGGGGTTTCGAGCATTATGAAACCGTGCCCGATCTGTGGGACGCTTCTTCAGCAGGGAGAGCGCGTAC
>CAYPWB010000319.1:0-2905 GCA_964414315.1 uncultured Planctomycetaceae bacterium | reverse complement strand
CAAGGCCCTGCTCATCTTCGACGAGGTGCAGGCGGGCTTCGGCCGCACGGGCACGTACTGGGGGTTCGAGCACTATGAAACCCTGCCCGACCTGATCGCCTGCGGCAAGGGCATTTCCAGCGGCATGCCGCTCTCGGCGGTCATCGGCCGGCCGGCGGTCATGGACTTGTACCCGCCGGGCTCGATGACTTCGACGCACACGGGCAACCCGGTGTGCGCGGCGGCGGCCCTGGCCAACCTCGACGTGATCGAGGAGGAGAACCTGGTCGAAAACGCCCGGCGCATGGGCGAGGTGCTGCAGCCCGAACTGCGGCGCATCGGCGAGCGGTTTTCCGACTACGTGGGCGCGGTCCACGGCAAGGGGCTGGTGGCGTCGCTGCACATCGTCCGGCCCGGCGGCATCGAGCCCGACGCCCAGCGAGCGACCGACATCGTGCTGCGCTGCGTGGAAAAGGGCCTCATGATGTTCGCGCCGGTGGGCTATGCCGGCGCCAGCGTCAAGGTATCGCCGCCTCTGGTAGTTGCCGAGGAGCCGCTGCGCGAAGGCATTGCCGTGCTGGAGGAGGCGATGAAGGAGATTTGCCAATGACGGGAACCGGTCGATGGGGACTGTCCCAATTTTCGCGGCCTGAGGGAAGGTTGACCCTGGCGTCCTCCCGATGAAGCCGCGAAAATGGGACTATCCCCTTTGCCCGCCGGCCCGTACATGACTGCCAGGAAGCCTGCCAATGACCCACCAAAACGCACAGCCGATCGACATTGTCATCGTGGGTGGGGGAATGATCACGCACGATCAGCTCCTGCCTTCCATCTACCACTTGCAGCGGCGAGGCGAAGTGGGCGCGGTTCGGGTGTGCGCGCTCAACTCGGCGCCGCTCCGGGAACTGGCCGACTCGCCACGAATGGCCGAGGCGTTTCCCGGCCAGGCGTTCGAGCCTTTCCCCGCGCTCGACACCCCGCCCGACCGGATGCACCCCGAACTGTTCCGCGAGGTCATCACGTCACTCCCGCCGCGGCAACTGGTCGTCGTGGCCGTGCCCGACCACTTCCACGCTCCGGTCATCGACGCCGCGCTCGAGGCGAATCAGCACGTGCTGACGGTCAAGCCGCTCGTTCCCACGTACGCCCAGGCGGCGGCTATCGAGGAGAAGGCTCGGGCACGAGGGCTGTTCGTCGGGGTAGAGTACCACAAGCGGTTCGACCGCCGCTCGCTCGACGCCCGGCGACTGTACCGGCAGGGGCGCTTCGGCGAGTTCAAGTGCGGCGACGCCCGGATGATCGAGCCCTACTGCTACCGCCACTCGAACTTCCAGAACTGGTTCACCAAGGAGAACTCCGACCCGTTCACTTACGTGGGCTGCCATTATGTCGACCTGACGTACTTCATCACCAGGCTGCGGCCGGTCGAGGTGTCGGTGCGCGGCGTCGAGGGGCGGTTCCCCAACGGGAACGTCGGCTGGATGTGGACCGCCGGCCGCGTGGTGTGGGAGAACGGGGCCGTGCTGAGCGTGATCGACGGGCTCGGCTATCCCGACGAGGGCGCCGGCTCGAACGACCAGGGCCTCATGCTGCTGTGCGAGGGCGACCACTGCGGCGGCACCCTCCGCCACGACGACCAGTACCGCGGCATCTGCCACGGGTACGTCGACCGCAAGGCGGGCCCCATGTTCCGCTTCGTCAGTCCCGACTACTTCCGCCTGGTCCCCTGGGAAGGCGACGGCCTGCGTCCGGTCGGCTACGGATTCGATTCCGTCGAGGCCAGCGTGCAGGCAGCGCGGCGCATCAATGCCGAGTCGGCGGGGATGGAGGAACCCTCGGCGTTGGCCGGCCGGCAGAAGTTGCTCTCCGAGATCGATCGCCGCGGCATCATCGCCACGCCCGCGAACAGTTCCATCAACGAGCTGGTGACCGAAGCCGCCCGGCTGTCGATTGCCCGCGATGGGGAGACGGCAGTCATTGAGTATGAGCCGGAGCCGAGGGTGAGGTTGCGATAGGGGGCATCGAGAAGCCCGGCTGAAGCCGGCTCAAGGGAATAGGGGTTGTTGGCACCCCTTCCACCAGTTGAAACTGGTGGCAAACACTGGGTCGGCTGAAGCCGACAAGGGGGCAAGCTGGAAAATGGGCGAGGTGCCGAAGGCGTGAATTGGCAAGGATGTGATCTTACGGAGGTGTGATCTGACACGCGAGCGAGCCGGTAAAGGCTTGATGAGCCCTTTTTCCGCCTTCAGCCACTGTTGACAACGGCTATTGAGGAAACAACACTGGTAGCAACTGCTGTCCGGATGCAGTGCGCGATTTAGGGATGGGCATTCTTGTCGGCTTCAGCCGACCCATGTTTGCCCCCAGTTTCAACTGGGGGTGGACGGCCCTTTGAATGGCAGCCGGCTTCAGCCGGACTTCCCCAGGAGGGTTTCAACCATGTCGAGCCATGTGTTCCATGAGATCTACCTGCACTTCAACTGGCACGTCAAAGACAACCGGCCCACCCTCGACCCGAACATTGAACCCATCGCCCACCGGTTCATTACCCAACGGTGCCGCAAGATCAAGGGGGTGTACCTGCACGGCATTGGCGGCACCGCAACCCACGTCCACCTGGCGATGAACATCGAGCCGTTCATCACCATTAGCGAATTGGTCAAGGACCTCAAAGGCGGCAGTTCGCACGATACCAACACGGAGCTTCGGCAGAAGGCCCTGTATTGGCAGCGGGGCTACGGCGTGGTTAGCTTCGGGAAGAATAATCTCCAGTGGGTACTGGACTACATCGCCAGGCAGAAGGAGCATCACGCCCGAGGCACTTTCCAAGACCGGTTGGAGAGGATCACTGAGGACGAAGAGGATGGTGCCGGAATGGTCGAGAAGCCCGGCTGAAGCCGGCAAAGGCGCTGGCCGGCAAACGGGC
>CAYPWB010000318.1:0-7465 GCA_964414315.1 uncultured Planctomycetaceae bacterium | reverse complement strand
GCCATGCGAACGACGGCACTGGCCGAGCCAGTGGCACCCTAATCGGCACTGGCCGTATGCCAGTGGCACCCTCATTCTTCGCTCGTTCCCGCCGTGTTCCTTCCGCGGGCTACCGTTCGTCTTCGGCGATGCTGCGGGTGTAGGCTTCGAACTGCTCGGCCCAATCGGAGGGGGGGCGGAATCGGCCGGCGTCGCGGATACGGTCGATCCGCTCGGTCGGTGTGGCGCCTCGCCTTAGTTCGGTGCCGCGCGGGCGGAGGCCGAGGGACCGAAGCGCCTGGTTGAGCGACCGCTGCGCTTCCCGTCCTGCCGGGTCGTTGCGTCCCGCACGCTGCTGGAGTTGCTCCCATTGCTCGATGAACCGTCGGGCCTCGGTTTCCGACCAACCAAGCTGTTCGAGCAGATCGGAGTTCGGCTGGTTCGCCTGGTCTTTGAGATGCTCCAGGGCCAGTTGGGTTTGCTTTCGCGCGAACTCGAGGTTGGCGGCCTCGGCGCCGGGCTCGCCCGCCGGCCGGTCGGTCGTGCCCGACGCGCGCGGGTCGGGGTCGCCACCGTGGGTGGGGCTGCCGGCACCGTGGGCGCCGGGGCCCTCCGACACCTGCTCGCCCGGTTGCCCGCCGTCCGGCGGCTGCTGCATTCCCTGCCCCGGCGGCATGGAGCCGTCCGACGGCACTTGGGGTCCTTGGCCGGGCTGCTGGCCGCCCGGCCTGCCGCGCTGGCCGCCGGAGTCGCCCGGGCGCTGGGCCGAACTGCCGGTCGGCTGGTCGGCCTCGACCTGGTCGCCCGGCCGGGTGCCCGGGGCGTCGTCGCCCTGTTGCGGTGAGACCCCGCCGCCCGATTCGGCGTCGGTTTGCGAGCCGGGCGAGCCGACGCCGGGCTCATTGGCCTGTTGCCCGCCGCCCTCCTCGCCGCCGCCGGAGCGGTCGCCGGCGGTGTCGCCTTCGGTGTCCGACTGCTTCGGGCTGATGCTGGGCGATCTTTCCTCGCCCTGGGACGACTCGCCTTCGACCTGGCCCGGGGTCTTGGGCCGGTCGACGTTGTCCTCCTGCGGGCTGGGGCTGCCGCCGGGCTGTTGCGAGGGCGTGCCCGCGCCGGGCGACTGCTCTTGCATCTGGTCGTCGCCCTGGGTGCCGCCGTCCTGGGGCTCGCCGCCGGGCTCGGGCTTGGTGCCCTCCGGCGAGCTGCCGCTTTCGCCGCCCGATTGTTCCGCGGTGCCCGGCTCGGCCGGACCGTCGGACGGCTCGCTCCCGCGAGGCTGGGCCTCCTGGCCGGTGGTGCCCGGTTGGCGCTGGGCGGAATCGCTTGGTGCCGGCGAGGGCTGCATTTGCCCGGGCGGCTGCTCGCCCGTGTCGTCGGCCGGTCCGCCCTGCGGGTCGGCGCCTGCCCCCTCGGTACCCGGCGGTTTCTCACCGGGCGTGGCCTGGTCCTGCGCACCGCCCGGTTCGCCGGCGTCGGAGCCGGGCTGCCCGGCGGGCTGGTCGCCGCCGCCTGGCTGCTGCTCGGCGGCCGGCTGCTCGCCCGGTTGGGCCTCCTCGCCGGCCGGCTGGCCGTCGCCCGGCTTGCCGCCCTCGGGCTGCTCCGGCTTCCGGCCGGCTTCCTGACCCGCGGAGGGATCGGACGGCTCGGTGCCGGGCTGGTCTCGGGGTTGCGGCTGCTCGCCGGGCTGCTGCTGGGGAGAATCGCCCGACGGGTCGCCCGGTTGCTGGTCGGCCGACTGCTCGCCCGGCTGCTGCGGCTCGCCCTGCTGAGGCTGCTCGGCCGGTTCGGGTTGTTCGGCCTGCCGGCTTTCGCGGTGCTCCAGGATGCGTTCGATGGCGTCGCCGGGGTTGGTATCGGGGTCGATGGGTGTGCGGTCGGCCGCGGCTGGTTCATCGTCCGCTGCGCCTTGGCCGGCCTCCGGTTGTCCGCCCGGGGCTCCCTCGCCGTCGCCCGGCTGCGCGCCCTGGTCGCCCGCGGTCGCCTCGCCTTCACCTTCGTCCCCGGCAGGCTCCTCGCCTTGCCCCGGCGGGTCGGGCTGGGCGGTTTCGTCCGAGGGCTGCGCGTCCGAAGGGTCTTGGCCCGCGTCGGGTTCCGACGGCTCTTCCGGCTGCTCCGGCCGGTCGAACGGGGGCTTCGGTTGCTCGGGCTCGCCCGGTTGCGACGGGTCGGGCCGCGGCTGGGCAGGCGTGGGTTCGCGCCGCTCCGGCTCCGAGGCGGGCCGGCCGGTCGGCTCGACAACCTCCAGCCAACGCCGATCGGTTTCCCCCCGGCCCGGGTTCGGCTGGCGGAAGTCTTCCGCCTCGGCCCAGTAGAGCACGCGGTCGCCCGGTTTGAGGGCGAACTGCCGCGGGCGGAACTCGAACTCGCCGGTGAACGTCCCGCGAAATCCCGGTCCGCCGGCCGATTCGGCCAGCAGCGGCTTCAGTTTCAGGTCGCGTCCGCCGGAGACGGCCCGCAGGCTCACGCGCCGCAGGCCGAAGTCGGGATCCTCGGCCCGCACACGAATGGTCAACTGCCCGTCGGCCGCCACGCGCACCTGCTGCTCCCGCGGCTCCAACAGCGCCACCTCCGGCGGCAGGTCGCGGATGACTTCGACTCGATGGCGGATCGGGCGCGGGTTCGCGCGGCCCTCCGTATCGACAAATCGCAACTGGTAGTTGTCGTGCTGCGGGCGAGCGGGGTCGTTCGGGTCGAGCCGGAGTGTGAACGTGCCGATTGCCTGCCGGTCGTCGACCTTCATACGCACGCCGTGCTTGCCGTCGCTGCTCAGGTCGATTTCGGCCCGGCGGATCGGCTGGTTCGCTTCGGCGACGATCGTCGCGCGCGTGCCCTCCAGGCCCTGCAAGTCGCCCTGGCGGCGCAGCGTTCGCGGCGCCAGGCCCGTGTAGCTCGGGTATTCCAGCACAACGCGGTCGACCACAATGGCCGGCGCCGTTTGCACCTCGATGCGGAAGGGTTCACTGCGGAAGTCGCCCGCCGCCAGCACGTAGGCGCCGTCCTGCTGGAACCCGCGGCCTCCCGGCGGCAACTTGGCTCGATGGCGGAAGTCGCGGTCGGGGAGCGTCATGGGCACCGCCTGGTTAACCAACTGGCCGTCGTCGGTGCTGAAATACAGCGTTACCGGTTCGTCGTCGCGCAGCCCGCGTGCCACGGCGGTTACCGTCATCGTATCGCCCAGGTACACGGTGGCGTCGCCCGGCTCGATCTCGCCGAGAACCACCCGGGTAGGCGCGGGAATGTTGCCGAACGGCCACAGGACGCGGGCGGCCGAAGTCAACAGGCTCTTGGGCGAAAGAACGAAGTACAGACAGCACACCGCCAGAACCGCGGCCAGCACGTAGCCGAGCCGGAAGACGTGCGTCCGCTGGACGGCCGCTTCCATTTCGACCGAGGCGATGTCGTTGGCGGCCCGGCGCTGGACCGTGTCGTACACCACCGGCTGCAACTCCTGCCGGTGTTCCCGGAGCATGAGGAAATTGATCAAACTGTTCTTCACGCCGGGTCGGCCCCGCTCGAGTGCTTGCGCCGCAAACAGCGGATGGATGCGATAGACGAGCGCGGGCACCACCGCTCGGGCGAAGTACACGCCGGCGCCGGCGAGCAAGGCCGTCGCGGCCAAGAACCGGCCGAGCCCGCCCAGCCCTCCGTCGACCAGCCAGTGGTCGAGCACGGCGACGGCCAGCAGGTAAAGCAGCACCCCGACGGCCAAGCGCAAGAGGCCCGCCGCCGCGTCGACGCCGCGAACGTGCCGCCGCGCCTGGCGCAGTCGCTGCTCGATCAGCGTCTCGGCCGGAGTGGGCGGGGCCGCTTGCGGCGCGGGCGTCGGGGCCACGGGGGTGGCCGTACTGCTGGACATTGTGCCTCCTCCCTTTCTAAACTCTATTATAGACGCGAATGCTCCCAACATAATTCCGACCCCGGGTTTCTTTTCTCGGAAACCCTCGATTTGCTGTCGCAACCTGGCTTAGCGAGGGGGTCTCGCACCGCCTGCCAGACGGGCGCATCGAGCCGAGACAGGTCCATTTGGCGGGTAACCGACGCCATCGCAGCAAAAGTACCGGCCGAAGGGGAAAGTCTCGTTTTCGCGGCGCAAAGGCGCCATCCACCGGGAATACCCTCTCCGCCGCGAAAACCGGAACAGTCGCCCCCTGAGCGTTTGCGATTGTTGACACCCCGTGTCGGCCTGGACTATGATTGGGAAAAGTACACTTTCCGTCCAGGAGCACGACGATGAAGACATTCGCGACGACCCTTGTATTGACAACGACCATTCTCTCTCTCGCCGCGGCGTTCGGCGCCGACACCTGCGAGGCGCCCGGCAAACTTGCGTTCGACAACGCCTCGTTCTACGACGCCGACGGCAACTTCCTGCCCGAGAAGGCCAAGGATGCGTACGTCGCTCTGATGAAGTACCACGGTTATCCCGTGTTCGAGGGCACTCGCGACCAACTGTGGGTAACCGACTACAACACGGGGCAGTTCGCCAAGCTGGGCCTCGGCGCGGTCATTTTCATGAACAACGAGGAAGACCGGTACATGCTGATGGACGTGTACCTGCTGCCGAACCAGATGTTGCCTGAGCATTGGCACGAGGCCACCGACGCCAACCCGGTGAAGATGGAAGGGTGGCTGGTGCGCCACGGCCTTTCGCACATTGTGGGCGAAGGCGAGCCGAACCTCAGCCCGGAAATCGTCATCCCGAAGTGCCACATGAACGGCACGGTGACCGTGAAGCACGCGGTCATCGCCACGCCGGGCCGGTTCGTCAAGCTCAATCGCCCCGGCGCGCGGCACTGGCAGTTCGCCGGCCCGGAAGGCGCCATCTTCAGCGAAGTGGCCAACGTGCACGACAACAGCGGCGTCCGCCACTCCGACAAGGCCATGAACGACTTCTTTCTGAGCCAGTGACGCGGCAGGAAGACCATCGCTGAGATGGATGGGCCGAAAAGGCTCGGATCCACGTTCCCTCTCCCAAAGAAGGAGGGGGGTGTTCAGCCAAACGCCGCAAGCAGCATGAACCCGCCCACGACCGCGGCGACGACGGCCACGGCCAGGCCGACGGCCACCGCGATGCGCGCGGCCGACATCGGCTTGTCGCCCGCCAGCTTGCCGGTCTGACCGTTCAGCAGGAACCGGTACACCTTGTTCCGGTAGCGATAGCTGAGCAGGTAGACGGGCAGCAGGATCAGATCGGAGTTGACCTGGCGGAACTCGGTAGCCACGTGCAGGCGGCGGTGCGTATCGCCCGGCATGTGGGCGGCAACGGCCTGCTGCTCGCGGCGGTGGAACTCCTGCCGACACAGACGCAGGGCGTCGGCCGGCTCGACCGTGTATTCCTCGCTCAGCCAGCCGGCCAGGTACCGAGGGCGGTAGCGCTTCAGCGCCTGCAAATGGAACGGCTTGATGCGTTGGGCCGCGGCCTGCGGCAACCCACGACTTCCGGAAACAAGGTAGCCGCTGTAGTAGCCGTGATGCCGGCCCGCAAGCCGCCACCATTCGGTTTCGCGTACACGTCGGGTTCGGGTCACCGTTTTGCCGTTTCGTCTGGTGGTGTACGTTTCCGTGCGCCACCAGTATTCGCCAACCTCGCCCTGCCACCCGCTTTCGGCCAGCATGGAAAACGACCAGAATGGCAGGTACACGCCGCGCAGCTTCTCGGCAACGTGGGCCTGCTTCAGGTCGGCCGGGCGGAACCAGGCGTTGTCGTTGAGCCAGCGGCGGAACGCCGCCTGGGCCTGCTCGGGTGTGACGGCAAACGGAATGGCGAACTCCGGCGGCTGCCGTCCGGAGGGGCCGGCGCCGAGGTCGACCACGTAGGCCGAGTCGCAGAAGGCGCAGTGGTAGCTCCGCTGGTCGGGATCGATCGCCACCTCGGCCCCGCAGTTCTCGCAGCGGAAGTGACGCTGCTCGACCGCCGCCGCTTCCGCCTCGACCAGCTCGGCCGCCGCGGGCTGCTCCTTGCCGCACGCCGGGCAGTACTGCTCGAATGCCTCGACCGGCGCCCCGCAATGCGCACAGGCCGCCGACCGCACCGCCGGCGCGGCGGCGGAATCGTCGAGCGTGAACACCGCCGGTGCGGGCTCTGGCATTGAACTTTCCCTTCGCAGTGCGGCGGACTAACGCGGATTATTTACAACACTGAGAGCGGAAGACGTCGAGCGGGAGACGTGGGATAGCCTTCCAGCCTGTCTTTTCCGCCGACTGGCTGCGAGCCTAGCCCGCGGAATACCGTTTTGCGCCGCCGAGCGGGCCCTCTTTCGACTACCCAAGCTACCGCAAAACGGAAGGCCGCGTCAAGCCGCACTCCACAAAAGGCGAGGGGAACCCAGGGTCACCGACGCAGCCCGGTTGCGCTATAATGAGGGCGTCGGATCGTTCTCCCGGACACCCTCGCTGCCGCCTTCATGCCCACCGCCTGGTACCGCCGTTTGCCCTGGTCCATCGTGGCTGTCGCCCTGCTGCTGACGGCCGTCGGCTGCCTGGGCATCGCCCGCGCCGAGGAACTGGCCGGCGGCAGCGGCCGCGCGCTGCACCGGCAGCTTGTGTTCGCAATGGTCGCGTTCGGAGCGGCCGTGGTGGTGGCCGTTCCACACTACCGGGCGCTGGGTCGCTACAGCTACGCGGCATACTTCGGCACGCTCGTGCTGCTGGGGGTCGTGTTTCTGTTTCCGCCGGTCAACTTCGCTCACCGGTGGATTTGGATCGGCCCGCTCAGCCTGCAACCGTCGGAGCTGGCCAAGGTAGCGGTTGTGCTGGCCCTCGCCCGCTACCTGATGCACCGCGACGACCACCGCCGACCGCTGGGCCTGCTCCCTCCGCTGGTCATCGCGGTCGCGCCGATCGCCCTCATCCTGCCCGAGCCCGACCTGGGAACCTCGATGGTGTTCCTGCCGGTTTTCTTCGCCATGCTGTACGCGGCCGGGGCCCGGCGGCGCGATCTGCTGGGCATGATCGTGGTCGGGCTGCTGCTGGTGCCGCTGCTGTGGTCGGCGATGAGCCGGGAGCAGCGCAGCCGGGTGACCGCCTTCTTCGATCAGCCCACGGCAACCGAGCGCCCCGGCGATGACGGCTACCACCTGTACCAGGCCAAGCGGGTGCGCGCGTTGGGTGGCGTGTGGGGAAGCTGGATTACCGGCCGGCGCACCGACGACCCGGCCGTGTACCGGCTGCCGCACGCGCAAAGCGACTTCATCTTCGCTGTGCTGGGCGAGCGGTTCGGCCTGCCCGGCATGGGCCTGGTGCTCGCGCTCTACGCCGTGCTGGTCGCCCGCATCCTGGCCGTCGCCGCCGCTACCCGCGAACCGTTCGGCCGGCTGGCCGCCGCCGGCATCGCGGCCCTGTTCGCCGTCGAGGCATTCATCAACACGGGCATGACCGTAGGCCTGCTGCCCATCACCGGCCTTTCGCTCCCGCTGATGAGCGCCGGCGGCTCCGGCCTTCTCGCCCACGCCGCCGCGCTCGGCCTCGTGGTCAACATCGGCATGCG
>CAYPWB010000317.1:0-7477 GCA_964414315.1 uncultured Planctomycetaceae bacterium | reverse complement strand
CGGGGATTTCTGAATTTCAAGAAATCCCCCCCCTGTGCGGAAGTCTGAATTCCGCAATCCCCTCCCAAGGGGATTTCTTCATTTACAGAAATCCCCCCCCTCTCGCTGTTTTGTGGGGATTTCTTCATTCGCAGGAATCCCCCCCCTGTTGATACGTGACGATCCCGTGCTCGATCCGCCATCCGTCGTGCCGACCGAGCCAGTCGCGTAGTGTTCGCTTGTTCATATCCATGTAGCTCGCCATCTCGGCCAGTTTGACCGGTCCGTCCGAAGCAAGCACATCGAACGCCTGCAAAAGGTCGGCTGCCTCGTTTTTGCGACGGCTGTCGATCCGGCTTGCCGTGGCTCGATGGGCTTGCTTCCACGGTGGCTCGGCACCCTCGGGATCGGCATCCTTGAGCACGCCGTCGCCGTCCAGCACGTGTCTCGGATAGCGGAACCAGAGGTTGACCGGCGCCGTCCTGGGGAACTCCCGGTAGGTGCCCTCCACCCGCCAGGCTGACCGAAGGGCTACCTCCTGCCGGCAGTCCACGATCGCCGGCAGCACGCGAAGCCAAGCATCCCCGAGCAGCCGGGCGCCGAGGGCCCGCATTTTCGATTCTGAGAGCAGGTCGTCTTCCGAGGCGTTATCACGCCACCCCGGCCGCTCCCGGCTCAGTACGTCTGCCACCAGGCCACACACCGCCGCATTCTCTTGCTGCTTGCGGAGGTCGTCCGACACGACCAGTTCCAGTAGGTCCAGCAGGGCATCCGGGTCGCGGGCAAACACGCCCGAGCCGCTGGCCCGGTCCATGCTCCGTTTGCCGCCTTGGGCCCCCTTACTGTGGTGGTGGCAGTAGATGACGGCCGCCTGGAGCTCGTGGCACACCTTGTCGAACTGGTTGCAGAAGTGGGCCATCTTATCGGCCGCGTTCTCGTCGCCCGTGATCACTTTGTAGATGGGGTCGATCACCACGGCCGAATACCGCTTTTTGAGCGACCGGCGAATGAGCTTCGGCGCCAGCCGATCCATCGGCACGGCCATGCCTCGCAGGTTCCAAATATCGATGTTGCGGAGGTTGACCGCATCCCAGCCCATCGCCGCGTACACGTCACGGAACCGGTGGAGACACGATGAATGGTCGAGCTCAAGGTTGACGTACAGCACCCGGCCTTGGGTGCAATTCCATCCGAGCCACTTCCGCCCCTCGGCGATAGCCGCACAGAGCTGAATGAGCAGGAACGACTTGCCGGCCTTCGACGGCCCCGAGACGAGCATCTTGTGCCCCTGCCGTAGAACGCCGTCGATGAGTGCCGGAGCCAGCGGGGGCATGTTGTCCCACCGGTCAGCCAGCGATTCCGGGTCGGGCAGGTCGTCATTGACCGCCTCGATCCACTCTTCCCACGCGGACCACGACGGCTTGCCGATGCCGGTTGCCACGAGGTATTGCCGTTGCCCGTTCCGCTCCACGCCCGGTAGCCGACTCAGGCGGGACGGGTTCCGGTTCTGCCGGTCGATCGTCAGTCCGTTCTTTTCGCATACCGAATAGAGCAGGTCCACCCGCCGCTTGTACTCAGACAGGCCGTCCGCGTCGATCCGCACGATCGCGTGCAGCGACTTGTTGCCGGAGTGCACCAGGGCGGCAATTGGGAGCTCAAGCTGCTCATAGATGCCCCGCTGCTGCTCGATCGGCATGGCGTCGGATTCTACCAGGGCGAAACGGTAATCCGTCACGTTCGCATCCTTCACGCCTTGCCCGTCGAGCGGGTTGAATCGAATCCAGGCGCCCACTTCCGGCGTCACGTCGCCGAAAACGGCCCCCACGTCCTTGTAGCGGGCCAGCTCGGAAAGCAGTTCCCCGGCCGTGCGGCTGCTGCAACCCTTCGAAGGCAGGTGCTTCCCGTCCTTCTCCCACGACTCGGTCACGTACCCGACGTAATCCTCGGTCGCGAATAGTGCCGACAGGTAATCGGACACCTGCTGCACCGGGTCCCACTGGTCGGGTGCCTCCACCTCGACGGGCTCGATCCAGTTCGGGTCGATCACCCGGTAATCGTCTCGGATGGTATCGTCCCAGTCGAGCACCCGGTCGGGACCATGCTGCACGGCGTCCCACGCCAAAGGTTCCCGTTTGCCGAAGTCGACGGCAGCGGTCCATTTCTCGGCTGCCTCATGCCTGTTGACGGCGAGCGATTCGGCTAGCTCTCCCAGGGCCGCAAGCTCCGCGGTGGGCAGCGATCCGCCTCGAAGCAGCCCGCCGGCCATCCGTCCCACGTCCCGTAGCGTGCCGTGCATGTTGCCGACGGTCATCTCTTCGCGGAGCCGGTCAGAAAGGTATTGCGTGGGCGTCACAGAAAACCTCCGTGTTATCAGGTTGGAATGTAGAGGGTGCGACGCCAGGCGGAACACGCCAGCCGGCGGCCGCGATGCGATCGATCATCTTCCTCGCCGCGTCGAACGACCACGCCCCGACGTGTTGGAACCCTTTGCGCTCCAGAAGCCGAATCTGCTTCGGGGTCGCCAGTCCGGCGTCGCGGCGTTTTTGCAGTCGGTCCAATAGCAGGGACGCCTTGCCGGCGCATTCGATTTCGCCTGCGAAGATGCCCGACTTCTCCAGGGCTGCGACCTGGCTGTCGGAAGCGGGCGCCATCTCCCACCCAAACGCCGGCTCGTAATCTACCAGGTCTTCGGCGCCGATGCTCATTTCGTATTGCAGTGGGTCAACAAGTTTCGCTTTTTTCTTGCGGAGCTCGGCTAGCTTCTTCGCCAGCGCCTCCTCGCGTTCGGCCACGACGTCACTCTCGGCCTGTTCCTCCATTTCGGTCAGGTCCATTTCGGCACCGGGCGACTCGGCAAGCGTCTCTGTCATCTTCTCGGCTACCTCGGGGGCCTCGCAAATCAGGTGGGCTGGGTGTACCAGTTCATGGCTGGCCGTGTGCCAGAGGAAGTCGAGAATGAGCAGGTTTTCCTTGCCGGGGTGTATCCGAGTGCCCCGGCCGACCATCTGGCAGTACAGGCTCCGAATCCGGGTCGGACGCAACACCACGATGCAGTCGACGGACGGGCAATCCCATCCTTCGGTAAGCAGCATGGCATTGCACAGCACACCGCTCTCGGCCGCGTCGAACCGCTGGAGGATTTCGGTCCGGTCCATTGACTCGCCGTTGATTTCGGTCGCGTCGATACCGCGATGCCGCAGCAGGTGGGCGAACTTCTTGCCGGTCGCAATGAGCGGCAGGAACACCACCGTCTTCCGGTCCCGGTATTTCACGAGCTCGTCGGCGATCTGCTCAAGGTACGGGTCCAACGCCGTCGCTAAACCGCTTACCTGGTAGTCGCCCGCCTGCTGCTTCACCCCGGCGATGTCGATGTCGAGCGGAATCGTCGCGGCGGTAATGGGGCACAGGTAGCCGTCCTTCACCGCCTGGGGCAGCAGGTACTCGTAGGCCAACGAATCGAAGTATTGGCCCAGGTTTTGCTTGTCGCCCCGGTCGGGCGTGGCGGTCACGCCCAGCACGTTCGCCTCGGAGAAGTGGGCCAAGACCCGTTGGTACGTCTCGGCAAGGCAATGGTGGGCCTCGTCCACGATAATCGAGGCGAAGTAATCCGGCGGGAAATTGGCGAGCCGTTTCGGTCGCATCAGGGATTGGATAGAGCCGACGGTAATCCGCTCCCATTCGTTCAGGCAGGTGGACTCGGCCTTTTCGAGGGCGCAGCCGAGTCCGGTGGCCATTTGCATCTTGTCGGCGGCCTGCTCGAGCAGCTCGCCGCGGTGGGCCAGAATCAGCGTCCGGCCCCCGCGGCGAACCACTTCCTCCGCAACGGAGCAAAACACGATCGTCTTGCCGGTCCCGGTGGGCAGGACCAGCAGCGTACGCCGCCGGCCCTGCATCCACTCGCGGAAGATCGCGTCCCGTGCCTCCGACTGGTAGGGGCGCAACTTCATTGCGGTTCACCTTCCTTCCTCTCGGTAAACTCACCGCACCAGTCCTCCGTAAACACTCGAGGCCACGCTACAAGGGCATCGATTCGTTCCTCCCTTTCCAGCATCCTCTCAAACGACGGACGTGGCGCATATCGACGGCAAAAACCTTCGTCCTTGACGACTAGATCGAACGACTCGCACAGTCCACAAAATGGTTTCATCGGTCAGAATCCTCCCTTATCCGGGTTCTCGGGCGGGTCCAGGAATCGCTTGACGTCGTTCGCCTGGCCCTTCTCGCCGTCGCGTTTGGTGTAACTGCGGACTGTCACTTTGCACCGGCCGCGGGATCCGATGACGGCACCCCAATTCGGCCGCAACGGCTCCCCGTGCTTCCGGTGCCCGATGCCGCGAAAGAACTCGCACAGCATCCCCTCGCACCGGGAGTGCAGGAACAGGTTGTGGGACAGGTCTACCTCCTCGTTGTCGGGGGAATAGCACCGCAGCACGACGGTCGCTTTCGGGCAGGGTGGCAGTTTTCCGCTTCCGTTCTCTCGCGGCTCGTGCCAGCCCCGCTTACAGTCGACGACTTCGAAGTCGTACTCGCCAGGTGGTAGCAGCGTGAACGACGATTGCCCGTCGTTCTGAATTTCATCATCCCACCCCAATACCCGTTCTTCGTTGTGTTCCGCCATCAGACCGCCGCCTCCTTTCGTACCTCTTGGACAATCCCCTTGACCGCGTCCCAGTGAGCGACGAGCTTACCAGCGACGAATTGCGGGTCGTAATTTTCGAGCGGCGTGTCGACCGGGTAATAGCCCCGCTTGTGCACCGCCAGTTGAATCTCGCGTTCGGTCACGCCGTCCCGTTGCATCAGGTCCGACAACGGCTTAAGAAACACAGCCGCTTGCCCGCTCCCGTTGCCGCCTGTCGTGGACGGCACCGGGTCCGCCGGAGGGGGCACGGCGGGCGCGTTGGCGTTGCCCGACTCATTGCCACCCTCCGGCTTCACCGGCTGCGGTGTCTTTTCCCGGGGCTGCGGTTCGGCAGAACTCAGGGCCTCCGGCATGGGCCTCGCCGCACCAGAGGCAGCCGTAGGGGATTCGGTGTAGCTGAACAGCCTCGCGATTTCGCTGTAATCGAGCTTCATTTCCTCCGGCAAGTCAGCTCGGTTCTTCGCGTCCCACGCGGGGTTGTGCGTCGAGTACATGACTCGATGCCCGCCGGTGCCTCGCGGCTTGCCCTTGTTCTCGACGACGTACGTCTTGTAGTTCAGGAACAGGACCGTGCGGGCCCACTCCTTCGTCGCTGCGGCCGTCTTGCGCTCCATTTTGAGCTCCCACCGCTCGTACCCGTCGGCGAGGTCCGGCTGGCGGAAGTGCTTGACGCCGGTATGCGCCAGCAGACAGACGTGCATCCTCGAGACGGCCACCCGGCTGAGTGCATCAAGGAACCGCCGCCATTCCGTATCGAGCAGATTGTAGGACCGGCCGAAGTCGTCCTGCCCGCCGAGCGCCGTCATGTGGTTCGCCGCGCACACGTGGGCGATGCATAGCTTCTCCGCCCAGTCGGCCGTGTCGATCACCAGGGTACGGTAACCGTGATGATCGGTGGCAAACTCGGCCACCAGGTCCACTAACGCCTTCCAACTTGTCGGCTCAGGAGTCCGGGCGACATCGAGGTCCGACGTAGACCCCTCCACGTCGACGAACACGGGCCGGGGCATCTTGGCCGCCAATGAACTCTTGCCGATCCCCTCCGGGCCGTAGCACACGATCCGCTGGGGTTCCGGTTTTACACCGCACGAAATCTTCATGGTCAAAATCCCTCCGAGTCAAACGCAACAGGTTCGGCGGGCTTCGGGCTGCTCGGCACCGCACCGGCAACCAGCCCGTCCTCGATAATGATGGAGCACTCGCCCCCGGTCGAAACCCGGGTAGCGATGACTTGCAGCTTTTCTGACTCCAGCCAGGCCCCGAACTCCCGCATCGTGTCGGCGTCCATCTGCTCGAGCTTGTCGAGCAACACGAACTGGCACGCCGGCCGGAGCTTGCGGGCGATGGCCACGGCCACGCGAAGCTGGTCGCTACCGCTGATGCAGTCCCATTTTTGCCCATGGTAGGTCAATTCCCCGCCGGCCACGGACAGCCCGGGCAGAGGCAACTCGGCGCCGGCCAGCAGGTCGTGCCGTTGCTTGCGGACGGCCTCCAGGCTTGCGGAAAGCTGATCGACCTGCTCGGCGATTTCCGCCGCCTCTTCCTCGGCGTGCCGCTTCTCCGCGTTATGGCGTACCTTGCGGTTGGTTTCGTCGATCTGCCGGAGCGACTCTTCCAGCTCCGCGGTCGACTCGTCTTGCAGGTCGGCTGCTGTTCGGGAGGCCGTCGCCAATGCGTCCTGGGCCGCCGTGCGCCGCTTCTCCGCGTCCCGCAACTTCTCCCGTAATGCGTTTACTTCCCGCTCGATAACTTGGACGGTGTTCGCCAGTTCGTCGCGGCGTGCCCGCAGCCGCTGGTTTTCGCCGTTGCGAGCCAAGATGGCCTGCTGCTGTTGAATCAACTCCGAGGCGGAAACCTCTTCCGCGGGCACGTTCTGCTCAAACGGCAGGTCTTCGGCGTGCTTCTTCTTCCGCGTCAGGACCTGGCCGACCGCGTGCCGCTCGTTGTAGATGCGTTCCGCCTGTTCGTCGAGCTTCGCCAGTTCGTCGCCGACCCCGATGATTTGCAGTAGCGTTTCGGCCTTCTTCCTTCCGTCGGCATGAATGAACTTCGGCAGGTCGATCGCCAACTGGCCGATCAATTCGTCGAGCAACGCTTGCCCGGCCTTGTTGCCGTACTGGTCGATGACCTTGAGCGTTGCGTTTTTGCCCTCACGGGTCACGACCAGGCCGTTGTCGAGCTCGATCTCGATTCGCGGATCGGCCGACGCCCCGTCGCGTTTCGCGTTGGTCGGCCGGTACTTGTTGCCGCCCAATGCCCAAAGGATCGCATCGAGCACCGACGTCTTGCCTTGCCCGTTCCGGCCCCCGATGACCGTCAGGCCGTTAGGGGACGGTTCTACGCGGATTGCCTGCACCCGCTTGACGTTCTCGATTTCGAGCCGATTGATCGTTACCACGGTCTCTCCTCCTTGTCGCTATAGGGCCTGTAGCCCAGGAATCGTTTACACCGCACACATACGGTCCGTATCCACACACCGTTCTTCGCCGGTTTGCCGGTTACTCGGTCGTTGCACCGGTACTCTTCGCACCGCTGTCCGCATCGCCTGCACGTCATCCAGCTTTGCGTCAGCATCGTGCTCCCCCTTTTCCCCCGCTCGTCACGGGCACCAGACGCCCTCCCGGGCCTCGCCGGCCGGTTCGGCGTCGAGGCCCCGCTGCAAGTCGGCCAGGCGGCGACGCAAAGCCGCCAGTTCCGCCTCGGCTAACCGCATGTTCACGTGGCACACCGCGCCCCACGCGAAGCAGCAGGCAAACATAAGGCACGCCAACGCAAGCCAAAGTTCCATGATGGTTCCTTTCCGTTCAGGCCGTCCGGTTCTGCCAGCCGGCCAGGGTTCCGTGATGCCCGTGCCCGCGG
>CAYPWB010000316.1:0-7482 GCA_964414315.1 uncultured Planctomycetaceae bacterium | reverse complement strand
ACCCTCTCCCAGAGGGAGAGGGGACCTTGTGATCCCGATTTGCAAAAGTCCTGTTCGATTACGAAACGCCGAGCTACCGGCGGATCACGGAGACTACGACTCGGAGAGTCGTGCTACAGTAGGGCCACGCTCCGCCGAGTCGCCTCGTGTCCCGGCGCTTCACGACTCGGAGAGTCGTGCTACAGTAGGGCGACTCTCCGAGTCGCCATGACGGCGCAAACATCTGACAACTCGGGCGGCATAAACCCACGACTCAACGCGTTGTGCTGCCATGCCTTGCCCCAAACCACTAAAGGAGGAACCTATGACTAGAATTACCGGCATCGATCACCCGGCGGTTGCGGTGGAAGACGTGGACCGGCTTTCCGACTGGTACTGCGATGTGCTGGGCTACGAGAAGGTGGTGCGGCACGAGAAGCCGGTGTGGATCCTGCGCGCGCCGGACGGCACGCTGCTGGAGGTGATGCCGCGCGACGACACGCCTCGGCCGGAACGCACCACGTGGACGCCCGGCTGGTCGCACCTGGCCCTGCGTGTGGACGACTTCGACGCCGCCATGGCGGAATTGGAGCAGAAAGGCGTCGAGTGGAGCGGCGACGAGATGGGCGCCGTCGGCGGCGGCCGCGTGCGCAACTTCCTCGACCCCGAGGGAAACATGCTCCAAATCCTCCAGCGCCCGCCGGAAATGAAACGGTAGCACGGTAACCGTTCACGGGGGACTGTCCCGATTTTCGCGGCACACAGGGCGATGTGCCCATTCGCCCTACTGCCGCAGGCCGCGAAAATGGGACTGTCCCCCTCGCATGCAGCGGAGAAAACAGCCCGCGCCGCCGACCTGGGAACGGTTACTGTAACGCAACGCTCCGAGTCGTAATGTAAGCGCAGACGAGGCGACTCGGAGAGTCGCCCTACAGTATACCCCTGAAATGAGGAACCCATGACTCTTCAAGCCGCTTACTACGAAGGCAACGAAACGTTTCGCGTGAGCGAGGGGCACATCGTGCCGCCCGGGCCGGGCGAAGCGCGCCTTGCGGTGCGCTACTGCGGTATTTGCGGTACCGACGTCCACATTTGCCACGGCAAAATGGACCGCCGCGTGCACATCCCGCAGGTGATCGGGCATGAGGCGTCCGGCGTGGTGGCCGAGGTCGGCTCGGGGGTCGAGAATGTCCGCCCCGGCGACCGCGTGGCCGTGCGGCCGCTTCAGCCGGGCGAGCCCGACCCGGTCGACGCCGGATACCGGCACATCGGTCAGAACCTGAAGTTCATCGGCATCGACACGCCGGGCGCGTTGCAAGGGTCCTGGACCGTGCCGGCGCACACCCTGCATCTGCTGCCCGAGGCCGTCTCCGACCGGCACGGGGCCCTGGTCGAGCCGCTGGCCGTCGCCTGCCACGACGTGCGGATGGCCAACCTCCGGGCGGGCGAGAACGCGGTGGTGATCGGCGGCGGTCCCATCGGGCTGCTCATCGGTCTGGTGGCGCGGCAGAAGAGTGGGCGGGTGCTCATTTCCGAACCGAACGCCGCCCGCCGCGCCCTGGCCGAGGAGCTGGGGCTGGCCGCCGTCAACCCGCTCGAGGAGGATCTGGTCGAGGTCGTCGGCCGTTTCACCGAGCAGGCGTTCGCCGACGTGGTGTTCGAGGTTTCCGGCACGCAGGCGGGCGTGGAGGCCATGACGAAACTCCCCCGCGTGCGCGGCCGCATTGTCATGGTAGCCATCCACGCGCAGCCGCAGCCGGTCGAGCTGTTCCGTTTCTTCTGGCGCGAGTTGCAGATGATCGGCGTGCGCGTGTACGAACCGGCCGACTTCGACGAGGCCATCGCCCTGGCCGCGGCGGGCCAACTGCCGCTCGACCGTCTCATTACCGAAGTGGCCCCGCTCGCACGCATCCAAGACATTTTCCGGAAGATCGACCGGAACCCCGAAGGAATGAAGTACTTGCTGGAGTGCAGCTAACCAACGAGGAACCCTATGAACGTATTGGACCTGTTCAAACTGGACAGCAAGACGGCGCTGGTAACCGGCTGCCGGCGCGGTATTGGCAAGGCGATGGCCGTCGCGCTGGCCGAGGCCGGGGCCGACATCGTCGGCGTGTCGGCCCAACTGGAGCCGAGCGGCAGCGAGGTCGAGCAGGAGGTGACCGCCCTCGGCCGCGCCTTCCGCCCCTACCGGTGCGACTTTGCCGACCGGAAGGCCGTTTACGAGTTCATCGGCCGCGTTCGCGAGCAATGCCCGCCTGTCGACATCCTGGTGAACAACGCCGGCACCATCCTCCGCAAGCCGGCGGCCGAGCACCCCGACGACTACTGGGACCGGGTTATCGAGGTGAACCTCAATGCCCAGTTCATTCTCAGCCGCGAGTTCGGGCGCGACATGGCCGCCCGCGGGCACGGCAAAATCCTGTTCACGGCGTCGCTTCTGAGCTTTCAGGGCGGCATTACGGTGCCGGGCTACGCGGCCAGCAAGGGCGGCATTGCCCAGTTGACCATGGCGCTGGCCAACGAGTGGGCGGGCCGGGGGGTGAACGTGAACGCCATCGCCCCGGGCTACATTGCCACCGACAACACGGCCGCGCTGCAGGCCGACGCCGAGCGCGGGCCCGCCATCCTCGCCCGCATTCCCGCCGGCCGATGGGGCCAACCCGACGACTTCAAAGGCGTCACCGTCTTCCTCGCCTCGGCCGCCTCCGATTACGTGCACGGCGCCGTGTACCTGGTCGACGGCGGCTGGATGGGCCGGTAGATGCCCGCGGCAGCCACTGTAGCACGACTCTCCGAGTCGTGAAGGAGAAGAGACGGCGACTCGGAGAGTCGCCCTACAGTGAATGCCCAATGACGGCTTCTTGGCGGCGCGCCGACAGCTACTTCGGCTTTCGCTTCCTGCCGTTGCCGGTGCGGCCGTTGCCGTTGCGGCCGGCGGCGGCGCGGGCGGGGGTGGGGCGGGGCGGCGAGGCGATGACGCGGAAATTGCCCGGACCCAGCAGCTCCTCCACCCGCCGGCGCATCTCGGCGCTGATCTCCACACGGACGTCGCGGCAGGAGCACGGCACGCGGCTGCCGTCGCGCAGGTAGACGACCAGGTTCAGCTCGCGGGTGCCGGGATAGCCGGAAAGGATCTCGTGCAGTTGCTCGACCACCCGCTCGTTGTGCTGCTCCTCCAGCAAGCGGATGGCCACGCCGCGGGTGTAGCGCTCGGCAAGCTGGTCGAACGGGATCAGTTCGTCGACGATGAGCGTGGCCTCCTCGCTGTCGGGCCGCTTGTCGACCTTGCCGCGCACCATGAGGATGGCGTCGGCCGCGATCAACTCCTCATACTCGGCGAACTTGTCGGGCCACACGATGCATCGCACCAGGCCCTCGGTGTCTTCGAGGTCGAACATTACGTAGCGCGACGGCTTGCCGGGCTTCGGGTTCTTTGTATTCGAGTACTTCAGCGCGGCCAGCATGCCGCCGAGGAACACCTCGGCCTTCGGCGCCAACTTACCCAACTCGCTGGTGCGGTGCGAGCGGTACGTGGCCAGCGTCTCCTCGTATTCTTCGAGCGGATGCTGGGAAAGATAGAAGCCGAGCACCTCCTTTTCGCGGGTGAGCCGTTCGCGGTCCTCCCACTCGGGCACGTCGGGCAGGCTGGCGCCGATGGTTTCCTCGGGTTCCTCCTCCTCGCCGAACAGGCCGAGTTGCCCGCTGCGGCGGTCGGCCGCGGCCGCCGCGCCCGACTGGAGCGCCCGGTCGATGGCGGCGAACTGCTGCGCCCGGTGGCCGCCGAGCGAGTCGAAGGCGCCGGCCTTCACGAGGGTTTCGATGGCCGATCGGCCGACCGTGCCGGGGTCGAGCCGTTCGCAGAAGTCGAACAGGCTCTGGTACGGGCCGCCCCGGTGCCGTTCCTCGGCAATCGCCCGGGCCGCACCCGCCCCGCAGCCCTTGATGGCGGAAAGCGCGAAGCAGATATTCTGCCCGTCGACGGCGAACTCGGCCTCGGAGCGGTTCACGTCGGGCGGCTGCACGGCAATGCCCATCCGCTTGCAGTCGTCCATGTGCTCGACGACCGAGTCTTTCCGCTTGAAGTTCCGCCCGGGAATATCGCTCGAAAGCAACGCCGCCATGAAGGCCACCGGATAGTGCGCCTTCAGGTAGGCGGTCATGTAGGCGATGAGCGCATAGGCGGTGGAATGTGATTTATTGAATCCGTAACCCGCGAACTTCTCGATCAGCCCGAATAAATCTTCCGCTTCGTTCTTGGCAAGGCCCTTTTCGCCGGAGCCGGTGATGAACTCCTGCCGGAACTTGGCGATGAGTTCGAGCTTCTTCTTGCTGATGGCCTTAATACAGGTGTAGGCGTCGGCCAGGCGAATGCCGCCCAGCCGATTGAGGATGCGCATGACCTGCTCCTGGTACACCATCACGCCGTGCGTTTCCTCGAGCACGTCCTTCATCACAGGGTGTTTGTACTCGGGCTTGCGGCGGCCGTGCTTCACCTGGATGTAGTCGTCGACCATGCCGCCTTCGAGCGGGCCGGGCCGATACAGGGCGTTCGTGGCGATGATGTCGCGGAAATGGTCGGGTTTCATCCGCTGCAGCAGTTCGCGAATGCCGCCGCTTTCGAACTGGAACACGCCCTTCGTTTCGCCCCGGGCGAAAATGTCGAACGCGGCCTGATCGTCCAGGGGGAAGCTGTACGGGTCGATCCGCCGGCCGGTCATCTGCTCGACCAGCTCAACCGCCTTCGCCAGGATCGTCAGGTTGCGCAGCCCGAGAAAGTCCATCTTCAGCAGGCCCGCCCGCTCCACGTCGTTCATCGACCACTGCGTAATGATCTCTTCCTTGCCGGTGATGCGCTGCAAAGGCACGTAGTCGGTGAGCGGGCGGTCGGCAATGACCACGGCGGCGGCGTGCGTGCCGATGTTTCGGGCGAGCCCTTCGACCTGGCGGGCGAAGTCGATCAGTTCGCGCACCTGAGGATCCTTCTCGCACTCCTCGCGAAGCTGGTCGCTTGTTTCGAGCGCCTTTTCCAGCTTGATGTTCAGCACGGCCGGCACCATGGCCACGACCGAATCGACCCGCGAGATGGGCATGCCCATCGCACGGCCGACGTCGCGAATGGCCGCCTTCGCCTGCAGCGTGCCGAACGTGCCGATCTGCGCCACGTTCTCCACGCCGTACCGGTCCTTCACGTACTGGATCACCTCGGCCCGCCGCTGCTGGCAGAAGTCGATGTCGATATCCGGCGCCTCGCGGCGGCTCTCGTCGAGGAAGCGTTCGAACAGCAGATCGTACTTCAGCGGGCACACGTGGCTGAGATACAGCGCGTAGGAAACGAGCGAACCGACGCCCGACCCGCGGGCCGTGGCCGGTATGCCCTGTGAACGCGCGAAGTTGACGAAATCCCACACGATGAGAAAGTAGTTCGGGAAGCCGAGCTTCTCGATCACGCCCAGTTCGCGGTCGAGCCGGGCCATCACCTCGTCGGAAAGCTCGCCGCCGGGGCAGCGCTGGGCATCGTCGGCGTACCGCTCCTTGAGGCCCTTGATGCACAGTTTGCGCAGATAGTCGGCCGAGGTCATCTCGTCCGGGGGCGTGAACACGGGAAAGTGCCGCTGGCCCAGTTCCAGTTCGATGTCGACCGAGTCGGCAATCTCCTGGCTGCGGCGCACGGCGTCGGCCCGGTCGGGAAAGGCGTCGTACATTTCCTTCGGGCTGCGCAGGTGGAATTGGTCGCTTTCCATGCGCATGCGCTTCTGATCGGTGCGGAACTTGCCCGTGTTCACACACAGCAGGATGTCCTGCGCGCCGGCGTCGCTCTGCTTCACGTAATGGACGTCGCTGGTGGCGACCAGAGGGATGCCCATCCGGTCGGCCATTTCGCACGCGCGCTCCAGCGCGACCTGCTGGATCTCCAGGCCGTTGTTCTGGATTTCGATGAAGTACCGGTCGCCGAAGATGCCATGAAACCAGGCGGCCACTTCTTCGGCCCGGCGGACGGCGTTGGCCTGCCCGTCGATCAGAATGCGGTTGACCTCGCTCGACACGCACCCGCTGAGGCAGATGAGGCCCTCGTTGTGGGCTTCGAGGATTTCCTTGTCGATTCGCGGGCGGAAGTAGAAGCCCTCGGTGTAGGCGGCCGAGGCCAGCTTGAGCAGATTGCGAAAGCCGGTCTGGTTCTGCGCCAAGAGCGTCAGGTGGAAGCTGGCCTCCTTCATACCCGAAGCGTCTTTGTGGAACCGGCTTTGCGGGGCGATGTAAGCCTCGTAGCCGATAATCGGGTTGATGCCGCGATCCTTCGCGGCGCGATAGAACTCGACCGCGCCGTGCAGGTTGCCGTGGTCGGTCAGCGCGAGGGCGGTCATGCCCAGCTCGCCGGCCCGGTCCAAGAGCCGCGCGATCGTTCCGGCGCCGTCGAGCAGGCTGTAATGGCTGTGGCAGTGGAGGTGCGTGAAGGCGTCCGTGCTCATCGTGGGCTAGTCTCCCGGCTCGCCGACCGCCCGAAGGTAACCGGCAATCCGATCTTGAAGGTCCAACAGGTTCTGCCACTGCCGCTGTTCGAGGGTGATCCGATCGGACTTGCCCTTCGGCCGGGCGCTCTGGACCAGCCCGCGCAGCCGCAAGTGAACGTAAAAAAGCAACTCGGCCAGTTGGCCGGCCTGGGCGGGGCCGAGGTCCCGCGGCAACTCGGGCGGCAGGAGCGTGTGGAGCGTGGATTGCACGTCGGGATCGTCGCCGAAGCCCAATTCAAACTCGAGCGGCACCGATTCGGTGGGGTCTTCGAGGTCGTCCATCTCCAGGTGAATTCCGTCGTCCGGTTCCCCGTTGCGCAGCCGCGCGAGCCGGCGGGCAATCTCATCGCGCGAGCCGAACAGCAGCAGGCTGCGGCCGACGGTCATCACGTCGCCGGGCCGGAGAATCCAAAGCTGCACGCTCTCACCGTTGACCTTCGTGCCGTTGGTGCTTTGCAGGTCGGTCAGGACGACGCGGTCGTGATCCTCCTGGATTTTCAGGTGGAACCGGCTCACCCGCTCGTCGTTCAGTTGCACCGCGTTGCCGTCCTCGCGTCCGATGGTCAGCGGTGTGGAAACTTCCTCGTAGGTGCGGCCGCGATCGGCGCCGTCCAGTACGCGCAAGGTAACCAGTGCCATGAGTTCGCCGTCCGTTCCGAGAGCCGTTCCCAGGAGTCCCGCAACTTATTTCTACCAGCCCGCGCGCTCCTAGGCAAGCATCCACCCCGGGAGGCGAAGTCGCCCCCTTACATGTAGTACATGCTCACCGACTCGGAGAGTCGGACCACTGTAGGGCGGCTCTCCGAGCCGCCATTCCGATCGTTGCCGCGCGGAAACCTGTGCGGAAGAGCCTCACCGACTCACTGCCCCAGCCCGCCGTGTTTACCGACTCGGAGAGTCGGGCTACTGTGGGGCGGCTCTCCGAGCCGCCATTCCGATCGGTGCCGCGCGGAAACCTGTGCGGAAGAGCCTCACCGACTCACTGCCCCAG
>CAYPWB010000315.1:0-7557 GCA_964414315.1 uncultured Planctomycetaceae bacterium | reverse complement strand
CCTCCGCTTCAGCAAGGCCGTCATCGCCACCGGCGCCCGCGCGGCCGCCCCGCCCGGCTCGGCTCCGAGGTGTTTCTGGTGGAGGCGAGCCACGGCATTCTGCCCCGCGAAGACCCCGAGGCGGCCGAGATGGTGAAGAACTGCCTGCTGCGCGATGGGGTGCATCTGTTGTGCTGCGGACGGGAGACGAAGGTTCGCAAAGACGGGGAACAAATACGTCTGTACCTTCAGTCGCATGGAAAGAGCTACGACGAACCGGTCGACAAACTGAACCGGAAGCTAGAACGCCTCATGACCCGCGGATACCGCTAGCAATGGCGCATATTGCTGGGCCGGGGCCGTTGGCTTCGGGGCGGCGGTGAAATGACGGGAGGGACCGTCGAGGACTTCGCAGTCCGCTTCCCAGTAGATTTCCCGGCATCTTTCCACGTCCTTGCCGCGATGTTCTTCGGTCTTCTCCTGGTCGTCTCGCGGATTGGCCCCGATTTCCGCCCAGAACAGGTTCGCCCCGCCCAGCGCGCCCAGCGTGCAGGGCTCATGCGTGCAATTCCCGCGCGTGCCGCGGGGCATGGCCAGACGGGTTACGGCCACAATTTGTGCCATCCGCAGTTCCGAGATCATGCCGTACTCCGCCAGGGACGTGTTCGGGACGGGGATGCGCCGCGCGGCGCCGCTGAATGCCGGGCGGATCGACGCGGTGAAGAGAATCATCTCCGCCAGTTCGTCATGGGTGTGCTCCGGTCCCACGGGCTCCACGCAAGTTCCGACCCAGAGTCCGGCTTCCTGGAAGTTGCGGATGGTTTCGAGTCGCTTCCGCGGTGCGATCCTGTTGCGCCGGCCTTCATCCAGCCGAACCGCGTGGTAGGCGCCGTCGAAGCCGGCGTCCTTCATCCGTTCCGCCTGGTCCAGGTTCTGGTCGCCGGTATTGGCGATCAGCGGAGTTTCCGGCTTGATGTGTCGGCGGATGTCGCGGGCGATATCGAGCATTTTGCTGAACGGATAATCCGCGGTAGCCATCGTGAGAACCGCATTGGCCCCTTCCCGCTCGAACTTCAGAGCCCGTGCCACGGCGTCTTCCGCGGGGAGCTGCCATTTGCTCTTGAAGATGCCGTTGTGCGCGGCAAACGAGCACCAGTCGCAGTTCCGGCTGCACGGCGCCAAGTCCAAGGCAAACTGGCCGTGAATTTCAGCCTTGCCTTCGGTCACTTCCGCGGAAATGCGCCGAGCTTCGGCCATCAATGCCAACGATTCCGAAGAACCGGGCGGATACGAAAGCATCAGCACGAGTTCCTCTTTGGTGAAGGGCTCCGCAAAGCAGGATTTCTGAATGAGTTGGGAGAGGGTCATGTTCTGCGTCCCTTGGTTTCGGTTCGAGATGGTGCTCAGGCAGTCGGGTGGTACGTCCTTGAGGCACGGAGGGCCGCGAAGGGCGAGGTCGGCAACGGAACCACCGCATCGAGGTGCTGAAGATCTTCCGGAGGTCATGCGAAAACCGTGCCGAAGCTGATGGGCGTCATTCGCAACGGCAAAACGATCGAAACCGCGACAGAATGTCGCGGGGGTGCTATTCCGTCCCGAACCACTTTCAAGCCCGACACAGATGCGATACATTCGCTGTATGAACGTAATGCGCCTCATCGTGTTTTCTCGGTATCCCGAGCCGGGAACGACAAAAACCCGGCTCATCCCGGTACTGGGTACGGATGGGGCTGCGCGGCTGCAATGCGACCTGACCCGGCATACGCTTGCTCAGGCACGCGCGTTCCGGCGAACGGCCGCCGTAACGGTCGAAGTGCGCTACGACGGCGGCGACGCAAAGAAGATGGCCGAATGCTTCGGCAACGACGTGGAGTACCGCCCGCAAGGTGCCGGCGACCTCGGCTGCCGCATGGGCCGAGCGCTGGCCGACGCCTTCCGCGACGGCGCGGCCCGCGCGGTCGTCGTCGGCGCCGACTGCCCGGGCATTACGCCGCGGCTGCTGCGCGAGGCGTTCGAGCGACTGGCCGACGCCGATGTGGCGCTGGGCCCGGCCACCGACGGCGGGTATTACCTGATCGGGCTGCGGCGGCTCGTGCCTGAGTTGTTCCACGCCATCGCCTGGGGCGGCGAGCACGTGTTGCAGTCGACCCTCGACCGTGCGGCCGAGCTTTCTCAATCCGTCGCGCTGCTGGAGCCGCTTTCCGACGTCGACCGGCCCGAGGACCTGACCGTGTGGCGCCGCATTGCGGCCGAAGGGGGCAGTCCCCCGTGAATCGTTCCACAAAACTTTCCGTCATCCTCCCGACGGTCAACGAGGCCCGATACCTCCCGCAAGCTTTGGCGAGCACGAAGAATGTTCCTGGAGTGGAAGTCATTGTGGCCGACGGCGGCAGCACCGACGCCACGGTCGACATTGCGGAGGAGGCCGGATGCCGCGTCCTTCAATTTCTGCCGGGTCGAGCCGGGCAACTGAACGCCGGCGCGGAGGCAGCCGGCGGCGATATCCTCCTGTTCCTCCACGCCGATTCCCGGTTGCCCGAAGGGTTTGCCGAAGCCGTTTGTGAAGCCCTGGACCGGCCGCACGTGGCGGCCGGGGCGTTTCGGCTGCGGATCGACGGGCCGGGTCGGGCGCTGCGATGGATCGAACGGGGCGTCCAACTGCGGTCGCGCGTGCTTCAAATGCCCTACGGCGACCAGGCCCTGTTCATGAAGGCCGACACGTTCCACGCGGCGGGCGGTTTTCCCGACGTGCCGATCATGGACGACTTCGCGCTGGTTCGCCGCTTGCGCCACCTCGGCCGAATCGTCGTTCTTCGCCAGCCCGTCATTACCTCGGCCCGCCGCTGGCATACGCTCGGCCCCTGGCGTACCATGTGGATCAACCAGAAGGTAATCGCCGGTTACTACCTGGGCGTGCCGGCCGGTCGCCTTGCGCGATGGTACCATGTCGGCCGGGGCCAATGAACGGAAATCCAGGACCGGACGGCTCCGAAACAATCCATAGACGATGACCGTCCACGGCCGAATCCGCCGTGGTCTGAACCCAATTGCGCCCGAATTGACCGACAAGACGTTGCATCTGTATTCCCTTGATTTGCAGAAAGAGGTGACCGGAATGTTTACGAAGGCAAACACACTCTTACTGATCCTGTTTACCACATGGGCTGCGGCACATGCGGCCGAGCCGAAACCGCCGGGCGATCCCTCGACAACCCTTTGGTACGCTCGGCCTGCAGCCGGTTGGCAAAGAGAGGCCCTGCCGATTGGGAACGGTCGCATCGGCGCCATGGTCTTCGGCAAGGTCGATCGTGAGCGGATCGCGCTGAACGAAGAGTCGGTGTGGTCCGGTTCGCGAGTCGATTGGAATCGTGAAGACGCGTCCGAGAACCTTCCGAAAATCCGCGAGTTGTTGCTGGCCGGCAAGAATACGGAGGCCGAGGCGCTGGTCAACCAGACCTTCACCTGCAAGGGCGGCGGTTCCCGGGGCGGCGCACGCGGCCCGTGGGGATGCTACCAGGCGCTGGGCGACCTGCACATTGCCTGGAAGCGCGACGTGGCCCCCGCACTGCTCCGTGAGTGGAAGTGGGACGAGATCGACTTGAGCCGGTTCCAAGACGTCCGAGAGCAATACCGCGAGGGGAACAAGCGGGTTGCCCAGGCCGTCCAGCCCGGTACGGACGACGAAGCTTGGGAGGATTACACCATCGCCGGCGGCAAGGTGGTCCCGGGCGAAGGCAAACGTTTAGAGAACGGGCAACGAGTTGTCTTGCGCCACCACTTGAATCTGACGCAGGCTCAGGTCGACCAGTTCGGCGTGCTTGAAGTCGGCCCGGCCGACATGAACGGGGCCGTCTATGTCAACGGGCAAGAGGTGGGCTCGCTCGCCGGCTGGCGCGCCATGGCCAACGCAACCTTCGAACGCGACGTGAGCAAATTCCTCAAGGATGGTGCCAATGTGGTGGCGATCGCCATCCACGGCTACCGACGGCACGGCCGGTTTCCGTTGTCCGTCGTCCTCCACCCCAAGGAGGACTACCACCACTATCAGCGTACTCTGGATATTCGTAACGCCATTTCAAGCGTTCAATACTCCCGAGACGGCGTCACTTACACGCGCGAAGCGTTCGCCAGCGCGCCGGATCAAGTGATGGCATTTCGCTTCACGGGGGATGAGCCCGGCGCCATTTCCTTCATCGCGTCCCTGGACCGTCTGGAACGCTTCGAAACCCGGGCCGATGGTTCCGCGGGGCTCCTGATGACCGGCGAACTCGCAAGCGGACAGGCCGGAGTGAAGGGCGTCCGGTACGTTGCCCGCCTGCGGGCCATACCGCGCGGCGGCACGGTCTCTGTGGAAGGCGCCACGCTTCGGGTCGAGGGGGCCGACGAAGCCGTTCTTCTGGTCGCCGCGGCAACAGACTACCAGGGCTTCGGCGGACGCAACACGCCCGACCCGTTCGAAGCGACCAGCCAGGATATCGCCAAAGCATCAGCCAAGTCGTACGAGCAACTACGATCGGCTCACATCGCCGACCATCGCTCCTACTTCGACCGTGTGAGTATCAACCTCGACGACGGCCGGGCACAGAGCCGGGCTGCGGCAGCGTTGCCGACGGATCAACGGCATGCGGCGATTGCCAAGGGCGAGCCCGATCCGGCGCTGGCGGCGCTGTATTTCAATTTCGGCCGGTACCTGCTAATCGGCAGTTCGCGTCCGGGCACGATGCCTGCGAACCTGCAAGGCCTTTGGGCCGAGGGCATTCAGACGCCGTGGAACTGCGATTACCACCTCGACATCAACGTGCAGATGAACTACTGGCCGGCGGAAATGACCGGACTGGGCGACTGCCACATGCCGCTGATGAAACTGATCGAGTCCTTGCAGGAGCCCGGAGCCGAAACCGCCAAAGCGTACTACAACGCCGACGGCTGGGTCGCGCACGTGATTACCAATGTTTGGGGATTCACCGCGCCGGGGGAACAGGCGTCGTGGGGCGCGACCGCCAGCGGTTCGGCATGGCTGTGCGATCACCTCTGGGAGCATTACGACTACACCCGCAACGAAGCCTTTCTCCAGTGGGCGTACCCGATCATGAAGGGCTCGGCCGAATTCTACCTCGACATGCTGATCACCGACCCGAAGACGGGTTGGCTCGTCACCGCGCCGTCCAACTCGCCGGAGAACGGATTCAAGATGTCCGACGGCAAGGTCGCCCGCATCTGCATGGGGCCGACAATGGACATGCAAATCCTCCGCGAGCTGTTCGCGAATTGCATCGAGGCGTCGACGATTCTGGGCGTCGACGAAGACTTTCGCGCCGAACTCGCCAGCGCCCGAGGCAAGCTCGCGCCAAACCGGATCGGAACGCATGGGCAAATCATGGAATGGCTGGAGGACTACGAAGAGATCGAGCCGCATCACCGCCACGTCTCGCACCTTTACGGGCTGCACCCGCACGACGAGATCACTCCCGAAAGAACGCCCGAACTGGCCAAGGCGGCCGAAGTTTCACTGGAGCGCCGGGGCGACGGCGGCACCGGCTGGTCGATGGCCTGGAAGGTGAATTTCTGGGCCCGCCTGCACGACGGCAACCACGCCCATCGCATGCTCAATAACCTGATCCAGAAAAGCGGAGTCAACCTTTTCTGCCAACATCCCCCATTTCAGATCGACGGCAACTTCGGCGGCGCCTCCGGCATTGGGGAGATGCTCCTGCAGAGCCACGGCGATGTTATCCGCCTGTTGCCCGCCTTACCCGACGCCTGGCCCAACGGCAAGGTCACGGGCCTGCGGGCCCGCGGCGGCTACCACGTCGACATGGAGTGGCGGGATGGCAAAGTCGTCGGCTATCGCGTCCGTTCCAAGCAGCCGCACGCGGTGACCGTCTGCGTGAATGGGCAGACGAAGACCGTCCGGTCGGAGAAACTGGGAACGGATTGAAGGCCGAAGACAAGTATCCTTCATGTTTGTAACTGTTCAGCCGACGGCAATGTTACTCGCACTCAACGGTTGACCGCGAAGCAACCGGTACCGCCAACCCCAAGTGCACCCGGCGGCGGCCGCACGATCGGCCGGTCGGCCCGAAAACTCCGCCCGCCTGCGTGCCGTCGACGGCGCCCGGTACGACCTTTGGCCGGTTCAACGCAAACCGGCGGGTGTGCGAAACCGCGGAATGCCCTTCGCCGGGCTGTCCGTGAGCAAATCGCCGTGCGTGAACGTCAACACGGGGGCACTGTGACGGGCCGTTACGGGCCGGGCCTCGCGCAGCAGGGCCGCGGCGTCTGCGTTCGGCCAACGGGCATGGAGAATCTCGAAGTAGCTGAAGTACTGCACGCCAAGTTGCTGTTCCGCCGGGCCCTCCCAGTAGGGGAACGATCCAGGACGGCGGGTCCAGCCCGCCAGTGGCTCGAAGGCCGCGCGAAGCGTACGGCCCGACGGAGAGCGCCAAACGTACACGTCCCGGTTCGCCAGGCGCAGGATTTCGGCTGCGATCGTCTGCGGAAACAACGAAAAGTGCGAGTACCAAATGCCGCGGATGCCGCCGCCGCGACGGACCTCGTGGTGCAAGTGACCACGATCGTCGATCTGGCGGTCCAGCAACTCCTTCCAACGCCGCTCGCCACGGTCGAGCAAGTCGTCGTCGTCCAGATACCGGGCGCAGGCAAGCACCAGCACCAGTCCCCAATTGCCCCAGTTGTTGTCGCGGTTCATTGTGTTCAGCGGCAGCGCCGTTTCTCGGCAGAAACGCCGGAAGGCGTCCTGGCGATCGGCTGCGAATCCCGGCCACGCGGCGAGCAGGTCGGCGCCGAACACCATCGCCGGAAAGTGGTAGCTGAACGAGAGCGTGGAGTCGTCCGCTCGGCTGGTCGACCGGACCGTCGCAACCCAACCGTCGATCAAGCGTACGGCGGCTCGGGCGTAGCGTTCGTCGCCGGTCATCCGCCAGCACAGGGCCAGTTCGTACACCGCGTTCGCGTCGTCCTGCAAGCCCTGTTTGGCCTGCGAATGGCCCGCGGCGTCCCGGTAGTAGCCCGGCACATGCCAGTGCCTCGGGGCGTGGTGCTGCCGAGTGCGCAGGTTCTCGGCGCGCGACTCCAGGTCGAGCCATGCCGAATAGGTAGGTTCGATTTGCCGTGCAATGCGACTTCGGAGTGTAGCCAGCCGCATTTCGCTCACGAACACTTCCCGCGGCGCGCGGTCCTCGGCCGCTACCGAATCGATGCCGATTTCGGCGGCCGAAAGCGCCGCAATCAGCAGAATCAGCGCGGTTGCCGCGGTAGGTTGTTGCATCAATCGCCTCTCACGGTGCCCGCGTGCTTCGGATGAAGGGTGCGGCGAGCCAATGGCCCAGTGCACTGAACGAATGTCCTGCCGCATACAGCAGGCTTCCACCCTGCCAGCATAGTCGGCCCCACCCGGCCCGGTCAACCCGTGGAGCCCGAGCGCCCAACAACAAGCCCAATACCAAATCGACGCACTACCAGGCAACCGCTCCGGCGGCGAGCATGAGACAATCCCTTTCCCATTTACCGTAACGGCCCGAAGAGTGCTTCGCACAAATCGGACCTGTCCCGTTTTCC
>CAYPWB010000314.1:0-7573 GCA_964414315.1 uncultured Planctomycetaceae bacterium | reverse complement strand
GCGTCGAGGCCGAGCACTTGTTACTCGACGCCAAGCTGACCAGCCGCCGGCGCAAGGCCCGCCGCGACATGCTCGCCGCGCAAATCCTGTTGTCGGCGTATTTGGAATCGGCCCATCTGCCCGGTGCCGGTTAGGCAAGCTTTTCGGAAACTTCCTTCAATGCGGGCGATAGGGGTTGCCGATGCTCTTGCAGGAGAGCGCGGTCCTGAGGGTTCGCGGGACGTCAAACCTTGCCCAGGTTCCCGCATCCGACGCCGCATCCCGGCCGCGCACTCTGCCATACTCAGGGAACGACCCAAACGCGGGCCGACGCCGCGCCTGTTCCGACACACCTTCAGGGGGGAAAACGTATGATCCGCTGTATGTTGCTTGTGCTCGCCTGCGCCGCCGTGGCGCTGGCCCTTCTGTGCCCGTCCGACGCCCAGGCCCAGCAGGCCTACGGGCAGCAGTGGGCGCATTCCTACAACACCCAGGACTGGAACCGGATGTACCACTACCCGTACGTCTGGTATCCGCAGAACTTCTGGGGCGAAGACTACTATCGCAGCAGCGAAGACATGTACTACCGGTATCCGCCCGAAATGCGCATTCCGGTGTACAACAAGCAGTGGCACAACTACTACCCGGAAACGCTGCCCCGAAAGATTCCTCGCCCGATCCGCGCGCCCGAACCGCGCCGGTACCATAAGGGCCACCACTTCCAGCTCGACGTGTTCTAACCGGTCTGGCAGAAACGGTAGACCACCTCGGCGGCGGCGCACACCTGGTCGACGGGCACCCACTCGTCGCGGGTGTGCGCCTGCTCGATGAAGCCCGGCCCGAATACGACCGACGGCACGCCGGCGGCGGCGTACACGGCGGCGTGGGTGCCGTACGGCACGCCGACGCGGCGGCAGGAGCCGGCAACGTCGTGCACCACGGCCGTAAGCCGGTCGGCCAGCGGGCCGTTCGCCCCGTCGGAAAGCGCCGGCCCGCTCAGATACGACGGGTCGTGGTCGACGGGGAAATCCGCTCCCAACCGCGACTCGACGTACTCGATCGCCGCCTGCCGGGCGTGACCGCCGTCCTCGCCCGGCGGCAAGCGGCGGTCGATTTCGATCGTGCATCGGTCGGGCACCGTGTTCACGCTTACGCCGCCGCCGATGGTGCCCACGCTTAGCGTGGCCGGACCGCACAGCGGATGCGAGCCCGCGCGGGCGACAACGTCGCGGGCATATTCTTCCAGCACGGTCAGTACGCGGGCCATTCGGTAGATGGCGTTTTCGCCTGCCTCCGGATGCGCGCTGTGCGCCGCGAGCCCGCGCGTGTGGCACTGCCAGCGTACCATGCCCTTGTGGGCGACGACCACGTCGAGCCCCGTCGGCTCGGCCACCAGGGCGGCGTCGGGTCGCCGCGGTACGATTCCCCCTGCCGAGGCCCCGAAAAGCTCCGTGAGCTTCACCGCGCCGGTGAACCCGTACTCCTCGTTCACAGTAAGTGCGAGAAGGATCGAGGGCATGCCGGCGGGCCGATCTTGAGCCAGGCGGGCCACGGCGGCCAACATGGCGGCCATGCCGCCCTTGGTATCGCAGGCGCCGCGGCCGTACACCCGACCATCGCGTAACTCGGGCTTGAAGGGATCGATGGTCATTCCGTCGACGGGCACGGTGTCCTGGTGGGCGTCGAGCAGCAGGAGCGGTCCGCCGCGTTCGACGGGCACCTCGCCATCGAGCAGGCCGAGCAGGTTCTCACGGCCCGGCTCCACCAGTTGCCGCGCGGTTTGCAAACCCAGGCTGCTTAGGAATGATTCGAGCGCATCGGTCAGCCGTGCCTCGCCGAACGGCGGTCCGGAGACAGCCCTGCCCATGGGGTTCACGCTCGCAGTGGCCACCAACTGGCGCAGGGTTTCTGTCGGATCGATCATCACCTCGGGCCCCTCGGATTCGGAGAACGGGACAAGTGCGATTTGCCGGGACCTCCCTTCGGGTGCTTCGCACAAATCGGAACTGTCCCGTTTTCGCCATCGGCTATGTACCCGACCCGCTGCCGGACGTCAAGGGTTTCGGCCGCCGCCCCGAAATCTTTTGCGCCGGCGCCTTGACCGCAGCCCCCGTCCTGGGTAAACTGCATCGTTTGTCCAGGGTAATCCATAATCACCCAACCTAGACCTAGACCAGGAGTTGTGCATGCAGGGGAATTCCAGCAACGGCCATCAAGTCAAACTTTTCAACGGGCAGACCATTCCCCTGGAATTGCACAAGGTGCGGGTGGTGCAGAAGCTGTTCCTGCTGCCCATCGAAGAACGGCTCCGCGCCATTCGAGAAGCCGGGTTCAATTCGTTCCTGCTGAGCACGCAGGACACGTTCCTCGATATGCTGACCGATTCCGGCTGCAACGCCATGAGCGACCGGCAGATCGCCGCCATGATGATGGCCGACGACGCCTACGCCGGCAGCCAAAGCTACGTACGCATGGAGAGCAAGGTACGGGATTTATTCGAAAAGCATTTTATCCTGCCGGTCCACCAGGGCCGGGCGGCCGAGAACATCATCTCGCAAGTGTTCGTGAAGCCGGGCGACCACATCCCGATGAACTACCACTTCACGACCACCAAGGCGCACATCGAACTGAACGGCGGAACGTTGCACGAGATCTTCGGCGACGAAGCCCTCAAGATCAAGAGCGACCATCCCTTCAAAGGGAACATGGACATCGCGAAGTTGCGGAACCTCATTGAAACGAAGGGAACGGAAAACGTCCCGTTCATCCGGCTCGAAGCGGCGACGAACCTCATCGGCGGGCAGCCGTTCTCCATGGAAAACATGCGGCAAGTGCGCAAGGTGGCCGATGAGTTCAACCGCATGATCGTGCTCGACGCCAGCCTCATTGGCGAGAACGCGTTCTTTATCAAGCAGCGGGAGCCGGGCTACGCCGACAAATCGATGGCCGAAATCCTCGCCGAGATGGCGTCGCTGGCCGAGGTGGTGTACTTCTCCGCCCGAAAGCTCAGCTCGTCGCGCGGCGGCGTCATTTGTACGAATGACGAGTCGCTGTACAACCGCATGCGCGACCTGGTGCCGCTGTTCGAAGGATTTCTCACCTACGGCGGCATGTCGGTTCGCGAGATCGAGGCGATGGCGGTCGGCCTGGAGGAAACGCTCGACGAGCAGATGATCTGCCAATCGCCGTCGTTCATCGACTACTTCGTGCGCAAGATGGACGGCATGGGCATTCCCGTGGTTACCCCCGGCGGCGCGCTCGGCGCCCACGTCGACGCCATGGCGTTCCTCGACCACGTACCGCAAACCGAATACCCGGCCGGGGCGCTCGTGGCGGCGTTCTATCTGGCTTCCGGCGTGCGCGGCATGGAGCGGGGTACCGTTTCCTCGGTGCGCGAAGAGGACGGCAAGGATTTGCTGGCCGATATGGAACTGATGCGGCTGGCCTTCCCCCGGCGCGTGTTCACCATGTCGCAGATCGACTACACGGCCGACCGGCTGGCGTGGCTGTACGAGAACCGGAAGCTTGTCGGCGGTTTGGAATGGGACGAGGAGCCGAAGGTGCTGCGATTCTTCCTCGGCCGCCTGAAGCCCGTCTCCGACTGGCCGGAGAAACTCCTGGCCAAGTTCCGCCAAGACTTCGGCGACAGCCTGTAACGCGGCCGGCGCGGTCGTCGGCATTTCAGCTTCGGCCTGGCACGAGTCCAACACAAGGTCGCAACGATGGCGCGATCGCGAACCCCACCGACCGAACTGGCAAGACGACTCAATTCCAGCCAGCGGCCGCTGTACTTCGTCGACGCCCGGTACACGGTGGTGTTCCTGAATGCGGCCGCCCGACAGTGGCTGGGGCCGGCGGCCGACGGGCTGCCGGGCACGCGATGCGTGTACACCACCGGCGCGCCGGGCGAGGGCCCGCCGACGGTAGCGGCCGGCCTGTGCCCCCCGCCGGAAGCCATGGCCGGCGCCGCCGTGGAAGCGGAGGTTTCCGTTCCCGCGCCCGACGGCCGAACGCTGCGGTGCGGTATGCGGTTTGTCCCGTTGGGAACAGGGCCGGAAGATATCGTGGGCGTGGTGGCGATGGCGCTGCCCGACGCCGTCTCCGACGATGCTTCCGCGCCGGAGGCAGCCGACGAGCCCGGGCCGATCGCCCTGCACGAACTACTCCAACGCTTCCGTCGCGAGGCGGCCGCCTACTACGGGGCCGATCGCCTGGTAGGCGAAAGCCCGGCCATGCGCCTGGCCCGGCGGCAGGTGGAACTGGCCGCCGGATGCCGCGAAAGCGTGCTGGTAGTCGGCCCACCGGGCAGCGGTCGTCAGCACACGGCCGCGGCCATCCACTACCGCGCGGCGCCTGAGACGTCAGGCCCGCTCATCCCCCTGGCCTGCGCCGCGCTTCCGTCCGAGTTGATCTTCTCGACGGTGCAAGCGGTCGCCTCGGGCGGGGGCGAGCCGAACACGTCGCACGGCACGCTGCTGTTGAACGACGCCGACCGTTTGCCTCTGGAATTGCACGGCGCCCTGACGCGCACGCTGGGCAAGCGATCGTTTCCCTGCCGCCTGATGGCCACGGCGGAACAGCCGCCGGCCGATTTGGCGAAGCGCGGCAAGTTCGAGCCCGAACTGGCTGCTTTGCTTAGCACCATTTGCATCGAGTTGCCGTCCCTTTCCGAGCGGCGCCGCGATTTGCCCCTGTTGGCCCAGCTCTTCGTCGAAGAGTGCAATACGCAAAGCGATCGGCAGATAGGCGGTTTCGCGCCGGAGGCGCTCGACCTGCTGAGCGGCTGTCGTTGGCCCGGCAACCTGGAGGAACTTGCCGCGGCCGTGCGCGAATCGCACCGCCGCGCCGCCGGCCCGCTCATCACCGCCGACGATTTGCCCGACTCGGTCCGCCTGGCGCAGCAGGCCGCTGGAACGTCGCCGGGCCGAAAGGAAGAGACGATCGTCCTGGACGAATTCCTGACCCGAATCGAGCGTGAACTGATTCGCCGCGCCATAACGCAGTCGAAGGGCAACAAGGCCAAGGCCGCGCGGCTTTTGGGCCTCACCCGCCCTCGATTGTACCGGCGCATGGAACAACTGAACTTGGAACCGTAAGCGGGGACCGTGAGGCTCCTGTTTCTGCGAGTGCTGAAAACGGGACAGGGGAAAACGGGACCGGTCCGATTTGTGCGAAGCACCCGAAGGGCCGTCCCGGCAAATCGGACCTGTCCCGTTTTCCGCATCCCCAAACGAATCACATGACGGCACGCCTAACCATCTCGGAACGCTCCGGACACTGGGCGGCGGCGATGCGCGTCGAGTTGGCCGCCACGGGCGTTCGGCTATGGGAGGCCGGCCCCCGACCGAATTTGCAGGAGCTGATGGCCGAAGCGCCCGCCGGCTTTCTGGTGCTCGAACTAACCCGGAAAAATGCGGCAAGGGTTCTCGATACGCTCGTCGAGTTGCGCCGCTGCTGGCGCGGCGCCCGGGCGACGGTCGTGGCCGATCGGTCGTTGGCCGACTGGGAGTGGCTGATGCGCGAGGCGGGCGCGGTGCATTTTCTCACGTCGCCCCGGAAGCTCGGCCCGCTGGTCGATTTGGCCTGCCGGCATCTGGCCGCCGCGCCGGTGCCGCAACAAACGCTTTCCGAACGCATTTGGGCCGGGCTGCCCTGGGGCAAGTAGCGCCCTGGGAAGCGGTTGCGGGAGTCGCGTGTGGGGCATCGTGCATGCGATCCGGCCGCCGGCGGCCGAACATGGACACCTTCGCCTACGTGTGCTACAGTAGTCGGTCAAATAGCCGTGGGGTGAACATCCACCCGTTTCGAAGGAGGCAAGCATGTTTAAGAACGCTCTTACCACCAGGCTGGCCGCCGGCCTCGTATTGTCGCTAGCAGGGCTGTCGCTCGGCAATGAGGCGCCGCGGCCGAATATCGTGCTGATAATCACCGACGACCAGGGCTACGGCGACCTCGCCTGCCACGGCAACCCCGTGCTGAAGACGCCCCACCTGGACTCCCTGCACGCCGAAAGCGTGCGTTTCACCGATTTTCACGTGGGGCCTACCTGCTCGCCCACCCGGGCTGGGTTGATGACCGGCCGGTGGTCCAACCGTACCGGCGTATGGCATACGATCAACGGACGCTCGATCCTGCGCGAGGACGAAATCACCGTTGCGCAAATGCTGGCCGAGGCGGGCTACACGACCGGCATGTTCGGCAAGTGGCACCTGGGCGACAACTACCCCTCGCGTCCGCAAGACTGCGGTTTTCAGGAAGTCATGTGCCACGGCGGCGGCGGGGTGGGCCAAACGCCCGACTACTGGGACAACGCCTATTTCGACGGCAGCTACTTTCATAACGGCAAGCCGGTGCCCGTCGAAGGATTCTGCACCGACGTCTTCTTCGACTACGCCTTGCAGTTCATCGAGCAGCACCGGCGCGGCGACCGCCCGTTCTTCGCCTACATTGCCACCAACGCGGCGCACGGCCCGATGCACGCGCCGCAGAAGTACGCCGACCTCTACGCCGATCTGCCGGTGCATACGGCCCACTTCTTCGGCATGATTACGAACATCGACGACAACGTCGGCCGGCTTCGCGCGAAGCTGGCCGAATGGGAACTGGCCGACAACACCCTGTTCATCTTCATGACCGACAACGGCACGGCCGGCGGCGCGAGGATCTTCAACGCCGCAATGCGCGGGGCGAAGGGGAGCGCGTACGACGGTGGGCACCGCGTGCCGTTCTTCGTGCATTGGCCGGCGGCCGGGTGGAGCCGGGGTCGCGACGTGCCCGAACTGGCCGGCCACGTCGACGTGGCTTCGACCCTGCTCGACCTGGCCGGAGTTTCGCCCCCCGCGTCGTGGAAGCCCGACGGACGCAGCCTGCGGCCGTTGCTCGAAGGGGCCGACGATGATCCCGTCTGGCAGCAGCGCGTGCTCGTGACCGACTCCCAGCGCATTCTGCATCCGGAGAAGTGGCGGAAAAGTTCGGTCATGCAGGCCCGGTGGCGGCTGATCAACGGCAAGGAGTTGTACGACGTCGGCGCCGATCCGGGCCAGGAAGAGAACCTTGCCCAGCAGCACCCCGAGGTGGTCGAGCGTTTGCGCGACGCCTACGACGCGTGGTGGGCCGATATCTCGCCCAGCTTCACCGACGATTGCGAGATCGTCTTGGGCCACCCGGCCGAGAATCCGTCCCGCCTGACCAGCCACGATTGGATGTGCAAGGGGTACGCGCCATGGAATCAGGCGTCCATTCGGGCATTGCGCGTGCCGGAGACGGCCCCGTGGGCGGTTCGGGTGCATGAGGCGGGCGAGTACGAAATCACACTCCGCCGATGGCCGGAGGAAATCGACCACCCGATCCGCGACGATCTCGCTCCCGGCGAACCGGTTCCCGGCCAGCGGGCGTATCGCACCACGCCGGGCGTCGGGCTCCCCGCGGTCAAGGCGCGCGTCGAGTGCCAGGGCCGAACCGTCGAGGCCGACGTGCCGGCAGACGCCGCCGCGGTTACCTTGCGCCTGCCGCTCCAGGCTGGCCTCGCCCGCTTGCTGGCCGTGTTCGTCGACGCCGAGGGCAAGGAAACCGGAGCGTTTTACGCCTACGTTCG
>CAYPWB010000313.1:4226-7591 GCA_964414315.1 uncultured Planctomycetaceae bacterium | reverse complement strand
GAACGCCTACCGTCGCCGATTTGCCCTGGTGATGGGCCAGAAGAACCAGCTCTGGTGGGACCTGCCCGCCGCTGAGTCGTTCCGCCTGCACCAGGAAATCTACTGCATCGACCGGGAGCGGTTCCGGCAAACCCGCGGCGAGCTGTGCGAGATGCTCGGCGTGGGGCACCTGCTCGGGCAGCCGGTGCGCGAGCTGTCGCTGGGCGAGCGGATGCGCATGGAGCTGATCGCCGCCCTGCTCCACTCGCCCGATGTGCTGTTCCTCGACGAGCCCACCATCGGCCTCGACGTCGTCGCCCAGCACACCATCCAGCAGTTCCTGCGCGAGTACCAGCAGCTTCGCCGCGTGACGATTCTGTTGACCAGCCACTACATGAAAGACGTGGCCGCGCTGTGCCGCCGCACGGTAATCATCGCCGCGGGCCGGATCATTTACGACGGGCCGCTCGAGGGTATTACGGGCCGGTTCTCGGGGAAGAAAGTCATCTCGCTGCTGCTTGCCGACGGCGAGGCGCCGGCCGGCCTCGAACGGCTTGGCGAGATGCTGGAAAACAATCCGCCGAAGGTGCGCATTCGCGTCCCGCGCGACGAAGTGACCGCCGTGCTCACGCACATTTTCGGGCATTGCTCCGTGCAGGACGTGAGCGTGGAGGACCCGCCGCTGGAAGCGGTCATTGCCGAGGTATTCAGCCGGAGTTGAACCCGTCATGCTCGCGCGACCCGCCCCCTATTGGACCATCCTCTCGATCAGCCTTCAGGAGCGGCTGGTGTACCGGGGCGAGTTCGCCATGAGCACGCTCATGCGATTCCTGCCCATCATCACGCAAATCTTCCTGTGGCAGGCCGTCTTCTCGGCCATCGAGGTCGAGCGGAGCGACCAGACGATCGCCGGCTACTCGTTCCACGGCATGATCGCCTACTACCTGCTCACCACCGTCAGCCGTGCGTTTTCCAGCATGCCGGGGCTGGCGTCGGGCATCGCACGCGACATCCGCGACGGCACGGTCAAGAAGTTCCTCATCCAGCCGGTCGACATGCTCAGCTTCCTGCTCATGCGGCGCATCGCCCACAAGCTGGTGTATTACCTCGTGGCCCTTGGGCCGTTCTCGCTGGTGTTCTTTCTGTTGCGAGGCTTCTTTCCCGGGTGGCCCGAGCCGCAGGTGATGGCGGCCTTCGTGCTGTCGCTCTTTCTCGGGTTCCTGCTGGGCTTCTTCCTGGAGGCGACGCTGGGAATGATCGGCTTCTGGTTCCTGGAAGTCACCTCGCTGATGTTCGTGTACATGCTGCTGAACTTTTTCTTCTCGGGCCACATGTTCCCGATCGACCTGCTGCCCGGCATTTGGGGCGACCTGGTGCGCCTGCTCCCTTTGCAGTACCTGGCGTACTTTCCGGCAGCCGTCTTCCTGGGCAAGGTAAGCGGCCCGGAACTGGTGACCGGCCTGTGGATTCAGTTCGCGTGGGTCGTCTTCTTCGTCGTCGCGGCGCGCGTGGCGTTCCGTTTCGGCGTACGCCGTTACAGCGGGTTCGGAGGGTAACCATGGACGACCGAGGACCGTCCCGATTTTCGCAGCACGACGCCCCGCGGCCCGACCCGCGGCCCGAGGACGGTACGAAAATGGGATTGCCTCCTTCCTCGGACCCTGCCAGGCCTGTCAAACCTTCCTACCGCCGCGTTGCCTACACGTTCCTTCGCAACAGCCTGGTGCGCGACATGACGTTCCGGGCGAACTTCCTGATCAACACCGTTTCGTCGCTGGTTTGGGTACTGATGAACCTGGGCTTCTACATGCTCATTTTCGAGTACACGCCCATGATCGGCGCCGGCACCGGCTGGGGAAAGTACCAGTTCTTCCTTTTTCTGGGCACTACGCTCATCATCAACAGCCTCACCCGCGGGCTGTTCCTCAGCAATGCCGTCGAACTGAGCGAGCACATCCGCAACGGCACGCTCGACTTCATTTTGCTCAAGCCCATCGACACGCAGTTTCTGGTTTCGCTGGGGCGCATCGAGTGGTCGGCCATGGGGCCGCTGGGGTTCGGCCTGGCGTTGATGGCGCATTCGTTCTGGCAGTTGGGATACGCCCCGGGGCCGCTGACTGTGGTGTTGTACGTGTTCTATGTAGCGTGCGGTTGCGCCATCTACTACAGCCTGATGATCGCCATGTCGGCAACGGCCATCTGGTTCGGTCGGAACCAGTCGCTGCTGGACTTCTGGTTCTACATTACGAATTTCTCGCGCTACCCGATGGAAATCTACCGCGGTCCCTGGGGCGACCCGCTACGATGGACCTTCACGTTCCTCATTCCCGTGCTGGTGGCGGTGAACGTGCCCGCCCGCATGCTCGTCCGTCCGCTCGACGTGCAAGCGGCGGCCGACTGGACCCTGCCGGCCTTCACCGTCGTCGCCACCGTGGCCGGGCTGGCCGCCTCCCGTTGGATTTTCCAGCGCGCGCTGCTAAGCTACCGGAGTGCGAGCAGCTAAACCAAACTGAGGTTTCCCCGGTGCGTCTTGCCTACAGTTCCAACGCCTACATGCGATTCTCGGTCGAGGAGACCGTTCGTCGCATTGCCGCGCTGGGCTACGCCGGACTGGAACTGCTGGCCGACGTGCCGCACGCATGGCCGGCGGGCCTGCTGCCCGAACGCAAGAAGGCCATCCGCCGCTGCCTGGCGGAGCACGGCCTGGAAATATCGAACGTCAACGGGTTCATGATGAACGCCGTCGCCGACCCGCGGCAACCGTACTGGCACCCCTCGTGGATCGAGCCCGATCGGCACTATCGGGCAATCCGCCGGGAGCATACGAAGCGGGCGTTGCAGTTGGCGGCCGATTTGGACGCCCCCTCCGTGCAAACCGAGCCGGGCGGTCCGCTGGAGCCGGGCGGATCCTGGCGGCAGGCCGCTGCCCTGTTCTACGACGAACTGATGCCCTGCGTGGAACGGGCCGGCGAACTGGGCGTGAGCCTGCTCATCGAACCGGAGCCCGGGCTGCTGGTCGAAACGTTCGAGCAGTACCTGGAGATTGCCGGCCGGGTCGATTCGCCCGCGCTGGGGCTCAACTTCGACATCGGCCATGCCTACTGCGTGGGCCAGGCGCCGGAGCAGTGGGTTGCCCGGCTGGCCGGCCATACGCGGCACTATCACGTGGAAGACATCGCCGCCACGCGGCGGCACGAGCACCTGATTCCCGGCACGGGCGCGATCGACCTGCCGGCCGTCTTCCGCGAAATCGCCGCCACCGGCTACCAGGGCTGGATTACCGTGGAACTGTACCCTTACATCGACAACCCCGACGACGCCGGACGCCAGGCGAAGCGTTACCTGGCCCCCCTGATTCCCGTGGGATAAGCTTCCAGCTTGTCGAC
>CAYPWB010000313.1:1906-4126 GCA_964414315.1 uncultured Planctomycetaceae bacterium | reverse complement strand
TCGCATCAAATCAGAAAGCGTCATCATGCCAACCGACCGAAGCGAACCGCGTCTGGAAGTCGGCGCCACATTCCGAGCGCTGCTGGAACTATTGCGCGTGCCGAACCTGTTCACCGCGGCGGCCGACGTGGCCATGGGCGTGCTGTTCGTCACGCCCTTGATCGGCGCGACCCAAACGATCGCGCTCGCCGCACTGATCGGGGCCTCGTGCCTGCTGTACGCGGCGGGCGTGGTGCTCAACGACGTGTTCGACGCCCCGCGCGACGCCCTGCAACGGCCGGAGCGGCCGATTCCCTCCGGCCGGATACCGATCGGGCTGGCACGCGTGCTCGGCTGGCTCCTGCTTCTGGCGGGCATCACGCTGGCATGGACGGCCGCCGCCGTGGTAGGGCAATGGGGCCCGGGACTCGTCGTGCTGCTGCTGGCCGCGTGCATTGTGCTGTACAACGCCTCGCTGAAAGCTACGCCGCTGGGGCCCGTGACGATGGGCGCCTGCCGGACGCTCAACGTGCTGCTTGGCATGAGCATCCTGACCGGCCCGTGGCAGTGGCACCACGCATTGGTCGCCGGGGCCGTCGGCGTGTACATCGCCGGTATCACGTGGTTCGCCCAGACCGAGGCCGAGCGCAGCCGGCGGCTGCCCCTGGCCTTGGGCACCCTCGTGATGCTGGCCGGAATTGTCCTACTGGCCTTGCTGCCACTGATCGCGCCGAAAGGAGAATTGATCCGCCTGCTGCAACTTCAGCCGCAACGATGGTATTTGTTCCTCGGCGTGCTCGGGCTCTTGATCGGATGGCGATTCGTGCGTGCCGTGGTGGAGCCGTCGCCCGAAATGGTCCAGGCGGCCGTGCAGCACGGGCTGCGCTCCTTGATCCTCCTGGACGCGGCCGCCGCCTTTTCCGTTCGCGACATGGGCGCCGCCGTGGCCGTCCTCCTGCTCCTCATTCCGGCCACGCTGGCAAGCCGGTACGTACGGATGACCTGAGCCGTCGCCGAGTCTTGTCCTGCCGGAAGTGCATGGGAAAAGGATCGCTTCAGCGGCTGCTTGCCGAATCAGGTTCGGGCAGGTATACTGCAGGTGTCAAGATGCTCGATATGCGAAGAAGGAACTATGTCCATTGAAATACCGCTCGACACTCTGTCGGTTTCCGAAAAGGTCCGGTTGCTCGAGAGCGTGTGGGATAGTCTTTGCACGAAATCGGGCGATGTACGTTCGCCGGAGTGGCATCGGGAGGTGCTCGAAGCCCGAAAGCACCGGCTCGAAGATGGCCGAGCGACGGTTTCGCCGTGGAGCGAGGCCAAAGCCCGGCTCCTGGAAGTGGGACGATGACGTTGGGCTACAACACCAACGGGCTCGCGCATCACGACCTGGTCGACGCCGTCGAGCTACTCAGAGACCTCGGCTACGGCGCCGTGGCCGTCACGATCGACCATCATGCGTTGCGGCCCGACACGCGGCAACTGCGAATCCAACTGGGCTCGCTGCGGCAGCGTTTCGACGAGTTTCGTATGCGGTCGGTCATCGAAACCGGCGCCCGGTATCTGCTCGACCCCCGGCGGAAACACGAGCCGACTTTGGTCTCGCCCGACGTGGAAGCCAGGAGCCGCCGCGTGAGCTTCTATAGGCACGCTATCAACTGCGCGGCCATGCTGGGCAGCGACTGTATTTCGCTCTGGTCGGGCGTGCTGCACGACGGCGCGTCGGACCGCGAGGCCATGGCCCGACTGACAGAGGGGCTCGAAGTCGTGCTCCACTATGCGGGCTTGCGCGGCGTCGCCGTCGGTTTCGAGCCGGAACCGGGCATGTTCATCGACACGATGGCCCGGTTCGAGCAACTGCTGGATGCGCTGGGCGACGACTCGCTCCGGCTGACGCTCGACGTGGGCCATCTGCAATGCCAAGGTGAATTGCCGCCGGCCGAGCACATTGGCCGCTGGGCCCCGCGGCTGGTGAACGTCCACCTCGACGACGCGCGCCGCGGCAAGCACGAGCACCTGATGTTCGGCGAAGGCGAGATCGACTTCCCCGCGGTGTTCGAGGCGTTGCAAGCCGCCGGCTACACCGGCTGCGTGAACGTCGAGCTAAGCCGGCACAGCCACGTGGGACCTGAGGCCGCGCGGCAAGCGTTCGAGTTTCTTGCTCCCCTGTACTCTTCACGCTCCGCGTGAAGCCTCGCCAACGGCGGTCGACCGCCCGTCGTATGCAGCAAGCCGGCAGCC
>CAYPWB010000313.1:0-1806 GCA_964414315.1 uncultured Planctomycetaceae bacterium | reverse complement strand
TGAAGCCTCGCCAACGGCGGTCGACCGCCCGCCGCATGCAGCAAGCCGGCAGCCGGTACGCCGGGGCGGTTGGCCACGTGGGCCTGCGCGCACCAACTCTGCCCGGACCTCACGCGGAGCGTGAGGAGTGCGTACGGGTCCCTCTTGCAATCGCCGCATCGCCCCTGATAATACGGTAAGCATGCGGAATCCTTTGGAGGCCTCGCGATGACTCAGCCGCTCATTCTGCTATCGATCCCGAACTTGCGAGAGAAAGACGTGGCGATCATGCCTCGCCTGCGCGCGCTCACGGCCGGGGGCGAAATTGCCGACCTCCGGGCGAGCTTTCCGGCGGTCACCTGCCCGGTGCAGGCGAATATGACCACCGGCCGGCTGCCGCGCGAGCACGGCGTGGTGGCCAATGGGTTCTACTGGCGCGAGCGGCGGCAGCCGGAAATGTGGACCGCGCCGAACGACTGCATCGAGCGGCCGCAGACCTGGGACCTATTGTCGCACGCCCCGGCCGGGCTGAAGTCGGCCGTCTGGTTCCCGCTGCACTCGAAGGGCTGCGAAGCCGACTACGTATGCACGCCCGCGCCCATCCACAACCCCGACGGCACCGAGTCGCTCTGGTGCTACACGCGGCCGACCGAGTTGTACGGCACGCTGCGCGACACATTTGGGCATTTTTCCCTGAAGCACTACTGGGGGCCTCTGGCCGGCATCGAGTCGAGCCGCTGGATTGCCGACTCGGCCGTGTTTGCCGCCCGGCAGTGGCGGCCCGACTTCTTCTACATCTACCTGCAAACGCTCGACTACGCCGCCCAGAAGACCGGACCCGAGAGCGCCGCGGCCGATCAGGCCGTCCAAGACCTCGACACGGTGCTCGGCACCCTGGCCGACGGCATGGAGGAGGCCTACGGCGAGCGGCCGCTGTGGCTGTTTGCGGGCGAGTACGCCATCACGCCGGTTCGCCGGGTGGTGTATCCCAATCGGCTGCTGCGCGAGGCGGGGCTGCTGGCCGTGCGCGAGGAGGACGGCCGCGAGCACATCGATTTCGAGGCGAGCCGAGCGTGGGCGATGGTCGACCACCAGTTTGCGCACGTCTTTATGGCCGATGGCGACGAGCAAACCGCCCGCCGCGCGGCCGACGTGCTGCGCGGCGACGACGGCGTCGAGGAGGTGCTCGTGGGCGACGATCGCGTGCGGTACGCCGTGGACCACCCGCGAAGCGGCGAGGCTGTGCTCATCTGCCGGCCCGACGCCTGGGCCGCCTACTACTGGTGGCTCGACGACGCGCGGGCGCCGGCGTTCGCCCGGCAGGTCGATATCCACCGCAAGCCGGGCTACGACCCGGTCGAGCTGCATTTCGATCCGGTCGCCAAAGGCATTCCGCTCGACGCGACGCTTGTCAAGGGCTCGCACGGCGCGCCGGTGCGGGACCGATCGCAGCAAACCGTGATGCTGGCTTCGGAGCCCCTGAAGCTACCCCGCAGCCCCCTGGCCGACACGCAAGTGTTCGACACCGTCATGCGGCACTTCGGAGTGTGACGGGGGAGTTGGGAGATGGAAGCTGGGAGATGGGAGTTGGGAGATGGGGGTGAGGAGGCAACGTCTGTGCGCTGCCGGTACTGAGTACGAAACGCTCGGCGTTTCAGGGTCGCGTGGCTGCGCGGTGGGTCTGCGCATTCTCACGAATGATCGCGATTCACCCTCCCCAACTCCCAACTCCCATCTCCCAACTCCCAACTCCTATCTCCCAACTCCCAACGCCCAGCTTTCGCTTTGCCCGCAGAAGGCGATGGGGTTGTCGTACACCACCTGGCG
>CAYPWB010000312.1:0-7610 GCA_964414315.1 uncultured Planctomycetaceae bacterium | reverse complement strand
AAGCGGGCGCGTCGAGGCAAGGGGGACAGTCCCATTTTCGCGACCCGGGGACGGTGAACGATTGGGCAGGTTCGTTTTTGGGCCGCGAAAATCGGGACAGTCCCCGGGCGGCGGCGCGGAAAGATTCCACCCCTGCGCGGGAAGGGGACAGTCCCATTTTCGCGGCTTCGGCGGGTGAGCGATTGGGCCCGTCGGCGACGGAACCCACGAAAATCGGGACAGTCCCCGGCGAACGGGAAGGGGACCGTCCTATTTTCGCGGCTTCGGCGGGTGAGCGATTGGGTCCGTCGGCCACGGGGGCCGCGAAAATCGGGACAGTCCCCGGCGAACGGTCACACGTCGGCGACAGCCCGTGGGACGACCCGGACGGCGACGGGTTCCCGAACCTGGCGGCGTACCGTAGAATGGGGTGAGCGATGCGCGGCGCTACGGGGCCGGCCCGCTGAAGCGCGAACTCCGACGAGGTCGACCGACCGGGGCAGGCCCGCGTGAACGGTTGTGTCGGAACTACGATCCCCCGATTCGCCATGTCCGACGATTTGCAAACGGCGCGCAACGAAATGGTGCTGCGGCATATCATGCACCGCGGCATCCGCGATCCGCGCGTGCTCGACGCGATGCGCAAGGTTCCCCGGGAGCGATTCCTGCCGCCGGAGGAGCGCGATCGGGCGTACGCCGACCAGGCCCTGCCGGTCGATTGCGACCAGACGATCAGCCAGCCGTACATCGTGGCCCTGATGACCGAGGCGTTGGAACTTTCGGGCGAGGAGCGCGTGCTGGAGATCGGCACGGGCACGGGCTACCAGACGGCCATTTTGGCCGAGCTGGCGCGCGAAGTGGTCACCGTCGAACGTCATGCACCGCTTTCCGAGAAGGCCGCCCGCATTCTCGGGGAACTCGGCTATCGGAACATCGACGCCCGGGTGGGCGACGGCACGTTGGGCTGCCCCGAGCGGGCCCCGTTCGACGCGATCCTCGTCACGGCGGCCGCCTCGCATTGTCCTCCGGCCCTGTTCGAGCAACTGCGCGAAGGGGGCGTCGTGGTCATACCCATCGGCGGGCGCGGCGTGCAATCGCTCGAAGCGATTCGCAAGGTCGACGCCGCCCCGCGCAGCCGCACGCTTTCCGCCTGCCGGTTCGTCCCGCTCATCGGCGCCCAAGGCTGGCCGCGGTAGCCGGCGAACGCTTACTCGGATTGCACGCGCTCGATCGCCGCAAGCAGCTTGTCGAACGGCTGGTTGAACTTTTCGACGCCTTCTTCCTCGAGCCGGCGGGTGGCCTCGTCGAGGTCGATTCCCACCTTGGGCAGAAGTTTGAGCACGCGGGCGGCCTGGTCGAGGTCGTCTTCGAGCCGGACGGCCGGCTGGCCGTGGTCGCGATAGGCCCGGAAGGTGTCCATCGGCAGCGTGTTGACGGTTCCGGGACCGATGAGCGCTTCGACGTATTTGACGTCGCTGTAGGCCGGGTTTTTGGTGCTGGTGCTGGCCCAAAGGAGTCGTTGCGGCCGGCCGCCCTTTTCCGCGAGCGCGCGGAAACGGTCGCCGCCGAAGAGTTCCTGGTGGATTCGGTGCGCCCCCTTCGCGCTGGCGACGGCCACCTGCCCGAGGAGTTCCTTCGCCGTTTCGGCTTCCGGCCCGCCTGCGGCGATGCGTTCCTCCAGTTGCGGGTCGACCAGCGCGTCGATGCGGCTGACGAAAAAGCTGGCCACCGAGGCGAGCCGCTCGACCGGCTGCCCGGCGGCAATTCGGTCCTCCAGCCCGCCTTGGTATGCCTCGACCACCTCCCGATAGCGTGGCAGCCCGAACAGCAGGGTGACGTTCACGTTGATCCCCTCGCCGAGCAACTGCCGGATGGCGGGGAGCCCCTCGACCGTACCGGGCACCTTGATCATCACGTTGGGCCGATCGACCTTTGCCCAAAGCCGCTGGGCCTCGTCGATGGTTCCCGCGGTGTCGCGGGCGAGGTGCGGGTTGACCTCGAGGCTGACGTAGCCGTCGCCGGCTTCCGAGGCGTCGTACACCGGCCGGAACTCGTCGGCGGCGTCCTGCACGTCGCGCACGCTGAGGGCTTCGTAGACGGCGGGGGCGTCCTTCCCCTCGCGGGTGATGCGATGGATGGCGTCGTCGTAATCGGTGCTTTGGGCAATGGCCTTCTCGAAGATGGCCGGATTCGAGGTCATTCCCCGCAGCCCGTCGTCCTCGATCATCCGCTTCAGTTCACCGCTTTCGATGAGCGTGCGGCGGATATCGTCGAGCCAGACCGACTGGCCCAACTCGGTCAACGTCTTCAAGGGGTTCGTTGCCACGGGTGCGTCTCCTTCGGTTCGCGTACGTTCGAGCGGTCCTTCGGCGAAGTCGTTGAATTATACGCAAGAGGAGCAACGTAAGCAAAAAGAGGCCGGTGAAGCAGAACTCGAACCGACGATGCCGGCGCAAAAAAAGGGCGCGTTTGCGCTCGGGACGGGGCCACGTGCTTATACACGTTTTCTTAAGAACACGCCACCGAGAGAGGGCGGGTTCTCACCGCAATGGCAACTCGTCACGGAGCGACAAACGCGCCGACAAACTCACAGTTGTAACGCTAACGATTAAACGCCTCTCCTATAGCTTCGAGGAAACGAACGGGGACAACCGGGATGTGGGGGCGGTGATCAGTCGCCCCACGTTTTCCGGCCACCGGCGGTGCCGGGTTTCTTCGGACCTTGCCGCGCCGCAGCAACGGAAACTTCGCTCTGAGGAAAGCCGCCGAAGCGGACTCACGGGGCGGTCGCCGTCAACGGGTCGGCGGGGTCCACGCAATCGTCGCCGCATGCACGCACGCGCACTGGCACGACGGGCGACGTGGAAGGACGCTCGGCAGCAAAGCCGGCGCCCGACTAGAGCGGACCGGAACGGGCGAGTCTCATGAGAAGACCTCCCAGGTGTTCCTTTGGGCCGGAGGCGCCGCCCAAAAACAAGGGCCGAAAATCGGCCGGGGCAACCACATCCCTCAAGCCCTCTACTGACTATTCTACTCGACAATTTCCGTTTGGCAAGAGCGTTTCTTGAAATTGCGAGCACGGAATGCCAACCCGCCCGGCGCCCGCTGCTGCGAGCGATGCAACCCAACCTCCACGGGTTTTCGGCCGGTTCACCGCAGCCGATGCATCTTTCCCAGGCCGAGGCCGTTCCGCCCTCCCCGATTACGGCTGCAACCGCTGCAAGCAGGCGCGGACGGACTCGTTCCATCGCTCAAGTTGCTCGGCCATTCGCTCAACGATTTCGGGGTGTTCGGCGGCCAGGTCGTTCGATTCGCCGGGGTCGTCGAGCAGGTCGTAAAGTTCCCATTTCCATGGCGGCCCGGCGAAGGTGCCGCCGCGGCCGACGTGGATGAGCTTGTAGCGGTTGTCGGTCAGTGCGATCTGTCCTCGCGACTGGAACGCGATGGGCCGCGGCCGCTCGGTCATGCGCCCCTCGATGAGCGGGACGAGGCTCACGCCGTCGATCGGCCGGTCGGACGGCAACTCGATGCCGAGCACTTCGGCGATGGTCGGCAGGTAGTCGCTTGTGACGGCCGGCACGCCGGTGGTGCGACCCTTGTCGATGCGTGCCGGCCATTCGAGCAGCCCGGCTACGCGAATGCCGCCCTCGTACAAGGCACGCTTTCGGCCGCGCAGCGGGCCGGCGGAGCCGGGCATCGACGTGTTCCCCTCCGGCCCGTTGTCGGAGGCGAGCCACACCATGGTATTCTCCGCCACGCCCAGTTGCCGCAGCGTGCGGCGGAGCCGTCCGACTTGCGCGTCGGCGGCGCGGATGCAGCCGTAGTAGTGCTGCTCGAACCGGCTCAGCTCGGCAAACGGTGCGGTGTCGTCCGGTCCGGCCACCACGGGCCAATGCGGCTCGTGGAACCAAACGACCGCAAGGAACGGAACCTTCCGCGCTACGCTGTCTTCAATGAACGGGATCGCCGCGTCCATAATCACCTTGGCGTTCGGTCCGTCGAGGCCCTCGGTCACCTCCTTGCCCCGTTCATTCCAGTAGCGGGTGCCGTAGTGCAGGGTGTTGTCGGGCGCGATGTCGGGGTCCCACCAGTGCCGGAGGTTGCCGGGGTGGTCGGAAAAATCGCGCGGGCGGACCATCGGGTTGTAGGTGGGCACCTTGCTCTCGGTCGACAGGCAGACGTCGAAACCGCGCTGCCACGGCGGCGCGAAGTGCGCCCCATTGCCGGGCCGGCCTCGATTGGCGTCGGTCACCTCGGTGGTGAGCGTGCCCAGGTGCCACTTGCCGAAGTGACCTGTCCTGTAACCTTCGTCCTTCAACAGCGACGCAAGGTTCACTTCCCCCTCGGGCAGAGTTCCGGTGTTGGCGTAGTATACGCCATAGCGGAACGGATGCCGCCCGGTGAGGCAGCTACCTCGTGTCGGACTACACACCGGCGCCGCGGAGTAGAACCGGCGGAACACCAGTGCGGTCTCGGCCATCGCATCGATGTTGGGCGTTTCCGCATGTTTGCTCCCCTGGTAGCCCAAGTCGGCCCAGCCAAGATCGTCGAACATGACGAGGACCACGTTCGGGCGTTCGGCCGCCAAGGCAACCGCGGGAATCTCAGCGACCCCGAGGAACGCGACACACAAAACCAGGGCACGGCAAGCAAGATGGCGAACACTGTACATGGCAACCTCGGGTTAGGCGGACGGCGAACAATCCCTGCACCAAGAAGGGATGTGTCTTGTTTCGCAGTTGACATTCGCCGAAACCGTATTGGATCGGCCTGTTGGAGTTCACGCTTCAGCGTGCTGGGCAACGCACGCACTGGGTTCGCACGCTAAAGCGTGAACTCCAACAGCGGCGGCACATGAGCGTCCAGCCGACTTCGGCGAATGCTTGCTTCTCGCAAAGCGATGATTTCAATCGACGTTTGTTCCTGGGTATCGCGTGCCAATCCGACGCGCCTTCCCAAACGCCTCATTCTCCGGAGGTGATAGACTCTACCATTCTACAACCCGGACGTGCGTACCTCCGTGGTCGCGGTCACCGTGGTGCGGATGCCACCGCGGGGGGTGAAGGCGGCTTCAATGGTCATGCGACGGGGCCGGACGGCGGCGGCCAGATCGTCGAGAATGCGGTTGGCGGCGTGCTCATAGAAGATGCCCTCGTTACGAAACTGCTGCAAGTACAGCTTCAGGCTCTTCAGTTCGATGCACCGCCGGTCGGGCACGTATCGGATGGTGATGGTGCCGAAATCGGGCTGGCCGGTTTTCGGGCAAACCGAGGTGAACTCCGGGGCGACAATCTCGATGGTATAGTCGCGGTTCGGGTGCTGGTTCTCAAAAGTTTCCAAAATATCGGAAAACGGTTCGCTCACGGGCTGGCTCCTTTCGCTGCTTCCACCATTATGGCATCATAGAGGCAGAAATTCACTGGGGGCAATGAAATCCATGCAGAAAAGGGCCGTAATCCTGCTTTCCGGCGGGCTCGATTCGACCACGACCGGGGCGATTGCCCGGGCCGAGGGCTTTGCACTGCATGCGCTTACGGTCGATTACGGGCAGCGACACCGGTTCGAACTCGATGCGGCCGCCCGCGTGGCGGTGTGGCTTGGCGTGAAGCGGCACGAGACGATTGCCGTCGATTTGGCCCGGTTCGGCGGCAGCGCCCTGACCGACCGGATCGACGTACCCAAGGACCGCTCCGGCGACGAGATGGCCGGCGACATTCCGGTCACGTACGTGCCCGCGCGGAACACGGTGATGCTGTCGCTGGCGTTGGCGTATGCCGAAGTGGTCGGCGCGGCCGACCTGTTCCTCGGCGTGAATGCGATCGACTACAGCGGCTATCCCGACTGCCGCCCGGAGTACCTCGGTGCCTTCGAGGCGATGGCGAACCTGGCCACGCGGGCGAGCGTGGAGGGCCGGCTGCGGTACCGCATCCACGCGCCGCTTGGGAACATGACCAAGGCGGAAATTATTCGTCGGGGCGTGGAACTGGGCGTCGACTACGGACTGACTTCGACCTGCTACGATCCCGACCCGCGGGGCCGGCCCTGCCGCCGTTGCGACGCCTGCCGGCTTCGCCGCAAGGGCTTCGCCGAGGCGGGAATGACCGACCCGTTGGACAACGTCGCCTGATTTGCCCGGTTCACCGCGACGTTGCCGGTTCGCTCGTGCCCCCTCGGCGTCATGGCGATCCCCACTCCCTTGACCGGACTGGGAAGTGAGCCTATCCTTGTGATTGTGGTGATCCCAAAGGGAGCATCAATGCGGCGCAGTCAACGTGGGCGAGTACACGAGGATGGTCCAACATGAGTACGGACGTATCGATCGAAGCCATGAGCGTCGCGGAGAAACTATCGCTCATGGAGCGATTGTGGGACGATCTTTCCCGCCATCAAGGGAATGAGATTTCCCCTCCGTGGCATGGAACCGTGCTTGCGGAACGCGCGGCCGCCGTTCGAGAAGGCCGGACTGACTTCGTCGATTGGGCCGATGCGAAGCGCCGCCTGCGGGAACGTCTCGAATGAAGATTCGCATTCTTCCGGAAGCAGAACGCGATTTGGAGATCGGAGCCGACTTCTACGAGGCACAACGGGTGGGACTCGGGCGGTATTTCAACGACTGCCCGATGTCTGATATTGAGTCGCTGCAACTTTACGCCGGCATTCATCAGCGGCATCATGGCTTCCATCTGTGCATGTCCAAGCGGTTTCCTTTCGCAATCTTCTACGACATGACCGAGAAGACGATCGACGTTTACGCAGTGCTCGACTGCCGACAGGTTCCGGCAACGATCGAGGCGAGACTAGAATCGCCGCGGAGGAATCCATGAGGTCGGCCGGGATGGCGGGTTGCGTTCCACAGGATATCCCACTGCCGCCGCTGCGACGTCCGCCGGCTTCGCCGAGGCCGGTGTACCCGATCCCCTGACCTCCGACCTCCGACTTCCGACCTCTGACCTCTGACCTCCGACCTCTGACCTCTGACCTCTGACCTCTGACCTCTGACACCTGACACCTGACACCTATTCATTCATGCGCATCGCCGAACTATTCCGTTCCCTGCAAGGCGAAGGCCGGCTGACCGGCACGGAGAGCGTCTTCGTGCGCACCAGCGGCTGCAACCTGCGCTGCGGCTACTGCGATACGCCGTTCGCCTCGTGGTCGCCGGAGGGCGAGGAATTGTCGGTCGAGGAGATTGTGCTGCGCGTCGAGCAGCTTGCCGCCCCGGATGACCGGGCCGGCGGCATCGAGCACGTCGTGGTCACCGGCGGCGAACCGATGCTCTACGCCGAACTGATCCCCCTGTGCCGGCAGTTGCGCGCGCTGGGCATGCACGTGACTGTTGAGACGGCCGCCACGCTCTACCTGCCCGTCGAGTGCGACCTGATGTCCATCAGCCCGAAGCTGCGCAACTCGACCCCGGCCGCCACCGGCGACCCTCGCTGGACCTGGCGGCACGAGACGGCCCGACACGCGCCCGACGTGGTGCGACGGCTGATCGGCGAGTACGACTACCAGGTGAAGTTCGTCGTCGACTGCCCCGACGACTTGGCGGAGGTGGAGGCCTACCTGGCGGAGTTGCTCGAAATCGACCGTGCCCGGGCCATGCTCATGCCGCAGGGGATCGACCCGGACGA
>CAYPWB010000311.1:0-7614 GCA_964414315.1 uncultured Planctomycetaceae bacterium | reverse complement strand
CGGTGCTTCTCGCCCTGTTGGCCGAGTGACCAACGAGGCGAGGAAGGACCGGCAAACCATGGCCGTCAAGATAGGCTACCACACTCTTCCATAATCACCCGACGCGCATTCATTGGTTGGCGGCCCTACCACCCTGTACTACTAACCGCAAACATTGTGAACTTTTTCACACAGTCATGGCCTTGGCTTCGAGCGGAAGCTCGCATTGGTTGGCGGCTCTGCCGCCCTGGGTTCCTTCAGGGGTTCCGCGAGTGTAAGCGATGGATGCTCTTCTGTCAATCGCGAGTCGCGTGTTCCAGCGTGATCCCGGGGGCAGCCATTGGAGGAACGCCGTACGCCCCTGGGCAAGCCCCCTGCGCCGGTTGACGGGCACCGGCCGAATTGCTATGCTTACGGACGCCTTTGAGGCCTTCGGGGTTGCAGCTTTCTGGCGGAGGAGGATTCCATGGGCTACTCAGCCAACGAGGTCTTTTGCCGGCGAGTGGGAGCGATGCTGATCGCCCTGGGCGCCACATTGTTCTCGGTTCGGGCGGCTGCCGAGGAAGGCGGGCCGCCGATCGTGTTTCGGCATATCATTACAAGCCGGCCCCGGCATATCGCGGTGAGCGACGACGGGCGGCATCTGCTCGTCAGCACCGGCAACCGCGTCGTGGTGTGGGATATCGTCGGCGGGTCCGAGGCCGGCGAGGTGACGGTCGAGCAGCCGGTCGGGGCGGTCCTGCGGGCCGGCAAGTTGATCGTCGGCAGCGCCATGGGCGCGGTGGTGGTGTTCAGCGGCAAGGATTTCTCCCCAAGCCACCACGTCGAAACACCCGCCGCCGCGGTATTCAATATCTCGGCACCCCGAGGCAAGGCGTTCGACGGCCGCGTGTTCCTCGGCACGCGCGAGGGCCCATGCCTGGTCGACATCGAGAAGAAGACGGCCGTCATGCTGGGCAAGCCTCCGCAGACGAAGTATAGGTGGGAGAAGCCGTTGTTGTTCGTCAGCCCGGACGGCAAGTCGCTCCACTACGGCGACCAACTTTACCGGCTGACGAAGCAAGAGGACGAGTGGCGCCTGTTGCGTTTCGGCCGGCTGCCTGGGCCGGTGGTCGAGGCCTATCATGACAGCCCGATTTCGTTGAGTTCCCCGGCCATCCATGACCGTAACGTGTCGGAGCCGATTGCCGAACGGCCCGGCACCATCCTGGTGCCCGACGCCACGCGGCCGGTGTTTTACGCGATCGACAAGACCGCCATGGAGTGTCGCCTGCTGAACCGGCAGATGACCCTGGTCGGTTCGCGACCTGCGAAGGAGGAGGGGGAGGTATGGCAGCATGCGCCGGTGGCAGTACGCCTGCGGGCCAACCCGGGCCCCGATTACGCCGTAGCGACAACGATCGGCAATGAGCTGTACGTGTTTACCAGGGGAGTCTACGGTGTCTGGTGCGGCCACACTACCGCATTCGACATCGCCGCGGCGGCGGCCGAAGTGCCCGCCGAGCCGGTCCATGGGGCATTCGAGCCCGTTGCGGTCGACGGGTCGGTGCGCTGGATCGAGATGAGCGAGGACGGCAAGCACCTCTTTCTTTCGGTGAGCGATTTCGACAAGGTGGTGGTCCTCGACACCCGTAGCGGCGATGAGGTGGCATCGCTGCCGTGCAAGGCCCCCTGGGCGCTGCTGTGCCGCGGGTCGCGGCTTTTTGTGGGCAGTGCGCAGGAAGGGGGCGTGTCGGTTTTTTCACTCGACGAGTGGAAAATGGTGGACCATCTGGCGGCCGGCAAGGAACCGGCCGGCTGGATTTCGGCGCCCGGCGGCAAGTATTTCGACGGCAGACTGCTGGTGAGCGATGGACAAAACAACTATCTCGTCGATGTGGCGGCCGACCGCGCCCAACTGCTGGAACAGAAAGGCCAGTGCGCGTGGAGCTACGTGGGCAACCTCGTACGCATCGGCCAAATGGATCAGCCTGCAAGGGACGTGCTGACCAGACTTCGCGGCGACCCCGTGCCGGCGGGGGAGCCCCAGGGCATGGCCAGCGTGTGGCTCGAGCGGGCACAGTATCACGAGCAGGACCAATGGATCCGGCACCGGCAACCGCGCTCGAGCGATTCGAAGGAATGGGTGTGCAGCGTCCAGGACGTCGTTTTTCCGGTGCAGCACGTGCTCTACGAGCGGGAACTCATCACGCGCCGGCTGGCCGATGGCGCCCTAAGCAGCAGTAGCCGGAGCGTCACCAAGTTATTTCCTTGGACGGGCGCCGCGCACCGTGGCGCCGTGAACACAGCGCTTGCCGCCACCTTGGACGGCATCACGTATATGTACGTCGCGGTTCGCCCCGATGGTCAGTTGTACCGCCTGACCGTACCCGCAACGGGAGCGGACGAACCCGCGGCCGCTGTGGCCGACCCGGACGCGCCGAGCACGAACGGCGTGAGGATCCTCTCAGTTCCGAAGGAACATCCACCCACCTGGACGCTGAACCGGCAGCACCTCCTCGTGCCCGTTGGTATGGAGTTGTGGGCCGTCGACGCCGCCGCCACCACGCTGGTGCGCAGGTACTACCTGGAGCGGCCGTATGAGACGGTTTGGCAGCGGCCGGGGGGAGGGCTCGCGCGCCTCGGATCGAAGCTGTACATGCTCGACCGGACACTGAAGGAGACGAAAGAGTTTGATATCCGGGACCGGTATGCAACGATTGCGCCCAACCCGACCCAGCCTTTCACCTACGTCCAAGTCACAGTGCATGAGGAAGGCCATCGGCAACACCGGCTCCACGTGTTGAACGAAACGAGCGGCGAGTTGCGCGCTCGGCCCGATGTTCGCGCGGAGGTGATCGCGGCCGACCCCCGCGGCCAGTTCCTGTTCGCGGCGTTCGACAACAGCGAGAGGGAAGGCCACGTCGTCGACCGATGGGGTGGCGTCTGGGAGGTCCGCCGCGCCAGGTACGTCCTGGTCGCCTACACGGCCAAAGGAATCAGCCTCCGACCGCACAAGGCGGTGGAAATCAATCGCATGCCCTCCAGGATCCTGGTGTCGGGCGACGGGGAACGCCTCGCCCTGGAGGTTTCCGCCGACGAGGGGATTTTCACCGACCGCAACCTCAAGGTCCTTGGCACGACGGGCCGGGGCCGGCTGGTCGACATGCATCCGTCCCTGCCTTGGGCATTGACCAGGTTCTCCTACGGCTCGCCTTGGCGCATCATCGATGTGCATGGTACTGACCTGACCGAACGACTCCCGGGCGAATTGGAGAAGAACCATAACCTCCACTGTTTCGGTTTCTGCCCCAACGGACGCCACGTGATCACGGCCGGGTCCGAGGAGACGCTGGGGGAGAATTGGCTGCGGGCACTACCCCTGCACCTTAGCGCGGAGGAAGAGGCCGCTGTTGCTCGCGTGCTTCGGGCGCCGGGACAGCCTCCGGCTTCGCCGGGCGCCGGGCGAGTGCCTTCCCGCGGCAAGGCATCGGGCAGCCCCGACGCGGCACAGGCGCCGGCGGTGAGCCGAATAATAGCCCGGGAGCAACTCGACAGCCTCCGAATGCCCCAGCCCGAGGCGGCGCTCACCAGCCGGGAGGTCGGCCGGCTGCGGATGGACTCGGTGGTGGTCCTTCGGGCCGGCGATTCCGCCGGGACCGGGTTTGTGGTCGGGGCCGATGGGTATCTCGTCACCTGCGCGCACGTGCTGGGCGGGCGGGAGAAGGTCACCGTCGGCTACCGGACCGGCGGCGGGGAACTGGCGTGGGCCGCGGGGCAACTGATCGCACGCGATGCCGCAAATGACCTGGCACTGGTCAAGCTATCGGTGCCCGCCCGCCTTCCGCCCGTCCCCCTGGCGGCCCAGCCGCCCGACGTCGGCGAGAACGTAACCGTCATCGGGCATCCCGGACTGGGGGCCGGGTCGCTGGAGTACACACTGACCGCGGGAATCGTCAGCCGGGCCGAGCATCGGATCGACGGACTGCCGTTCATCCAGACGACCGCCACGATCAACCCCGGCAACAGCGGCGGGCCGATGTTCGACGAAAAGGGCTGCTTGGCCGGCGCGGTCGTTCTCAAGGATGTCTCGGCCGAGAAGCGGAGTTTCGCCATTGGTGCGACCCGCATTCGGGCATTTCTCGAACGGTGCGCCGCCGGGGTGGACGCGGCAACCCCTTCCGACTCGAAAACGCACGCCACGAAATAGGAGAGACCGCCGTGTTCCCCCGCTTGATGCTGATCGTAGCGCTGTCGGCCGCGACCGCCACCGGTGCCGCTGCCAAGCCCGCGCCGTGGACGGCCGTTGAACTCGCGCACAACCCGACCACGATGGCCATGACCGAGGACGGCACGATGCTCTTCGTCGCGCACGAAGCCGCGGACCGCATTAGTGCCGTCGACGTGAAGACCGGCGCCGTGCAGTTCGGTTTCGACTGTCCCGGGCCGAGGCACCTGATTTGCCGGGGCGAATGGGTGTTCGCCGCGTGCTTCGAGAAGGGCACTGTCCGGCAGTTCAGCCGGAACGACGGGAAGTTCGTGAAGGAAGTCGAGGCAGCGCGCGGAGCCCACTACCTTTCGGCGCCCTGGGGCGAGGCGTTCGGCGGCAAGCTGCTGGTCACCTGCCTCGGCCCGAAGGGCCCGCATCCCTACCTGGTCGATATGAACGCCGGCACGGCGACGCCCTCGCCGGAGCCGCACCGCGACGCTGAGTTTCTGCCGGACGGCACGCAAGTGCGGCTCGGTTCCATCGGCCGGCCGGTGGGCGATTTCGGTAAGCGGGGGGCGGGCGTCCCAGCGACCGGCACTGCCCGTTTCGCTGTGGGAGACACCGGCGCCACGTTCGAGCCGAACGTTGTCCGTTGCCCCGAGAAGCGCGGCTTCAAGCTGCACGCGTGGGTCCATCCCTTGAAGCAGTTCGAGACACGGACGATGATCCTGCCCGACGCGGTCGGCGGGCATTTCGCCGTGGTGGACGACACGGTGCTGGTGCTTCGCCGCGCCCGCGACGGCAAGGAAGTGGCCGCCGTCGAAATGGAGCTTCCGCAGTGGCTGGCCGACACGTGCCTCGCCTACAGCGCGGGCGAGAACGGCTACTGGCGTCCCCTGCCCGACACGTCGCGCATCTACTACGTTCCGTGCGCCGCAACCCTGGAGGGGCGGTTCCACGCCTTTATGTTGAGTAACCCGCGGCTGGCGCGTCCGCCCAGCCAAGATCCGCCGGTGCTGTACCGGCTGGCCGGCCCGTTCGAGCCCTCGCGGGAGGGCTTCGACGAGTTCCTTCCGATGAAGCTGGACGTCGCGGAGCATGTCACCGGCATGAGCCTTTCCGAGGACGGACGGCAATTGCTCCTGGCGCACGAGGAGGCGAACCGGCTGAGCGTGATCGACGTGGTGTCGAGCAAGAGCATTGCGGCCGTCACGATTCCCGCGCCCCGATTCGTCTTTGCCCGGGGCGGCAAGGTCTATGTCGCCAGTAGCGACGGCGGCCTTGTGGTGGTCGACCCGAAGGAATGGAAATCGCTCGACATCATCCCGCTGGGCGAGAAAGTGGTGACGTGGATGGGCACTAGGAGCACCGGCGAGTTCGACGGCAAGATCATTTTGGCGCATGCCGATTCCCCCTGGAGCGAACTGAATGTTCGAACGGGCGAGGTTTTGGCCGCCGAGCAGATTTGGATCACCTACGAATCGCCCGGGGTTCCCAGTTTGCGGTTCGAACTTGGCACGTCTCTCTGGCCCGGCACCCACCCGGGGAAGCACGCGCTGGCGAGAAGGACCGACGCCTTGATGCTCATCCCCGACGCCCGGGAGCCGCGGGTCTACTCGATCCACCCCTGGCGGTTCGCCTGGCACAGCCCCGATAGCGACTTGACGCGGCTTGGCGGGCGGGCAACGCTCATGGAACGGTGGCGCCACGGCCACTGGATCGCCCACCGCGATTCCAAAGTGTACTACCTGCCGCCCCAGGCCGTCACGCTCGACGGGCGGCTCTATCTGTTCGCTTCGGGGCCGTCTCCGAAGTACGGGGTGGTGCGATGCGTGGTCGATATGCCCAGCGTTTCCGCCCCGAACGGCGGAGCCGACCTGCCCAACACCCCGGGTGTGGCCGCCACGGTGCCCGCCCCGGCGCCCGTCAGTGATTTCACCATCACCGAAGACGGCCGGCATTTGGTCGCCGTCCACGAGGCCGCCGGTTCGCTGAGCGTTTGGGAACTGGCCGGCGGCCGGTTCGTCGGCAGCCTGTCGGTAGCCAAGCCCGGGCAGATCCTCTCGCGCGGCGGCCGGCTGTTCGTCCACAGCCGGGCCGATGGAACGCTGAGCGTCTTCGACGCCTCCGACTGGACGCTGCGCGACAACGTCAAGGTTGGGCCCACCGACGTGGTCAAACTGTTCGCGGCCGGCGGCCCCCACTTCCGCGGTAAGATGTTAGCCATGGCGCGCGGAACGCCCGACCGCCTCGGTAGTCCCAGCACCGACTTCCTCCTCGTCGACGTCGAAAAGGACTCCAGCCGCACGCTGGCCAAGCCGGGCCAACCCGTCGATTGTTCCGTCGTCGATTACACCGGCCGCTACGTCCTGGTAGGTGGCACGAACAGGATCGTAAGTTGGGACGAATTCCTGGCGGGCAAGGTGGATGGCCCGCGAGTGACGGCACGCTTCGATGCCAATCTGTATCAAGTGGCCAACCCGCGGTTCTGGTTCGATCGGGGCGTTTTTGGCGATCTCTATGTGGGCACGCCGCCGGAGGAAGCTCGGACGGGCCGGCATATTCCTGATGTGCTCGGTAAATACGTGGTGGCACTGACCCAGAGCGGCGGCAACTGGACGGCCCGCGTCCACTCACTCGACGCCCAGTTGACGCTGCGCGCCACGGCCACATTCGAGAAGATGGAGGACGTACATACCGGTTTGCCCTTGGCGGTCGCAGTAGATCGAAGCGTGTGCTTCTTCACGGCCGACCCGGCGCGAGGGCTGATGTGGATGATGCGAGTTGCCCTGGACGAGGAGGTCGCGCCGGCCAACCTTGCCGTGAAGGAGGGGGAATTTCCCGCGAAGGTGCGTGCCGGCGTGCCGCTGGAGTTCAAGCTGCCCGGCGCCGCCCCGGCCGACCGGTTCACGCTCGTGGACGGGCCGGCCGGCGCCGGCTTGACGGAAGACGGCACCCTGCGTTGGACCCCGGTCGCCCGCCAGGCGGGCGACCACGAGTTCAAGATACGCCTCGAGCGAGACGGCGCGATATCGTTCGTGCGGTACGGCACGCACGTTGTGGCGGGCGAGGCCCCGGTCGTCGCCGGCCCCGTGCACCTGCTCGCCCGCGAGTGCCGCTTCGTCCCCGGAGGCGACGGCGCCACGGTACTCGCACTGGCGGGCCAGGAACTGCTGGTGTTCAATCGGGACGGGACGCTCCGCTCGCGCGGCGAATTGCCCACGGCCGTCCCCAAGATTCTCGACCTGGGCGGCGCGTATGCCGCCTATAGCGGCAACGTCGTCGGATTCCTCGACAAGCAGACCCTGAAAGGCCTGTTCTCGGTTCGGCTCGATCATCCGGTGGAGGACCTGGCGGGCAGGCCCGGCCATCCGTTCGTGTATGCGGCGGTGCGCAACCCGAAGGCCGACAATCCGGTGGCGCGCCACCAAGTGGTAGCCATCCAC
>CAYPWB010000310.1:0-7621 GCA_964414315.1 uncultured Planctomycetaceae bacterium | reverse complement strand
TCCACCGTCACCGGGCTGAAGGCCGAATGCGTGCGGACGACGCCGTAGCCGTAGTGGGTGATGCGGGCGATGGGGCGCGTGAGCTTCTTGCTAACGGTCTTGCCGCCCAGGGTCATGCGGACCGTGCCGGCCTGGGGATCGACCGTCACGACGACCTCCACGGGCCGGCCCGATTCGGTCTCCAGTTCCGTCCTGGCCACGTCGGTGCCGGGGTAGGTTCCTTCATAAATGGCCGCATGGCCGCCCCCGACGAAGAAGCCGCATTTGACCAGCTTCGGTTCCTCGGCGCCGTCGCCAAAGACGAACTGCCCGTTGGCCGGAAAGGCCTGGCGCGGCGTAATGGTCGTGCGGAAGGTGACCGGCTCAGTCATCGGCGGGTCGGCCTTCCGCAGGGCGATGCCCGTCTCGACGGCGGCCAGTTCATAGCCCCGCTCGGTCTTTTCCAATTGCACGTCGATGAGGGCGTCGAACCCCGGGAACGATTCGGTTGTCTTGATCGGCGGGCGGGGCGGTTCAGCAGGCGGCGGCATCTTTGCGTCGACCTCCTCGCGCCACGCTTTGAGTTTCGCGTGGAGTTGCTCGACCCGGTCGGGCATGTGCTCGGCCAGGTCGGTAGTCTCGCCCAGGTCGTCGGCCAGGTTGTACAATTCCAGTCGCCCGTCGTCGAAGAACTCCAGCAGCTTCCAATCGCCCTGGCGGACGGCGCCCGACGGCGTGCCGCCCTGGGGGCTGTTGTGCGGGTAGTGCCAGTAAAGGGTATCGCGATCGATCGTGCCCCGGCTCGGATCGGCCAGCAGCGGCACGAGGCTCACGCCGTCGGCATGCTGCTCGGACCGCGGCGGCAAGCCGGCCAGTTCGAGGAACGTGGGGTAGAGATCGGTCGTGATGATGGGCACGCCGCATACGCCGCCTTTGCCGGTAAGCGGCGGATAGCGCACGATGGCCGGTTCGCGGTGCCCGCCCTCGTAGCAATAGCCCTTGCCCAGCCGCAGCGGCTTGTTGGTGGTGACGTTGTTCTTTTTGCCCCGGCTGTGGCTGAAGCCGCCGTTGTCGGAATAGAACACGACGATCGTCTTTCCGTCGAGTTTCCGTTCTTCCAGCTTGGCCAGGATGCGGCCGACGTTCTCGTCGAGGCAGTGGACCATGGCTGCGTACTCGCAGTTGTAAGTGTCGCCGTGCTGTGGCCGTTCCGTGTCATCGGCGCGGGCAGATTGCTCCGTGGTACAGTAAGGGGACAGTCCCATTTTCGCGGCGGAGCCGGCAAGGGATTGCGCATCGTCGCCGCGGTGCCGCGAAAATTGGGACAGTCCCCCCTCAGCGTTCTCGCCGGGTTGGAGCTTCTGCCGATAGTGCTCCACCAGGTCCTTGCGCCCCTGGATGGGCGTATGGACCGTGTGGTAAGCCATGTAGATGAAGAACGGCCGATCGTGCCAGCGGTCGATGGTGCCGAGGCACTCGTCGGTGAGCCGGTCGGTCAGGTAGTTGCCCGGCTGCATGTCGTCGAGGTTCATCCTGTTGGGCAGGTGGTATCCTCCAGCGGGTGTGCCCGTGTGGTTGCCGGCGATGTTCACGTCGAAGCCCTGGTGTTCGGGAAAATAGGGTTCGCCTCCGAGGTGCCATTTGCCGATGTGGGCCGTGGCGTAGCCGCCCTCCTTCAGCGCCTCGGCGATCGTCACTTCGTCGAGGCCCAAATGATCGACGGCGGGCGCCCCGCCCGAACCACCCAGCCAAATGGTCAGGTCGTTCCGCGCCGGGTATTTGCCGGTCATGATGCTCGACCGGGTGGGGGAGCACACGCAGCTTGCCGCATAGCCCGAGGTGAACCGCACGCCCTCGGCGGCCAGCCGGTCGAGGTTCGGCGTTTCGAAGAATTCCTGGCCGTAGCAGCCGAGGTCGGCCCAGCCGAGGTCGTCGGCGAGAATCAGGACGACGTTGGGCTTCTCTGCGGCGGCTGCAAAGGAGTATGCCGGAAGGGCGGTAAACAGGGCCGAGAGGAGTGTCGTGAGGCATCGCATGGCAGGGTTTCCTACTTCGTGTTCGTTGCTGCCGGTTCCACGACGGAGTGGAACGAGTATAGCCTAGCTGCGCGGCGGGCGGGTTTCAATCGCCCGGTCGGCCGCGCACGTAAAGAACCGGTCGCTCCAAAGGCGGTAGCGCGAGCCGGGCCTTGCCCGGCAGGGACTCGATCAGCATGTGCCATTGCCGCGGATCGGTGCTGCCCATCGGATGACTTAGCGATCGCGACCCGACCGGAGTCAGCCCGTCCACCCCGTTGGCCAGCAGGAAGTTCGGCGTTCGCTCCACGAGGTACAGCGCCTCACCCGGCAGGGCCTTGGCGTTGCCGCCGTGGCCGAAAAGGCAGATGTGATCGCAATCGCGCACAGCAAGCATGGGCCGGCTGCCCTCGTATTTGGCGCCGAATACGCACACGTGACGTGCGTTTCGAAACTCGGCCGCGACGTTGCTCGTCGCATGTTGCGGGCTGAACTGGTAGAACCGCAACGGTCCGCGTGCCCCATCGACGAGCAGGTGCCGGTAGCCGGGCACGGGCCGAGGGCCGCGAGGCCACAGCGACGCGCGGAAGTTGTACCAATTGCCGCCTCCATTGCCGGTAATACGTACGTGCGCGCCGTCCATGATGCGAGTGCGGATTTCCACCGATCGAAAAACGGAACGCCCGCCACACCGCCAATGCAGGGCCTGCACGTCGGGCGCCTTGGCGGTGGCATGCAGGCCGAGAAACGCCAGCACGGTCGAAGCCTCGGCTGAATCGGCCGTTCGCACCACAACCGGCGGGTCGTCGGTCGAGGCGAACTCGCTTTGCTCAGCTACCACCAGAATCGACAGGTGCTGGCCCACGCCGATCAATCGGGTATGCGGCCGAAGTTCGAGCGTGCCGGTCAGCCGGTAGCAGCCCTTGGGCAAAAAAACGGTGTCGTTTTCGTCGATCGCCCGCTGGATTGCCGCCGTGTCGTCGGCACGACCGTCGCCCTGCGCTCGATAGGGGGCGTCCTTGACATTCACGGCGGCGGGCGATTCGAAGTGAGGAAACCGCGCGTCCCAGAGATGTCGCGTTTGCAGATCGGCCGGGGGGGACACGTTTGCTTGCGTTTCGACGACGCGTGCGACCGGTCGCCCGTCGACGTAAACCGGGTAGCGGTACTCGAAGCCCTGGTCAACCTGCGGCCGCGCCGGCCGGGCATAGCGGCGAACATGAAGCCAGCCGTCGGGTTCGCCGTCCAACGACGCCTCTTGTGCCGGATCGACCACCACCGCGGTGGCGCGGGCTACATGCACGTGGTGCAGGTAGACGCCCCGGTCGGACTCCACGACCGACCGTTCGGGCTCGCGCAACGCATCGCCGGTGAATTGGACCTCGGCGTCGACCAGCGTCAACTGGCCGTGGTTGGCGCGGAGGCGGGGCCGTTCGGCGGCCGGCCTTCCCGTAGCAGCTTGCCGGCTGCCGGCAACCTGAATGAGCGGTCCCGCGCACCGATCGGCGATAATTCTCAACCCGGTCGCTACCAGGGTTTGCCGACTGCTGCTGCGGATCGCCGCCTCGGTTTGGCCTCGCAGGGTGAAGCCCGTAATGGTGGGCGTAGGCTGGGTGCCCGACAGGTAGCCGGTGAAATCCAACCCGATACGACCGCCGACGACCGTGACGCCCGCGCTTCCCCCGCCCGAACCGATCCCGCCCTGGATGCCGGTATGGCCGTGGGTAACGTCGATCGTGCAGTCCTCGATGGCGGAACCTTCCGCGGCCTGATGCCGTACGGCGACGGCGCCGGGGTTGCCTTCGCCAATGACAATATCCAGGTTGACGAGCATTTGGTTCATGCCGATGTTCGGCTGCTCGACCTCAGGCGGCAGGCCGTCGCTCACCCGATCGGCGACAGTCGGGTTCCGGTATCCGCGCGACCAGAAATGGACGAATATCTTCGGCTCCGACGGATCGCCGAAGCCGGGTGAACGGGGTGCAAGGACAAGCGCGGGGCGCCGGTTCCCGACCCGGGAGCCGATCAGCAGGTTGGGAAACCGGTTGCCGCCGAACACGCGACCGTTCGTTCGCCGGTAAAGCTGCTGGATACATTCGAGCGTGTCGGAAGCAAGGTACGTACCCGGCGGGAAGAAGCACACCATCTGATGGTCGCGGGCGAACCGGATCGCGGCCTTCAGTGCGGCCGTGGAATCCCGGCGGCCGGTGGGGTCGGCGCTGAAAGGCGTTTGGGTAACATCCACCAAACCGAGTGCCGCGGTGGTTTGGTCTTCCAATTCGGGCGGTATGGCCAGGTTGAGCAAGTCGGGAAACGGCTCGTGAATGGCCGGGTGGACGAAACGCAAGTACGTTTCCTCGTCCGCCGAACCCACAGGGCTTCCGGCCAGAGTGCAGAACACCGCGCAAAGAATCGTGGTCGTCTTCATGATTGAACTCCCGGTTTGCAGCTTAGCCGACGAATGAATGGGCATCAAGCCGATCGGTCGGTTGGCCTGCCGGGCGCGCGGGCGCGCGAGGGACATGCGACCCAACCGGTTTCGTCGGCCTTTCCGTTGCCGGGTAGAAATTGAGAGAAGCAGGCAGGCACGCTCCTTCGTGCCGTCGGCCGGCATGGCGCGGAAATTGGGTGCCTGCAGACGGCTTGCATCTGGAAACGAAAGAGCCTTCTCGTCGGCAAACACCGAGCGCGTCGCCTGCCGCACTTCCTCCCAATTGTCCCGGTCATCCCGAACCTCGCATTTCCCCAAGATAGTGGTCGAATTTCGAGCGTTTCCGAGTGTTAGACGGTTGTTAGGCGAATGTTCAGCGAAGATTGCCGAACTCCTTGTCAGGTATCGACTTGCGCCCATTCCAGCGGGAAGCATGCTAGCAGTGCTATCGAGGGGGCCGCCGCGCAACTTCCTATTGTGCCTTGGCTTAGGCGGCGACGAACGACGTGCTTGACCTGGTCAAAGAATCGGGTAAACTTGGTCGATGTCACCTGTATGTTGTGGTCGACAGGGCATCTGCTACAATATATGGGTGTTCGGCAGCGAAATTCGTACCCCATTCGGGCATGCTGGTGGTGGCCGATTCTGTTGTTTCGACAGGGTGGCGAGCCTGGGTGAAATAGACATGCGGAGGTCGGCTGCGGTACTCATGGAAAAAAGGTAAGGATGCCCTGTGTCGCGTGGAACCAAGCAAGGAGAGACAGGAATGGATAACCTGGAAGCGAATGTTACCAAAACGGCGACCACGATGGTTGCAGCGTCGGCGAAACCACCCCACTTAGGGTTGCATATCGAGCCCCGCTTCTGCCCGGTCGACGTGGCCGACCCCTTCGACACGGTGGAATGGGAACTCCGCACCGCCTCCATCAAGGGGGAAGGCGGCGACGTCCTGTTCGAGCAGAACGACTGCGAAGTGCCGAAGTCCTGGAGTCAACTCGCCACGAACGTGGTAGCCAACAAGTACCTGTACGGCGAGGTGGGCACTCCGGAACGCGAGACCGGCGTGCGGCAGCTCATCCACCGCGTGTGCCGCACCATTGCCGACTGGGGCCAGGCCGACGGCTACTTCGCCGGCGCCGAGGAGACCGAGAACTTCTACCGCGACCTCACTTGGCTGTGCGTGCACCAGTACGCCGCCTTCAACTCGCCCGTTTGGTTCAATGTAGGCCTGTACCACCAATACGGCATCAAGGGCACCATGTGCAACTGGTGCTGGGACCCGGAGAAAGACGACGTCGTCCAGCCCGAGAACCCCTACGAATATCCGCAGGGCTCGGCATGTTTCATTCAGAGCGTGGGCGACAACATGGAGGAGATCATGGAGCTGGCTCGCAGCGAAGCCATGCTCTTCAAGTTCGGTTCCGGCACGGGCACCGACATCTCCTCCCTCCGTTCCCAGCGCGAGAAGCTTTGCGGCGGCGGGAAGCCTTCCGGGCCGCTGTCGTTCATGCGGGTGTACGACCAGATTGCCGCCGTAGTGAAGAGCGGTGGGAAGACCCGGCGGGCGGCGAAGATGCAGTCGATCAAGGACTGGCATCCCGACGTGATGGAGTTCATCACCTGCAAGCAGAACGAAGAGAAGAAGGCCCACACGCTCATTGCCGAAGGCTATGAGCCCGAGGAGGCGTACAACTCGGTGCTGTTCCAGAACGCGAACCTTTCGGTCCGCCTGAGCGACGAGTTCATGCAGGCGGTCGAGACCGACCGGCCCTGGACCACGCGTTGGGTCACCGATCCGAAGCAGGACGGTCCCACGTACTCGGCCCGCGATATGTTCCGCACCATCGCCGACGGCGCCTGGCTGTGTGGCGACCCGGGCGTGCAGTACGACACGACCATCAACCGGTGGCATACGTGCAAGGCGTCGGGCCGGATCAACGCCAGCAATCCGTGCTCCGAGTACATGTTCCTCGACAACACGGCGTGCAACCTGGCCAGCATCAACCTGATGAAGTTCCGCCGGGAGGACGGCGCGTTCGACGTGGAGCGGTTCCAGGCGGCGTGCCGGATCGTGTTCATTGCGCAGGAGATTTTGATCGACCACGCCAGCTACCCGACGGCCGACATCGCGCGGAACAGCCACCTGTACCGGCCTCTGGGTCTGGGGTACTCGAACCTGGGTGCGCTGATCATGTCGAGCGGGCTGCCGTACGACTCCGACGCCGCCCGCGGCCTTTGCGGCGCCGTCACCGCCCTGCTGCACGGAGCGGCGAACCTGGCCAGCACCGAATTGGCCGCCGCCGTGGGCACCTTTGCCGAGTACGACAAGAACCGCGACGCCATGCTCGGTGTAATGGGCATGCACTGGGAGCAGGTCGAGCAGATTTCCGACGGCCCCCCGGAGTTGAAGCAGGCCGCGCGCACCGTGTGGGACCGCGTGCTCACCGAGGGCCGGCGGCACGGGTTCCGCAACGCGCAGGCTACGGTGCTGGCGCCGACCGGCACCATCAGCTTCATGATGGACTGTTGCACGACCGGCATCGAGCCCGACATCGCCCTGGTGAAGTACAAGCAACTGGCCGGCGGCGGCACGCTCAAGATGGTCAATCGCACCGTGCCCCTGGCGCTGGAAACGCTCGGCTACGACGCACAGCAAATCGAGGCGATCTTGGCGCATGTCGAGAAGCACGACACGATCGAGGGCGCCCCGGGCCTCCTCGAGGAGCACCGGCCCGTGTTCGAATGCGCGTTCGCTCCCGCCGGCGGCGGGCGTTCGATTCCGTGGCGGGCGCACATTCGCATGATGTCGGCCGCGCAGCCGTTCATTTCCGGCGCCATCTCGAAGACGGTGAACATGCCGAAGGAAAGCACCTCGGACGACGTGGCCGACGCCTACATGGAAGGATGGCGGCTGGGGTTGAAGGCGCTAGCCATCTACCGCGACGGCTCGAAGCAGATGCAGCCGCTTTCCACCAAGAAGAAGGCCGACAAGGCCGCCGACAAGCTGGCTGCCGCCCCGCGCCGCGAACGCCTGCCCGACACCCGACCCTCGGTGACGCACAAGTTCAGCGTGTCGGGCCACGAGGGGTACATTACCGTCGGCCTCTATCCCGACGGGCGGCCCGGCGAGCTGTTCATCACGATGGCGAAGGAAGGGAGCACGATCGGCGGGCTGATGGACTGCTTCGGCACGGCC
>CAYPWB010000309.1:3520-7625 GCA_964414315.1 uncultured Planctomycetaceae bacterium | reverse complement strand
TCACAGCAAGTCGGGGGTTTCCCGGCCGGCGAGTCGGGCGCGGGCCTGGTCGGCCCAGGGACTGTCGGGAGCGTGGTCGAGGAAGGCGCGCCAATGGGCGTCGGCCTCGCTCCGACGGTCGAGTTCATCGAGCGTTCGGGCGAGTTGATAGTGGGCGTCGGCGTAGTCGGGGTGATAACGCAGCGCCCCCTCGAACGCCGCGACGGCCAACTCTCGATGCCCCTGCTCGGCCAGTACGCAGCCCAGGTTCGCCCGAGCTTCGACGTAGTTCTCATCGAGTTCGATAGCCGTGTAGTAGCGTTCGCGGGCGGCGCCCACGTCGCCCATGCGGTAAAGGAGTTCGGCCAGGAGAAAGCACGGTTCCGGCCGGAGACCGTCGGCCGCCATCAGCGCGCGGTACATTTCGGCGGCGGCTTCGAGCTGGTCGGCCTCCTCCAACTCAGCGGCAGCCGCGGCCATTTCGGCGGGCGAAAGGGGCGGGGCACTCTCCTCGCGACCGGGCAGCGCGAGCGAGACGACCGGCGGCGGCTCCGTCGCGGCGGCGCCGAGTTCCGACGGCGCGGCGTCGAAATCGAACCGGAGTTGCCCGCCCGGCTCGATCAGCCCGTCGCCCTCGCGCAACAGGATGTCTTTCCCCTCGATGATCACCGAAAGCTGGACGAGCGGCCGCTCCACATGCGGCAGGTATCGGCCCAGTTCGGCCAGTTTCCGCTCGATGGCGGCGGGCGAGGCCCCGGCCGCAAGCAGCTCCGCCAGGCGGCGGGCGGTGGCCACCTCCTGGAAGTCGAAGTACGGCAGGCGCTGCACCTCGCGTACCGGGTGGATCAGCCCGCGACGGTGCCATCGGCGCACCACCGCCACCGATACGCCAAGCAGTTCCGCCAGCATGGAAGGCGTGTACAGCCGCTGGATGTCGTGCTCCTGGTCGACAAGGCCCAGCCGCTGCCAAAGCACGGTTTCCGAGACGACTTCAAGCGTGCCGTCGTCGATCGCGGCCCGGGTGGGAGCGTCGAACCACGCGTCGAGCCCGGCGGTGTCGGGCAAAGCGGGCGCGTCTTCGCCCACAACGGCAAGCTGCACCGACGGGTCGGGCGATTCAACGACCGTCGCCCCGTGGGAACGCAGAAGCTGGGCGGCCTCGCGGCGAGCCATGCTTGCCAGCTTCCCCACCAGCGCAACCCGCTTGCCTTCCAGCAGGCCGGGCGCGTCTTCCGGTTGTGTGTCCATCCTGCCGCTCAATAAACCTCGTCGGTGCCATTCGGCACGGGATCAAGATCCCCGTTCTCGTCCGGCTCGTCGTCGATCGGCTCCGGCATGGGATCCTCCGGCCCGAGTCGAGGCGTTTCGTCGGCAGGGTCGGCCGAACGCGTCGGCTGCCGGTCGGCCGGGGCGGGGGGCGAAGCAACCGGCGCGGCTGGGGGAACGGCAACGGCCGGGGCCGAGAACGTCTGCACGGGCACGCCGCACGGATCGAGCGGCACGCGCGCCGCAACCACTCGCGGCACGTAGTACGTTTGCGTCACCGGAATGCGCTTCTCCACCCGATGAGGAACCTGCACCGTTTGCTGGATCGTTTCCATACGGCATACCTGCACCGGCACCTGCTCCACGCGATCCTCGTACACCATGCGATGCGTTGTCACCGGCACGCGGCGCGTACGCTGCTCGGTGACCATGCGGCACACCTGCACCGGCACCTGCTGCTCCACCCGCTCGACTACGGGACGGGTGACGGTGTACGGCACCTTGCGCACCTGCTCCTCCTGCACCCAGCGGCACACCTTGACCGGCACCTCGCGGCACACCTGCTGTTGCTCGTAGCGGACGCGCTGCACCGGAACTTCCTCGACCACGGTTTCCGGCCGGTAGGTGGTTACCGGCACCTGCTGCGCCACCAGGTTCGGCTGCCACACCTGCTGCACTTCATAGCGCCCCTGAACCTCCGGCACCCAGTACAGGCCGCCGGGCCGGAACACCGTTTGGCCCGTCAGCGGATCGATCTGCGAGCTGGCCGGCAACCAGCGCAGCCGAGTGCGCGTCGTCGGCGGCTGCATGACCACCTGCTGCGTCGCGCATCCCTGGTCGACGTACCGGGTCACGTGCGTCGTCACCGGCCGCATGACGGTGCGGGTTCGTGTTTGCGTGGCCGTTTCGTACACGGGCCGGGAAACGGTGTGACATTCCTGCCGGGTTTGCGTTTCCCAAACCGGGCGCGACACCGTGTAGCGCTCCTCCCGTTCGGCCGTCTCCTGCACGTATCGCACACGGTTGAAGCTCTGGTCGCGCATCTGCGTTTCCCAGACGGGCCGCTGGACGACGTACTTCTCGTCGCGATACGACGTTTCGGTAACCGGCCGGGCAACCCGGTACCTGCGCTCCCGATACTGCGTTTCCCACACCGGCCGCTGGACCGTTACCTGGCGCTCCTCCAGCACGGTCTCGCATTCGACCCGGTAAACCGTTTCCTGCCGCTCGTCGTATACCGTCTGATAGACGATCCGATACGTCTGCCCGCCGGGCACCACGATCGAATTGTTCGAGCAACACACCTGGGCGATGCCGGGCGCGGCGCCGCCGAACAGTACCGCGACCGCGATCGAAACTTTCATTAGCGCGTTCATCGGAATACCTCCGTACAACCACCGGGATAGGTCGTTGGGCCGGGTGGAGCCGGCGTGCGTTCGCACCGTCTTTCGGCAGTGCCGACACCCATTACGACTAACCTCGAACATCGTAAACTTTTTCACACCGTCGTGGCCTGGGCTCCGGGCCGAAGTTCGCATGGCCCGGCAGGCCTGTCGCCCTTTGCAAGCATAGTGCGCAGCATACACTCCATTAGTGTAGTGTGCCAGATAATCGGCCCCACGGCAAATGCCCGCCGGGGGGCGTTTTTGCACTTTCTTCCGCAACTCTAGCTTATTCAACCACTTGCGCACCCAGAAAAAGCTCAAGTTGTTTCCTCGTCCCGTCGACACGACACTTGCGCATTGCAACGCGCAGTCCGATTACAAGAAGCCGGACGGCGGAACAGACTGCGCAACCGCCACAGGCTGCGCAATCGGCACGCTCGACGGCGGCGGGAAACGGGACGGGGCCAATGGGCGCGAAGCCCCCAACGCCCCGCCGCGTTCTCCACCCGTCTTCACCGGCCGGACTGGTCCCTTCACTCGCCGCAAGCGACAATAGTGACGATGCGATACCTGGAACTCACCCTGCCGACCCCCGCGGAAAACCTGGCGCTCGACGAGGCGCTGCTGGAAGAAGCCGAGGCGGCGCCGCAGCCCGTCGAAACGTTGCGCGTGTGGGAATCGCCGGAGATGGCGGTGGTGGTGGGACGTTCCTCGCGGCTGGACGAGGAAGTCGACCTGGCCGCCTGCCGCCGATGGAACATCCCCGTAGTGCGCCGTCCCAGCGGCGGCGCGGCGGTCGTGCTGGGGCCCGGCTGCCTCATGTACGCCTTGATCCTCAGCCGCGAACTGCGGCCGGAAACCCGCCGCATCGACGCGGCCCACCGGTACGTGCTCGGAAAGACGGCCGCCGCGCTGGGCGAGTGCGTGCCGGGCGTCGCCTGCGCCGGAACCAGCGACCTGGTGCTGGCGCAAGAAGATGCTTCCTCGGGAGAGTTCCTGAAGTGCTCGGGCAACAGCGTCCGGGTAAAGCGGCGGCACCTGCTGTACCACGGCACGCTTCTGTACGACTTTCCGCTGGACCGCATCGCCGGGTGTCTGCCCATGCCGCCCCGCATGCCCGACTACCGGGCCGGCCGCGAACACCGCCGATTCGTGGCGAACCTGCCGCTGGCCCGCGATGCGCTGTGCGCGCTGCTCCGCCGCGCCTGGGCCGCCGAGGCAACGACCGCCGACTGGCCGCAGGCCCGCACCGCCGCCCTGGCTGCCGAGAAGTACGGCCGGGCGACCTGGAACCGGCAGCGATAGGGCGCAGTTGCGTGGAACAGGCTTCCAGCCTGTCAACTGCCGTGGGATAAGCTTCCAGCTTGTCAACTGCCGTGGGATAGGCTTCCAGCTTGTCAACTGCCGTGGGATAAGCTTCCAGCTTGTCAACTGCCGTGGGATAAGCTTCCAGCTTGTCAAGTCACCGTGGGATA
>CAYPWB010000309.1:1712-3420 GCA_964414315.1 uncultured Planctomycetaceae bacterium | reverse complement strand
CAGCTTGTCAACTGCCGTGGGATAAGCTTCCAGCTTGTCAAGTCACCGTGGGATAGGCTTCCAGCCTGTCAACTCGCGCAGGCATTGACCCCCGCGACCGATACGTGGACACTGGTGGTGCTGACTTGCCGACTCAAACGGAACAAGGGAACCCTCAAGCGAGCTATCCGATGAACGAGCCCACAACCCAACTCGATACCTCCGCGCTGGTGGAACAGCTTTTCGATCCTCGGACGCGCCGGGCGGCGCGGATGCGTCTGGTGCGGGCCGGCGCGGTGGCGCCGCTGCTGGAATGTTTGGACAGCACGAACGACGCGGTGGTTTGGGCGGCGGTCGAGTCGCTCGGCGAACTGCGCGCGCCGGAAGCGGTCGAGCCGCTGTTGGATTTGCTGGCCCGCGACGTGCTCCCGGCCAGTGTCGGCGAGGCCCTCGCGCGGATCACCCGCCAGGACTTCGGCCGCGATGTTGCCCGCTGGCGGAAGTGGATCGCCGCCAACCGCGACAACGTGGCCCCGGAACTCGACGTTGAGGAATGCATCGGAGCGACCGCCCGGTACCTCGGGGCCGAGGCCGCCGGTTCGGGCAAGAGCCGCCGGTTCAAACTGTCGCTTCCCAGCGGCCGGGAGCAGCGGGTGGGGGTCTTCTTCGGCCGCAACGACGACCAGGGGGAGCCGATCGTCATCGTGTACAGCGAGTGCGGCCCGGCCAACCCGAAGTATTACGAGGCCGTGCTCCGCAAGAACCTGACCGTTCCCGCCGGAGCGTTCGCCATCCGCGAGATCGACGGCCAACCCAATTTCGTACTGGTCGATACGATGCTCGCCGCCGTGGTAACGCCCAGCCACCTCGCCCAACGGATCGAAAACATCGCCGCCCGAGCCGACGCCCTCGAAAAAACGCTCACCGGCGAGGACCGGCGATAAGGGAAGGTTGGGGCCGAGTTCCGCAGTGCCTGTTTTTCGCGGGCTTCGACCGGAACCTGCCCGGCCATTAGAACTCGTAGCCAAAGGTGACTCTTGTGTGGACGACCATGTATTATCGAGGAAAACGGAACCCTTCGCATACGTTGCTCTGAGCGGCCCGGGTACAGACCGAAAGACCTGACGCACGACGAAGGGGTCGACACGTGGTATGCTGAATTGAAGCGCCGTCCACCGGAGCCGCAACACCCACGATGGTAACCGCAAACAGCGTGACCGTAATCGTTCACGGGGGACTGTCCCAATTTTCGCGGCACAAAGGGCGTTCTTGCCCAATCGTCCACCGTTTCCGCCGCGAAAATGGGACTGTCCCCCGTGAACGGTTACGTAGGAATGGATCCCTGTTTGTGGAAAACGTCGGCCCCGGTCATTGCCCCGATTGAGCACATGGTAGCACATTCCGCCGCCCGATGCTCGCGATGTACTGGGCATGGAGCCATCCTACCGTAAGGGATCGCGGCATGTGCCTTTCTGAAAGCGGGCCCCCTGAGCATTCGCGGGAGCCAATGTCGCCGGCCGAGGTATGCTCGCGCGACTCAGAGGCCGCCCGCTACAAGGGCGTAGATTGCCCCAATTCGGACGGGTTTCCCGGATCGTTCCCTCCATCGGCCCAGAGTTCCTCTTGAAATAATTTACAAACATGGTAAACTAAAGGGTTGGAGGGCTCGATATGAAAATAGGCCTGTCACGGAAGATGGCGAAGCTCTGCAACTCGGAGCGGGCGATGC
>CAYPWB010000309.1:0-1612 GCA_964414315.1 uncultured Planctomycetaceae bacterium | reverse complement strand
GCGATGCCGAGAAGCTCAAGCAGCGATTGGCCGAGCTTAAGGCGGCCACAACTTTGGACGACATGAAGGCTTTGCCCGCCGCTCGGTGCCATGAGTTGACCGGCGACCGCAAGGGCCAACTGGCGGTGGCCCTGGTTCACCCCCGGCGAGTGGTCTTCCAACCCGACCAGACGCCCGTTCCAAGGAAAGACGACGGTGGACTCGATTGGAGCCGAATCACGCAGATCGTCGTGATAGAGATTACCGACTACCACTAGCCGAACCACTAACGCGGATTGCCGGGACGGCAGCCGCGCGGCATACCCACCAGGAGAGAAGAAGATGGCGACAGCCACATTTCGCGGGCAGCGATTCGCCTATGAGCCCGACTATGCCGTACCGCCGGGACAGACGTTGCAGGAAACGATCGACGCGCTGGGGATCGACCAGCGTGAGTTGGCACAACGAACGGGGCTTTCGGCCAAACACATCAACCAGGTCATCAAGGGAGTTGCGTCCCTCAGCCAGGACACGGCCATTCGCCTCGAACGCGTCACGGGCGTGCCGGCTAAGATGTGGAACGCCTTGGAAGCCAACTATCGGGAACAGCTCGCCCGGTTGGCCGAAAGGGCCCGGCTGCAACAGGATTTGGAGTGGCTGAAGACCATCCCAACCAGCGAATTACTCCGACGCGGCGCGATCGAATCGCAAGCCGATCGCGTGGGACTGCTGGAAGAGATGCTCCGCTTTTTCGGGGTGGCCGATGTGGATGCGTGGAACGAGGGCTGGAGCATGCCACAGTTCGCCTTCCGCAAGTCACTGACATTCAAGGGCAAACCGGGCGCCATGGCGGCCTGGCTCCGGTTGTGCGAACTGGCGGCGCAAGGCATCGAGTGCCGGCCCGTCGACCGGGCCCGATTCAACGCTGCGATCAAGGCGATCCGTCGCCTGACCGTCGAAGCGCCCGAGGTCTTTGTGCCCGCAATGGTCGAGCACTGCCGAGCCGCCGGCGTTGCCCTCGTCCTGGTTCCGGAAATCAAAGGCGCGCCCGTAAGCGGGGCGGCGAAGTGGCTGACGCCGGAGAAGGCTATGATCGGGCTGAACCTGCGAGGCAAGCGCGACGATCGCTTCTGGTTCACGTTCTTTCACGAGGCCGGGCACATTCTGAACGACAGCAAGAAGGAAACGTTCATCGACGTCGACTATGAGGACGACCCCCGCGAGCAAAACGCCAATCGCTTTGCAGCCGACCTCCTCATTCCGCCCGATCGCGCGCACCATCTGACGGAGTTGAAAAGCCACGACGACGTTATCCGATTCGCCAAGTCGCTCGGAATTGCCCCAGGCATCGTCGTCGGACGCTTGCAGCGCGAAGGGATTGTGCCTTACAGCCATCTGAATCGGTTGAAGTCGACGTTCCAGTGGGGATAAGCCGAACGACTGCGTTCTGCCTAATCGAGCGGACGGCACGACGGAGCGTGCCTGCTACTTTGCCGGGGTTTGCGTCCAGAAGCGGAAGACTCTTGATTTTCGATGTCGGTTTCCCGCGTGTCCCGCGTTGCGCGCCGCTTAGAACCGCGCCTCGTAGCCGACGTGGCCCGAGATGCCGGGGCCGTCGACCCCGGAACCGTGA
>CAYPWB010000308.1:0-7656 GCA_964414315.1 uncultured Planctomycetaceae bacterium | reverse complement strand
CGCAGTGGATGCACTTGTCCTGGTCGATCTCGAACTTGTAGTTGCACAGGTAGCAGCGCCAGGCGTGCGTGTCGGTTTGCTCGGGCGTGAGGCCCAACTCGACCTCGTCGGTGAGTCCGCGGCGGGCAAGCGGGAGCACGGGCATGTGCGGCGGCTCCAACAGGTCGTGGTCGCGCAGCCGGCCGGTCAGCGGTGCTTCCTCGATGTGCAAGTACGACCGGCGGCGGCGCTCGCCCATCAGGAACTCGTCGATCGCGTGCGAGGCCGTCTTGCCGTCGGCCACGGCGTTGATCACGTCGGCGTTGCCCGACCAGTAGTCGCCCGCCACGAACAGGCCGCGCAGCGTCGTGTGGTGGTCCTCGGCGATGGCCAACCCCTCGGGCAGCAGCGTTGCATCCTGCGACTGGCCGATGGCGAAAATGAGCGTGTCGCACGGGATGGTGAACTCGGTTCCGGGCACGGGAATGAACCGGGGCTTGGCGCCGTCGGGCTCGCCGAGAACGTTCCGCTGGAACGTAACCGACCGGAGCCGGCCGTCTTCCGCCTCCACGCTGATGGGCGAGGCGAGTGTTTCAATGCGGATGTTCTCGCGGCGCATCTCCTCGAGTTCTTCCGGGTTGGCGGCCATTTGGGCCTCGCCGCGCCGGTAGACAATCGACACGTTCACCTCGGGCCCGAGCAGCCGCCGGGCGCTGCGGGAGCAGTCGACGGCCGTGAAGCCGCCGCCGATGACGACCACGTCGCCCTCGATTTTCCGCGGCTTGCCGTCGTTGTACTGCTGCATGAAGCGGAGACCCTCGATGCCGGCGCCGGTGGGCAGGCCCTCCAACTTCAGCGCCCGGGGCACGTTCGCCCCGGCGGCCAGCAGCACGGCGTCGTACTGCCCGACCGTCTCGGCGATCCGTTCCCGGTCGAACGATTCGCCCAGTTTTACCTCGACCCCGCTGTCGACAATGGCTGCGATGTCTTGCTCGATCACCTCGCGCGGCAGGCGGAATTGGGGCACGCCGATGCGTATCTGCCCGCCCAGGTACCCTTCGCGCTCGAACAGGGTGACGCTGTGGCCGAACCGCTTCAGCTCGCGCGCGGCGGCCAGTCCGGCCGGCCCGCCGCCGATGATCGCCACCCGCCTGCCGGTGCCCTCGTACCACGCGGGCAGCGGCCGGCTGGGGACCGGCTTGGCGTCGGCGGCCGACCGCTTCAGGTGGCAGATGCGCACGGGGCCTTGCACGTTGGTCCACTCGTGCCGGCACCGGGCCTCGCACGGGCGGGTGCAAATGCGCCCCAGCACGCCGGGCAGCACGTTGTCTTCCTGGTTGATCCGGTGCGCGGCCTCCGGGTTCTCGTGCGCGATGTGCCGGATGTACTCGGGGATGTTCGTCTTCGCCGGGCAGGCCTCCTGGCAGGGCACGTCGCGGGCGATCGCCTTCCGGTCGCGCTCGCCTTCGCCGCGGCCGGTGGGCACGGTGTGCTCGGAAGGGTTCGGCGCGGTTTCGTACCGAATGCCCAGCGCGGCCACCGCCGCCCGATACGGCTCCAGGCCCGCCCGGGCAACGTGGTCGGCCAGCGTCTCCTCGCCGCTGCGCTCGGCCATGAAGGTGTCGAGCACCGCGTGGATGACCCGCACGCAGTCGTCGAACTTGTACTCGCCCAGCACGTCGCCGAAGCGGCTCTCGGTGCCGCCCACGGTGAGCTGGTACGCCTCGGTCGAGCCGGTCCGCTCGCGAATGCGCATGCCGCGCAGCCCGATGTCGGCAATGCGGTACGGCGAGCAGGAGTTCGGGCAGCCGGTAATGTTGATGAGGGCCTTGTCGCGAATGGGCTCGTACCGCGGGTCGTGCACCGTGGCGCTCAGCGCGTCGAACATGGCGTGCGTTTCGGTCACGGCCAGCGGGCAGTACGTGGTGCCCACGCAGCTGACCACGTCGCTGAGGCCGAAGAAGTTCTCGACGTCGAGCCCGAGCGAGGTGATTTCCGCCCGCAGCACCTCGGCCCGCTCCGGCTCCACCCCGTGCAATTCGAGGTTCTGCCGGTTGGTGCTGTACACGTGCTTGTCGGCGTACATCTCGGCCAAGTCGGCAATGTGGGCAAGGTGCTCGGAGAGCATTTCGCCTTTGGGAATCTTGATGCGCACGATCGCGCGGCCGTCGGTGCCGATCGGGTTGGGTTCGCGGAGCGGGCGGTCGGGCACGGGCGGGCCGAGGTCGATGGCGGCGGACGATGGGGTTTCGCCGTTGCCTCCGCCGGAAGGGGACAGTCCCATTTTCGCGGCCGGGGAGTTTGGCGATTGGGTTTCGCCTTCGCCGGGCCGCGAAAATTGGGACAGTCCCCCGTGCGAGAATTGGGACAGTCCCCCAGGTTCCACGATGCCGGTGCGGTCGACGCCCTCGGCGTCGAGGATGCGATTGATCTCCTGACGGCAGAAGTCGACGCCGCGGCGGTGGACGACGAACTTCAGCCGGGCGTACATGCGAATGTACCGGTCGCCGTGGTCGCGGAAGAACAGCCCGACGGCGCGGCCGACGGCCACAATCTGCTCCGGCGGTACGAACTCGTACAGCACCTGCCCGATGAACGGCCGCCAGCCCATGCCGCCGCCGATGCGCACCTGGAACCCGGGCTGCTCCGTGCCGTCGGGCATTCGCCGCAGCACGGCCACCGCGCCGACGCAGTTGATATGCGGCTGCCCGCAGTCGCCGGAGCAACCGGAAAAGGTGAGCTTGAACTTCCGCGGCAGGTTGTCCAGTTCGCGGCAGGCGGCCAGTTCCCGCGCGGCGGCCTGGGCGTAGGGGAGCACGTCGAAGCGGCGATGCGGGCAAACCGACGCCCAGGGGCAGGCCGCCACGTTGCGCGTCACGTCGCCGCAGCCGTGGAACGTGGTGAGCCCTGCCTGGCGGATTTCGCGCAGGAAACTGGCCAGGTCGGGCAATTGCAGGCAGTGCAGTTGGGCGCTCTGCCGCGTGGTAAACGAGATGCGGCCGGGCGAATACTTGCCCGAAAGGCGGGCCAGCTCTCGGGCTTCTACCGACGTCAGCCGCCCGCCGGGAATGACTACCCGGGCCATGTGGTTGCCCGGCTGCCGCGAGCTGTAAATGCCATACCACTTGGCCACGGACGCTTCTTCGCGGGTCATGGCGCCCTTGCGGGCGATTTCATCGAAGTCGAGCACGAGGCCCATTTCCTTGACGGCCTCTTCCTCGTGCCGCCGGATTTTGCACAGGGTTCTTTGCATCAAAAGGGTTCCGGTGTAATGGTCGGTGCCCACGGGTAGCCGTTCACCAGCCGGCCGGAAAACATTCCGCCTGCTGGCCAGATCATTATAAGCATTCGCGAAACGCATTCAACCGCGAGTGCGTTGCTTAGGGCTCGCGAAGGAATAAATGGCCTTGTTTAGGCGCGGCGAGGACAAGGCTGCGAAGGAAGGCGAAGCAGACATATTGCCTATACGTCGATGCAGCCTGACGGCGCGCAGCCGTAGCCGCAGCCCGTCCAAATCGGCCAGTTATCTATTCGCGGGCCCTTAGGTATGGCGTCACGATAAGCTGCCCGGAGTTGCAGGCGTGCGATAGGCCTCCAGGTGAGCCGGCGGAAAATGACAGGCTGGAAGCCTATCCCACGCAGTTCGGTATAGTCTTTACCAGCAACTTGAGATTTCGCCTTACCGGCCGGCCGCCGAGGGCGACTCGTCCACAAAATGCGGCGTGATCTCATGTTCGACCGGCCAGGTGGCCCGGTATTCGTCTTCGTACAGGCCGATATGCTCGAACGGGATCGGGCGGAAGCCGAAGCGGCGGTACAGCGGCGAATCGGCGGGCAGGCGGAAGTCGCGTTGTTGGGGATCGGCGAACCCGGGGTCGGCGTCGAACGCCACATTGTCGAGCCACTCGTTCACGCCGCGGTCGCGCACGGCCATTGCGCCGCAGTCGACCGCCGCGCTGCGCCAAATGAAGTTGCGGTCGGCGTGTTCGGTCATGTCGGCCAGGTCGGGGTAGCGCGTGCTGAAAGGAGGAGCGGCAATGTCGATCCCGCTCCGCCGGACGGACTGTTCGATGCGTTCGGCCAGCCGATCTTGCCATCGCTGCTCGCCCCAGGGCGAAAAGCTGACGGCGTACTTGCAGTCGATGAACAGGTTGTTTTCCACGATGTTGTCCTTGCCGCCGTGAATTTGGACGGCGCCGAACCGGCCGCCGGCCGCGCGGTAGAAAACGTTGCCCGTGATCAGCACGCGGCTGATGAAGTCGTCGAGCCGAACGCCCGACTGGCCCGCCACGTCGTGTCCGCTGCCAATGTGGTGCCAGAAGTTATTGCGGATGACGATTCCGCGGTAGGTCGGATCGCCCCACATGTCGAGGCCGGCCTGGTCATCGGCCTCGTAGACGACGCTGTGGATTTCGTTCCACTCGATCGTGTGTTCGAAGCCCTCGACGCGCATGGCGTGGTGCGGCGAGTCGTGAAACAGGTTGTGCGAAACGCGCCCGCCGACACCTTCGAGGTGCACGGCCGGGGCGTACACGCGGTCGACGCGGGTGAAGTCGCGCACGTGGCAGTTCTCGACGAAGTGCCTGCTGTGGGTGAGCGTTTTCGGTTCGCCTCCGGATACCTGAATGCCGCCGGCGCCGAGGGTGGCCAGGTCGCATCCGAGGATGCCGTGCCCCGAGCCGCCCTGAACGACCACCGCGTTGGTGCCGAAGCGGCGAAAGGTGCAGCCGGCCAAGAGGTTTTGCTCGCCGCCGTTCATCACGAGGCCTTCGGCCCGACCCGTTTCGAAGCACAGGCCTCGCAGGGTAACGTGCCCGACGTCGGTCATGCGCACCAGGGGTTCGGCCAGCAGGGGGAACTCGATTTCCGCGCCGTCGGTACCCTCAGGCGGCCACACGTACACAACGCCGGCGGGGCGGTCGAGGTACCATTCGCCCGGCCGATCCAATTCCTCCAGAATGTTGAAGTAGTAGTACGGCATGTTCTCGCGGTAGCCGTAGCCGGAGCGCTGTTCGATATGGAGGAGCTGCCCGGCGGGATCGATTTCGGCAATGCGGACCGACCGGCCGGCCCACAGGTGTCCCCAGTAGCCGAATAGCCACACGTCGCCGGCGTGCGACCATCGCCGCGGGCGCGGGGCGGCGTATTCGAACACGCCCGGCTCGCCGGCGTCGTCGGTGCGGAACCGGCCGCGATGCACCGGGCCGGTTTGCACGAAGCCCTCGTTGGGCCACCGGGCAAGCTGCATCGGCCGGCCGTCGAGGTAGAGGTCCACCCACGGGTTGCTCGCCAGGCCGAAACCGCGCGGCACGATCTGTCCGAAGTCGTCGATGCCCCGGGCTTTCAGGTCCACTTGCCGCACCCTCCCGCGGGCCGCTTCCGGCAGACGGGCGAGCACCTTGGGATCGGTCACCGGCGCCAGGCCACGAAGCACCGTACCGCCGCTGATGCGCGGCTGCTGCCCCTCGGCGGTCCGGTAGATGACGGGCGACTCGGCCGTGCCCGAATCTTCTTCCGTAAGTTCCCACGTGGCGTCGAGCCGATAGCGTCCGCCGGCTACCAGCACGGTCACGCCGCCGGGCGGGAGTAACCCGCCTGCCTCCGCGCGCAGGCGGCGGATGACGTCGCGGGCGCCGGCCAGGGTGGCCAGCGGCGCTTCGGCCGTGCCCGCTTGGCCGTCGTTTCCTGCAGGCGAAACGTGCAGCACGCGGCCGGGGCTGGGCGGTTCAGGAATCCGGGTGCGCGTGGCCATCGGATCGTGGGCAGGCAAACCGGCGGCCAGACGACGCATGGCCTCGGCCCGCTCCGAGGCCTCCTGTCGATGGTGCGGCAGCAGTCCCTCGGTGCTCGCCGCGTGCAGGAACGCCCCCCGAGCCGCCTCGTAGTCGGGCTTGAGGCTCAGCGCATGGCCCGCGCTCAACAGGGCGATACCGCGGACCTCGGTCGGGCAATCCGCCGTATCGGCCAGTGAGTGAAAGGCGGCCGCCGCCACGTCGAACCGTCCCTCGACCATCCGGCTGTTGGCCGCCTGCAACCGCACGTCCCAGCGCCGTGCGTCGCTGAGGGCGGGCTTCGCGGCGGCCAGTTCGTACTGCTGCCGCGCCTCCGCGCCGTCGCCCTCGCGCAGCAGGCGCTCGGCCAGCGAAAGCCGCGCTTCGAGCCGGTCCTCTTCCGGCAAGTCGGGCAGGGCGAGCAACCGCCGGTACGCCTCGGCCGAGGCGACGGCGTCGAACGCGCCCCGTTCGGCGTACAAGCAACGTCGCACCGCAATCGCGCGGATCGACTCGGGCGCCGCCGCATCGTCGAGCACGGCCGCATAGCCCTCGACGGCATCCCGCCGCCGGCCGGCCCGCCAGAGCGCCGCCGCACGTCCCCACGTCGCCAGTTCGTAGCAGGCACGCTCCATCGTGCCGTCCGCCCCATCCGCACGCGCCGGCGTGCCGTCTGCCGCAGTCGTTGTTTGCATCATTCGCGCGAAGGCCCTTTCCGCCGCCGGCCAGTCGCCCCGGTCCATGGCTTCGGTCGCGGCCTCATACCGCTCGGCCACCGCGTCCGGGATCGTTGCGGTGCCGCAGGCAAGCCGCAACACCTCGACCGGCTTGAGCGCACGGCGGAAGAACGCCACTTCATCGACGTCCATCTTCAGTGCCCCGATTCCCGCCCCGGCAAACCCGATGCGCAGCCGGCCGCTGCCCGGCGGCGTGTACGGGCCGGTGTACTCCTGCGAACCCAGCAGCAGCCCGTCCAGGTAAACCCGCATCCGCCCGCCGTTCCAGGTGGCCGCCAGCAGGTGCCAGGTTCCGTCGGGCACGGGCTCGGTGACGCGGGTGGTGATGGCGTTGGCCGGGCGCGGGCGGCCTAACTGGAACTGCACGTCGCGCTGCGGGTAGTTGCTGTACAGCCTCAGCCCGCTCCAGTAGCCGTCGCCCTGGGCCAGGATCATGCCGTTGGTCTGGTTGTTGCCGAGTTGGCTCGCCTGGCCATGCTTGCGGAACCACACGGCCGCGGTTACCTCGCGGTCGACGGACACGGCGGGCCCTTCCATCCAGCCGGGGTCGAGTCGCACCGCCCGCCGGTCCGGCGTGCGCCCCTCGACTACCTCCGGCGCACCCGGCCCGCCGTAACGCAGCACGGCCGGCTCGCCTACCCGGCTGGCCGCCTCCGGCTTTTCGGCCGATACTTCGTCGAACGTATAGTAGCGTACCAAGCCCGGGAGCCCGAGGATCATCGCATCGTAGGCCCGATTCGCATCGCGGTCTTCCGCTCCTTTCACCTGATATGCCGGATACCCCATGGCTACCGACAAGACGACCGACGCTAGAGCCCAGAGAACGCTTCGTGCCCGCACGCCGGCAAACCTCGAGCGACGATTGCGGACCACCGCGGGCGAGAGAGGAAAGTGCGCAGGGCGGCAGGGCCGCCAACCAATGCGAGCTTCCGCTCGAAGCCGAGACCACGAACGTGTGAAAAAGTTCACGATGTTTGGGATTCGTAGTACAGACATGGTGAACTCCATACGGCGAGGGCTTCGGGGGGGTGGTACTGGCAGCGAAGCGGGACTGTAGCGCTTCACCAGCCGAAGGGTATCGCCATTTTACCATCGGTTGCGCATCTTGCATCCGACAACGCGCGTGTTTAGTATGAATGCTTACCTTTGCCTGCCAAGCCTGCGATATA
>CAYPWB010000307.1:0-7718 GCA_964414315.1 uncultured Planctomycetaceae bacterium | reverse complement strand
TCGGTCGATTTGGACGTGGTGCCCGGCCAGCGCTACAAGTTGCAGTTCCTGGCGACCGAGAATAGCGGTTACGGCCCTGGGGCGCGGGCGTTCGACATCAACGTACAGGGCGCTCGGACCGTCGACGAAATGGACGTCGCCGGCGTGGCCGGAACGACCGGTTCGCCCACCGCCGGCGCTCTGTACTCGCAAACACTGCTGGCCACCGGCGACAAGCTCAACGTGCTGCTGACCCGCGGCAATACAGCCGGCGACCGCAACCCGATCCTCGGCGCGTTCACGCTCGAAGCCTTGGGAAACTACAAGCTGCCCGACCTCGTGCGCCGCGATAATGCCCGCATCTACTTGCGCATGAACGAGCCGGCGGGCACGACAACCGCCCTCGACCGGGCCTCCTACGGCGGTTTTCAGAACGGCACCTACGAAAACGGCCCCGTGCTCGGACAGACGGGCATCCTGGGAAACCACGTGGAGGGCGATGCGGCCGTGCGGCTGGACGGGGTGGACGACTTCATCAAGGTGTCGGACAAACCCCCCGGCGACTATACCGCCTACTCGCTGGAAGCCTGGGTGCGGAGCGACAGCACCGCGAACCAGGGCATTTTCGCGCGAACCCAAAACGACAACCTGGACTTGCACTCGCACGAATTGTGGATTCGGAACGGCCTGTTCGAACACCGCACCTGGGATGGCGGTCAGAAACTGGTGACCGGCACAACGCCCGTCGAGTCGGACAGGTGGTACCACGTGGTTGCCACAGCCGAGAACGGTGGAGCGATGCGGCTGTTCGTCAACGGCGAGGAGGAGGGAATCGCCGCAAGCCTCGGGAACCTGTGGCCCGACGGCAATCAATGGTATATTGGTTCGCATGTACCCAAAGAAGGCGTAGGGTATTTTCAGGGCCTGCTCGACGAGGTCGCCATTTACGACTACGTGCTGTCGCCCGAGGAAGTGCGGCAGCACTACGTAACCGGCATCCCGGAACCGAGTTCTCTCATTCTCCTCGTGATGGGCGCCTTGGCGTGCAGCGCGGGCCGCCGGCGCCGCCGCGAGAATCAGATTCACGGCGGACAGACGGAGTAACCCCTCATCCAATTGCACGGAGCAACTGATGTCTCAGGACAATCCACCCTCCACCATCCGCCATCCACAATACGGTTTTACCCTCGTCGAACTGCTGGTGGTGATCACGATCATCGGCATCCTGATTGCCCTGCTGCTACCCGCGGTGCAGGCGGCCCGCGAGGCGGCGCGGCGGTTGCAATGCGCGAACAACCTGAAGCAAGTGGGCCTGGCGCTGCACAATTACCACGTGGCGCACAGCGTGTTCCCGATCAGCATCGGCTACGACAACCCGAGCGACGGGGCCCCGGGCCCGCAGGGCCGCAGCGGCAAAGGGTGGATCGTCAGCACGCTGCCGTACCTGGAGCAACAGGCCCTGTTCGACCGATTTCGCGACGAATTGTGCTTCGAAGGCCACGCGAACAGCGAGGGCATGTGGCGCAGCGGTTGCCGCGAACTGATGAAGGTGCAGGTGTCCTTTCTGCATTGCCCGTCGGACAGTTCGGTGCGCGAGCTTTCCACCGAGCAATTCCAGTGGACCGGCATCCCGGTCGCGCTGACCAGTTACAAAGGCGTCATCGGCGATACGCGCATGGGCGGGTCATCATCGCCGTGGACCGGCAGCCCCGATTGCCACACGACGAGCCGATGCCCCGGCATCTTCTGGCGGCACAACTATGTTTACACGGTTTCGATCGACGACATCCGCGACGGCACGAGCAACACGCTGGCCGTCGGCGAGGACGTGCCCGAGGCGAACCACCACTCGGTGGCCTTCTACGCCAACGGCGACTACGCAAGTTGCCACGCGCCGCTGAACTATTTTCCTGATCCGCCCGCGCCGAACCACTGGCCCACGGTCATGTCGTTCCGGAGCCGCCATCCGGGCGGCGCTCAGTTCTGCCTGGCCGACGGGTCGGTGCGGTTCCTCAGCGAGTCGATCAGCCTCGAGTTGTACCAGGGCTTGTCGACCAAGGCCGGACGCGAGCCGGTGCAAGTGCCGTAAAGGGACCGTGGGACAAGCTTCCTGCCAATGCCGTGGGACAAGCTTCCAGCTTGTCAGGACCGTAGAACAGGCTTCCAGTCTGTCAGTTCTTTTGGTAAAATAAGGACCGTTAAGGAGATTTGACAGGCTGCTGGAAGCCTATCCCACGTGTTGGAGGGAATGCGATGAGCCGTTGGATGCCGCAAGGGAAACGCACGGTGGCCTGCCTGTTGGTCGGGTGGTCGTGCTGGACGCTCGCAGGCCATGGGGCCGAAGCACCCCGCAACCTGGCCCCGGACGCCGCGGTTGTCGAAAGCGACCGGTACAACGATCAATACCGCGGGCAATTCACCGCCGACGGCCACATTCCCGAGGCGGGCTCCAAGGCCGATACGGGCAACGCCTGGTGCATTCCCCAGGACCAGGCCGCCGGGGCCACGCTCACCTACACCTGGCCGGAACCGGTCACGGTGGGCGAAATCGTCTACTACGGTCGCACCGCCTGGCTGTGGGATGAGAACTTCCTGGAGGTGGAAGTGTACACGGACCCCGCGCAAGCGCCGGTGGCGAAGGCCGCGCTGAAGCCCGGGCACGGGCCGCAACGGGTGACGCTGCCGAAGCCGATTCGCACGGCCGTACTCACGCTGAAGTTCCCCAAGGCCGACGGCGGTCCCAATCCCGGCGCCTCGGAAGTCCGTATCTTCGCGACGCCACCGGAACAGACCGCCCTGGGCCGGTTCGTCGCACCGGGCGGTATCGCGGGCATCGACGAGTCGGAGGAACTAGCGCAGACGGTTCGCGCGGGGGGGCTTGGCTTCGACAGCCTGCTGGTGATCGAGCGGCAGGCGCTGCGTCCCTCGCACGTCTACACGTATCATAATGAAGATTTCCGCCCCGGCGGCGCCCTGTACCGCTGGCACGCCGGCGGGGAACTCGAAAAACTGTTCGACGCCGAGCAGGGGCAGTTGCTCGACCTGGCCGTCTCCTACGACGGCAAGGAGGTGCTGTTCAGTTGGCGGCGCAGCGAGCCGGAAACCTACCAAATCTACCGGATGAACGTCGACGGCACGGAATTGGTGCAGTTGACCGAGGGCGAGCACTACAACTTCAATCCCTGCTGGCTGCCCGACGGAGGCATCGCGTTCCTTTCCACCCGGAACGCCGCGTATGCCTACTGCTGGAACTCACCGGTAGGCGTGCTGTACCGGATGGACCGCGACGGCTCGAACCAAGTCCGTCTTTCGTCGAACTACCTGAACGACTTCACGCCGACGGTGCTCAGCGACGGCCGGATCATTTTCGCCCGCTGGGAGTACGTCGACCGGCCGGCCATTCCGATTCAAAGCCTGTGGACGATCCGGCCCGACGGCACGGGGCTGCAAGTGTATTTCGGCAACCGGGTGCTCAGCCCGGCCACGTTCATGGAGGCCCGATCCCTGCCGGGTACCGACAAGATTCTTTGCCTGCTGACCGCGCACAACGGGCCGGCCCGGGGCGCGGTGGGCATCATCGACCGGCGGCACGGCGTGAACGCGCAGGAGGCCATCGTCAACCTCACGCCCGAGGTGAACATCGGGCAGGTCGACCAGGGCGCCGGCAATCACGTGCGCGGGCCGTACGAGAATCCGTTCCCGCTGGACGAGCGGCATTTCATCGTGTCGCATAACGGGTCGGTTTTGGTGCGCGATTACGCGGGCACGGAGCAAACGGTGCTGCTGGCGGCGCGCGAGGGCATGGGCTTCTACAATCCGCAGCCGGTTCGGCCTACGCCGGTTCCGCCGGTGCTCGGGCATCCGGGCGGAGGTAGCCGAATGGCCGAAGAAACGCCGTCGACCGCCGTGGTGTACTTGCAGGACGTGTACCAGGGGCTTGCGCCGTACGTGGCCCGGGGCGACGTGGCCGCCGTGCGCGTGGTGGAGGAAGTTGCCAAGCCGGTGGAAATCTCGCCGAGCCTCCGGGCGTTCGGCTTTCAGTTTCCGGTCGTCTCCTGCGGCGCCACCTACGCACCGAAGCGGGTTTGGGGCGAGGTGCCCGTCGAGCCGGACGGCTCGGCTGCGTTCGAGGTGCCCACCGGCCGGCCCCTCTACTTCATGGCGCTCGACCGCGAGGGTCGGGCGGTGCAGCGGATGCGCAGCTTCACGCATTTCATGCCGGGCGAGACGCAAAGCTGCATCGGCTGCCACGAGGAGCGGACGTCGGCCCCGCCCAGGGCCGCTTTGGCCGCAGCGTTCCGCCAGCCGTCCCGGCCGCTCGAACCGCCCGAGTGGGGCCCCGGCGGCTTCAGCTACCGGCGCATCGTGCAACCGGTGCTCGATCGGCACTGCGTCGAGTGCCACAACGAACGCAGCGGCGGCATCGACCTTTCCGGCGACGCGACCGACTTCTTCAACGTCTCCTACGAAACCCTCGCCCGGCAGGGCACCCCCGCGGAAAACCCACTCATCGGCGGCGCCAACCAGGTGCATTTCCGCAACCCGTACACCTCCTGGATTTCCACCTACAACGGTTCGGAGGCGAACATCCTGGAAATTACCCCGCGCGCCTGGGGCTCGCCCGCCAGCCGCCTGGCCGACCTGGTGCTGGAGGGCCATCCGGACGAGGAAGGCAACGCCCGGGTGAACCTTTCCGACGCCGAGAAGCGCCGCATCTTCGCGTGGATCGACCTGAACGTTCCGTACTACGGCACGAGCGACTCGAACCACCGCGACCGGCGCGGCTGCCGGCGGATGTGGCCCGACGATTTCGACCGCGTGTTCCAGGAGGTGGCCGCACGCCGCTGTGCCGAGTGCCACACGCCGGACGCGAAAGGCGTGCCCACCGTGCCGCGTAAGTGGTATTTGCGCGTCGAGCAGCCGGAGAAGAACCCGTTCATGCTCGCCCCGCTGGCCAAGGACGCCGGCGGCACGGGCGCCTGCGGCCGGCCGGTGTTCGCCTCGACCGACGATGCCGACTACCAAGCCCTCTTGGCCGTGTTCCGCCCCATCCGGGAACTGCTCGACCGGCATCCCCGCCTCGATATGCACGGCGAACCGGTAGGCACATGCGAAACCGGCTGCGCCCCAAAGTAGCAGGCACGCTCCGCCGTGCCGTCCGCCTGTCGTAGCAGGCACGCTCCGCCGTGCCGTCCGCCCATGGTAGGCGGTACAAAACAACCACCTTCCGGGCGCGAGCGACGTGGGATAGGCTTCCAGCCTGTCTTTTCCGCCGACTTACCCGGAAGCCTGTCCCACGCAATGCGATGTCTTATCGTTTTGCCCCACCGTAACAGGCGCAACGGAGTGCGCTGCCATGGCGGACGTACTTCAGGCGGGCGCGGCATCGACGGCCTTGTACACCGTCTTGGTCACCTGGAAGCCCAGCCGGCGGTAAAGACGGATGGCGGCCGAGTTTTCGGCAGTCACTTCGAGGTACACTCGCAGCAGGCCGGCCTGTCGGAAGCCTTCGAGCGAGCGGAACAGCAGGTTCGTACCGAGCCCGGCGCCGCGATGGGGGGGCGTAATGCCCACGTTCTGAATCGCCCCCACCCCGCGACGGTCGCGGACGCCTTGAATGGTGCCGCACAGGTCGGCCCGGCCGCGCGGATTAGGCTGGTAGGCCACCAGCCAGGTGGCCTCCGGCAGGAACCCGGCCTTTTTGCGAATTTCCCGCATCAGCCGGCGGCAGCCCTCCAAATCGCCCAGGCACGGGAACACGTTGGCGTCGAGTTCCTCGCGGAAGCAGAAGTATTTGGCCTTCGCGCACGCATCCAGCAGCGAATCGTCCCAGGGCAGGAAGCGATACCCGGGCCCAAGCGGCGGCGGAACGAGTTCCCGGCCGCTCAGGTCGATTTCCATGCGGTATCGCTTGAAATACGTCAGGTTCATACCGCAGCAATTATGCCCGGCGGCCGGGAACCTGCAAGGGTACCCGGAAAATGGGAGTTGGGAGTTGGGAGATGGGAGATGGGGGGCGCGCGGGCACCTCCCCTTCGGGGGAGGTCGGACGCGGTAGCGGCCGGGTGGGGGGGCCGCAGTCCGGCCCTCTCGACAACCGGCCGCCGGGCCGCTGCATTCGCGAGCTTGCTCTGCATGATTATTGACTCCCGACTCCTGCCCGCCTAACGGCCACCTGCCACCCCACGCGCATACCTGGATTGCTGTTGACGTGAATCGCACGGATTGTTAGACTTCAATAACATGCAGCACTTTGCGGCACTCTTCTCTTGTAGTCGGTGAACGCGATGGCCCAGGAACGCCGAAAGTGTCGAGTTTCTGTAAGCGTCACGCCGCAACAGAAGGCCGTTCTAGACAAACTTTCCGAAGAGAGTGGCCTTTCGCTCTCCCGAGTTGTTCAGGAGGCCGTGATGGAGTTCATCGCGTCTCACGAGGGTGAGCGACTCAGTGTGGTTAAAACGCCGAAACCACAGACGGCAACAAGGAAGTAGATTCAAGATGCTGCCACAGGACACCGAGAAGCTGGAAGCGTTTCTACAAGCCGCGTCATATCAAGGGCGCGTTAAGGGTTATACTCATGCTCTATACAAGTATCCCGCTCGCTTCTCGCCCATCTTTGTGCGGCAAGCTATTGAAACGTTTAGCAGCAAAGGCGGAGTCGTTCTTGATCCCTTTGTTGGGGGCGGAACGACATTAGTTGAGGCACGCCTTGCCGGCAGGCATAGTCTAGGGGCTGACATCAGTTCGCTCGCTGTTTTTCTCACCCGGACAAAGACGATTCCGCTTTCGGAGTCCGAGCTTTCTGAAGTGCGACATTGGTTTGATTCGGCAGTGTCTCGGATGAATATTCGCCGTGCGGTTAACAAGCCGCGACCTGATGAGTTTCGCGGCTACGACAAAAATATGCCATGGCGAATGCGAAAACTGTGTGAACAATATCTTGAGCGAATCCATGTGCTGCGAACCATTCGGCAGCAGAGATTCGCTCGGTGTGTCCTCCTGCGCTGTGGCCAGTGGGCGATGGATTGTCGAAGACACCTTCCCTCAAGCGATGAGTTCCGGGCCTCACTGTCATCGTTTTTCGATCTCGCTCTCGATGGTATGCGAGCATATCGTCGATCGATTGACAAGGAAAAGCGAGAACGAGGCTTTGCGAGCAAATGCAAGTGTGTACAGTCATCTGCTTCAGTATTGTCGCCAGCTTCATTTGGTGCAGCATTTGCGCAAGCGGACCTAGTCCTAACGTCACCGCCGTACCCTGGCGTTCATGTTCTGTATCATCGATGGAATGTAAGAGGGCGGCGGGAGTCACCTGCCCCCTACTGGCTCGCAGACTGCCTGGATGGTCACGGCAGCGTACATTACACGCTTGGCGAGAGACGGCAGGAGAATTTGACCAACTACTTCAACAACATACGCGAGTGCTTTCGGAACGTAGCACACCTAATTAGGAAGCGTGCGCTGGTCATACAACTAGTTGCGTTCTCCTCACCCGACTGGCAATTGGAAGCTTATCTGTGTGCCATGTCCGAGGCAGGGTATACTGAAGTGAAGCCTTCTGAACTCAGGCTGCGGTGTGGTGATCGGCTCTGGCGGCCGGTGCCAGGACGGCGCTGGTATTCTATGATGCGTGGAGCGACGCCTTCTAGCAAAGAGGTGATACTGTTCCACCGCAAGAAATAACACTACACCGCTTCACCACTAGCGGTAGCTGCCTCGATTTCTGAAGCGTCCAGTGC
>CAYPWB010000306.1:0-7738 GCA_964414315.1 uncultured Planctomycetaceae bacterium | reverse complement strand
CCACGGTAAATGCCCCGGATCTGCTCGGTGCTGAGGTCGCTGACGGGGTTCTGGTCCGGTCGGCTCCGTCGACTTCGGGCCGGCAAACCGAAGGCGGACCTTTCCCACACCGATTTCGGAGTGAAAGATTTCAGGGGCAACCGGGCTGCTGCACGTCGTCGCACCGTAAATGGCATGATACTCGTGCGAGGCCGCGCGATGCAGCTCGCCGGTGCCGTTGATTGTCGATAGGCCCAGGAAATAGCAGTTCTTGTTCCGGCTGTCGTTAGCGCTGCCTTCCAGCCTTGCAAGCCCGTCACTTCCTCGCGACCATTTCAGGCCGTCGCGGGAGAACTGTAGGCAGGGCACAGTCCGCTTTGTTGCGGAGTCGGCCAGATGGGTGATGCGGACAAAGACCCTTCCGGCCGGCGTGCTGCTTGCATAGCCGATCTGATTGCCCAAATGGGCCATTCCCGAGCATGCCTCGCGCTTACGCCAATCAAATGTCGCCGGATCGTCGGACCGCATACGGACATGCCCTTGCGGTCGCCCGTCGATAAGGTGGTGAACGTAAAGCCACCATGGTTTCCCGTCGGAATCGTTCGGCACGTAGACGACTTCCTCGTGGGTGAGCTGTGTTACGGCGGGCCTGTCGATGTTCACAACGACACCGCGGTCGGTCTTGCGAGTCCAGTGCATTCCATCCTTGGAGGTGGAAAGGCCGATGCGGTCGGCGCTGGTAACGGCCACCTCGCCTGTTGCCAACGTCTGGTCCTTCTCGACCTGCACTTGCCAGAACATGTAGTAGGCCCCTTCGACTCGGAGCACTTCCGGCTCGAGACAATTGTTGATCCACCATCCCTTCCGGTGTCCCGTTTCGCGGCCAAGCCAGAACTCCGGTTCGCCGCGGCTGGACCATGATCCGCCGGTTCCGGTTCGGGAGAAGTACTGAAGCACGTGATCCCCATCTGCATGGGCAGCGCCTTCCCGCCTCCATCGCCCTCCCGTGTACATACGGTACGTCTTCCGTTCTGTATCCCAGAGAAGGTGGACGCCGTAATCATACGCCGGCTGACCTCCGGTGCGGTCGCGGTCAACCGCCGACTCGAACCCGAAAAACGTGCTCTCAACGTCGACTTCTCCAATCGCGGGAATACCGTCGAGATGCAGGACGCATCTCGTGGAAGCTTCTTCGGACTGGGCAAAGGCACCTGTACACCCGAAGAAAAACAGACAAATGGTTCGAGCTGTTCTTTGCATCATCGTCTTGCTTCTTTCAGCGAACGCCCGGTTCCGTGACGGAGGCCTTGCCTGTCGACGTGCCTTGGCGAACCCTAATCGTTCTTTGACTTCCTCAGGAGGACGGTAACGACTACCGGGCTTTCATCGTCGAAGTCCCGGCGCTGCGCCGTTTGTCCATCGAGGCTTCTATTCTCCCTGCTTCCGCGAGCGTGATTGCCGGCGGCTTCCCCTACTGCCAGCGGTCGAGGTACCGGTTGACGCGCAGCTTCCGGGCAGTGTTCTGTGAGGTCATGTAGCGAATCTTGCCGAAGATGGGGCGCTCGGGACCCCAGGGGCGGTCGTAGCGGCCCAACACCCAGCAAATGCCCGAGTACGAGTTCGGGTCCTCGCCGTCGAGCGAGTACCGGTCGTTCAGTTCGATCATCGCTTCAAGCGCCTCCTGCGGCGAGGCGGTCCACTCGAGAATCTTCTTGCCCCACAGCATGCGCAGGTAGTTGTGCAGCCGGCCTTCGCGAGTTAGTTGGTGCTGCGCGGCGTTCCACAGCGGGTCGTGCGTGCCGCCGGCCGCCAGTTCGTCGAGGCTGTAGGTGGTCTCGCGCGGGTCGGCCGCGTGGTCGGCGAGGGTTTCGCGTGCCCAGTCGGGCAGCGAGTCGTACCGGTCGAAATCGTCGCGGCGCGAGCAGAAGTTGTAGCCCAACTCGCGCCAGATAACCAGTTCGTCGAGGAACGCCTCGGCCGGCTCGCTCATGCCCCACCAGCCTTCGCGCTTGCCCGCAGCCTTCTCGGCCAGCCGGTCGGGCGACCACTGTTCCCCACGGGCCAACTCGTGGAACACCTCGTGGACCGATACGTGCCCGAAGTGCAGGTAGGGCGAAAGGCCGCTCGTGGCGTCGTCGTCGGGATGGTTGCGCAGGTCGTTGTACCGCGCTAGGTTCTTTTCGAGGAAGCGTCGCAATTGCTTGCGGCCGGCCGCCTCGCCGCCGGGAACGGCCGACCGCGCGACGCCGTGATCGAGGGGCAACTCGGCCAGGCCTTGCCGGTTTCCCGATAGGAGTTCGGCCGAGGCCGCCGGAAAGCGGCGCGCGATTTCCCCCGGCAACCGGCCGGGCGGCTCGAGATGTTTGCGCCCGATCGGGTCGGCCTTCGGCGCCGCCGGCAGGTGGTCGGGCAGCGACCGCTGCAGGAAACGGCGGAAGTCGACCGCCCGGGCGAACACCTTCTCGGCCGCGCGAAGCGGCAGCAGCCCGTTGCCGTCGAGCGCCTCGCAGCGCACCGGCAGCGTGCGTCGCGGCATCGCGTGGAGCCGCATGGGATGGTCGTCGGCCACGATCGCGCAGGCCGTCTCGGCCAGCGCGTCGAGCAGCGCTTCGGCCTGGCCCGGCTCGCGCTCGACAAACGGATAGTACCCGGCGGGCTTGCTTTCCAGCCGCCCGGCGTTGTCGGCCATGCCGTCGAGCATGAAGTGATGCCGCCGATCGCTGGGCCACCGGCTGCCCAGGGACAGCGGCTCGACGATCCAAAGCGGCTTGCCGAGCGCGCGGGCCCAATCGACCGCCCGCTGGAGCGCAAAGTTCCACCGCGTGCGCCGGCAGGCATTCATCCAGTACAGCACGAACCGCCCACCGGCGTTGGGCGCCTCGTCGTGGAGGGCCCGGATGCGAACGGCAGGCACGTCGCTTTCCATTGGAGTTGGATCGGCCATGGTATCAGTTCAGCCGCCACAGTTCGAAGTTCAGGGTGACGGCCAGGCTTACCCAGGCGAGATAGGGAATCATCAGCCCTCCGGCCGGCCTGGAGTGGCGGAAGAACGCGACGGTCGTGGCGAGGATGGCGGCCCAAAGGACGACGATTTCCACCAGCGCCGCCCCGGGCATTTGCAGGCCGAAGAACAGCACCGACCAGAGCACGTTCAGCACAAGCTGCACGGCGAACAGCCCCAGGGGCCAGGCCGTTCGCCGCCACGGGCCGGCCAGCCACACGCGCCATGCGGCGACGGCCATCATCAGGTACAGGGCCGTCCACACCGGGCCGAACACCCAGCCCGGCGGCGTCCAGACGGGCTTTCGGAGCCCGGCGTACCAGGTGTCCACACTCTCCGCCGTGGCCGCCGAGCCGATCGCCGCGGCGGTGAAGCACAAGGCAATCGCCGCGACGAGGCCCACTACCTGCATTCCTAATGGGGTTTCCGCGTGCCGTCGTTCGATCATTTGCGCTCCTGGCTCCTTCGGGCAAGCCGGGGCCACCTTCGCTCAAACTCGTCCTATTCGTTCTCGGACGTCTCCTCGCCCGGCGCGTTGGTGAACACGAACTCGATCGCCCCCTGTTCGCCTGGATCGAGGTCGTTGGCGATCGCTTCCCAGACCCGGCGCTGCCGCTCGTGTTCCGGCATGTCTTGGAAGGTTCGCGAGGTAACGACCACGGTTATCTTGCCGAACGCGGTAGGATGGATCTCGATGGCTGGAGCGTCCAGCCCCAGGCCTTCGAGCACACGGGTAATGTCGTCATGGCCGACCATGGATCGGTTCTCCTGCTGAGGATTACAGAGCGTTGATCACGGCTCTTCCGAATTCTTCAACCGCCGCCAACCACTCTTCCACCGTTTGCCGGGCCAGGGATCGAGCTGGATGGTGCCCCCGCCCCGTCGCATCGTTCGCATCGGCTCGATGTACAATGAGGTGACGGCGGCTGTTCATCGCACCGATATCTCCTGAGTGGGGAATCAACAGGTCCGCGTCAAGTCGGACCTGTTCGAGCAGGCCGCGGATATCGCCCGGATGATTGTAGTTCGCGCGTTCGAGATACTCCCGCACGGTCAAGTCGATTAACTCTTGGACACGAAGAGGCCTATAGGCGGGAATCGCAAGGTCGCCAAGGTCGAACCGTTGCTTCCGTTGCGTTCCGACAGGAAGTGGAATCGTGGCAAGCACTTCCGGGGCAGCCGTTGGAAGACGCTCCTGAGCGACCATCCGCAACAAATCTTCCAGGGATGCATGGAGCAGTACGACTGCCGCACGCAACAGGTCCGAATCGGCAACACTCGGGCGGCCCTGTCGAGGCCCGACCGCGGCGGCGTATGTGTCGATGATGGTCTGGACTCGCCCAAGATTGCGTCGAAAGACAATACCAATCTCGTCGGGCGTCATGGTGCACCTACAGTTATCTCCATGGTGGTCAACGACGTCTTGCTTACGCATCCGCAGGGCCGGCACGTGCTGTAAATGCCCACCACCGACTAGCCTAGCACGCCGCAGCAATCGGCGTCAAGTGCCGCTCGCGGTCACGGCACGGGCATCGAAGACCAAGCCGCCCACGCCGCAGCTACCCTACCCGCACGACAAACCCCTCCGGCCCGGCTCGTTCCACGCCAACCGCGATGTCGAGGAACCGGTGCAGCAGGTCGATGTGCGTGGTGGCGTGTTGCGAAAGGGCCGTGGTGCGGAACGCGCCGCCGCCGGAACCGAGGTAGGCGCCGATGCCCAGCGGGAGCAGCAGTTGATCGGCCAGATGTGTGCCGACCGGCACGCCCGCGGCCAGGTAGGTTCGGGCCTCGCCGAGGGCGCGCAGCGCCACCGTTTCGGCCCGCACGCCAATTTTGCCGAATGCGGCGAACACCTCGGTCAGGTGCTCGAATTGCAGCTCGATAAGCACGGCGTTGCCCGGCCCGCGCGCGTGGGAAACCTCTTCGACGCTGAACACGGCTTCGTGCCAATCGGCCTTCTTGGCGATGGTGCGGCATTCGCGCTCGGCGATGTGGCGAGGCAGGTTGGCCACCAGCGCCCGGACTCGCCGGGCCGCCGGCTCGCCCCGCTCTATCAGATCCATCTTCCCCAGTTTCGAGGTTGGTTGAATGCCGACGGTGAACTGCCCGCCGCCGGCCGGGTAGAAGCCCGGTCGGATCAACTCGGTTTCCACCGTGGGCCCCATGCGGCCGACGAGCGGCAGATAGGCCCTCGCCAGGAAATCCCAGGGCGGGGCGAACGGATTGTGCGTGCCGCCCTCGAGCGTCAGGTTCGAGGGACCCTCGGCCAAAAGCAGCGCCGGCAGCACGGTTTGCAGCACGAGCGTCGTACTGCCCGCCGTACCCACGCGGAACGTGTAATCGCCTGGCATGACTTTACCGGGGCGGAACTCCAGCCGCGAGGAGCCGATTTCCGCGCCGGCCACCTCGGCCCGGCCGACCGCCGCCGCGGCGTGAACGGCCGTAAGGTGCTGCCGCCTGAGCCCCGGCTTCTTCCGCCGTGCTCGGATATTGTCAATGACGAACGGCCGGCCGGTCACCAGCGACATGGCCAGCGACGAGCGCAGCACCTGGCCGCCGCCTTCGCCGTGAGAGCCGTCGATGGTGAGGATGGGTTCACTCATGGTGGTTCAGGGTGAATGATACCGTTGTCGGCCAAGCGGTGGAAGTGGTATACTGTCCGCCATGGACGTCCACAACATCGACGAAGTCACCCCGTTCATCACAAAAGACGGCTCGGAAATTCGCGAATTGCTGGCTTACCGCAATTCGTGCATCCGGAACCAGTCGCTGGCCGAGGCGAGGCTGCCGCCCGGCGCCGCCACGGCGCCGCACCGTCACGTGGAGACGGAGGAAATCTACTACATCCTCCAGGGCGAAGGACGCATGCGCGTGGGCGACGAACAGCGGCCGGTCGGGCCCGGCGACGCGATCGCCATCCCGCCCGGCACGGAGCACACGCTGGTGAACACCGGCAGCGGCGTGCTGAAGCTCCTTTGCTGCTGCTCGCCGGCCTACGAGCATGCTGACACGGTGCTGGAAGCCTAGGTTGGGCTGTGCAGTTCGGTTGACCCAACCCGTCCGGCTGCGTATCCTTTTTAAGGGCGTGGGATGAGCTTCCCGCCCGTGGGACAAGCTTCCAGCTTGTCAAAGAAGAAACGACAAGCTGGAAGCTTATCCCACGAGCTGAGAAGCTGGAAGCTTATCCCACGTTACGCCGTGAGAACGAACCCGGGAGGCCGCCGATGAAACCGGAAGTGTACGTGCGCGAGGTGGAACTGCCGGTCTCGGCCGCCGAGGCCTTCGCGTGGCACGCCCGGCCGGGCGCCCTGGAACGGCTGCTGCCGCCGTGGGACGACGTGCGGGTGCTGTCGCGCAGCGGGGGAATTGAGAACGGTGCCCGGGTGGAGCTTTCCGTACCGGCCGGCCCGCTGCGGATGAAGTGGCTGGCCGAGCACCGCGACGTCGACCCGCCGCACGAGTTCCGCGACGTTTCGCTCCGCGGACCGTTTCCGCTTTGGGACCATCGGCATCGGTTCGAGCCGCGCGGCCCGGCCCATTGCACGCTGATCGACCGGATCGACTACGCCTGCCCCGGCGGCCCGCTCGGCCGCGTGTTCGGGGGGCGTTACGTGCGGCGGCAACTCGAACGGATGTTCCGCTATCGGCACGACACCACGGCCGCCGACCTCGCCCTGCACGCCCGGCACCCTGACCGCCCGCGCATGCGGGTGGCCGTGAGCGGTTCCTCGGGTCTGATCGGTTCGGCGCTGCGGCACCTGCTGACCACCGGAGGTCATGAAGTGGTCGGTCTGCGGCGCGGCTCGGAGAACCGCATCGACGCCGGGCCGGCCGACGGGGCCGACGCGGTCGTCCACCTGGCCGGCGAGAACATCGCCTCGCGCCGATGGTCGGAGCGGCAGAAGCAGCGTATTCGCGACAGCCGGGTGGAGGTAACGCGCTGGCTGTGCGACGACCTGCAGAAGCTGCCCCATCCGCCGAAGTCGCTGCTTTCCGCATCGGCCGTGGGGTTCTACGGCAGCCGGGGCGACGAGCCGCTCCGCGAAACCAGCGCCCGCGGCGACGGCTTCCTGCCCGAGGTGTGCGTCGAGTGGGAGGAAGCCGCCGCGACCGCCCGCGAGGCCGGCCTGCGCGTGGCTGCGTTGCGGTTCGGCGTGATCCTCAGCCCGCGCGGCGGGGCGCTGAAGCTCATGCTGCCGGCATTCCGCTTGGGCGGCGGGGGGCGGCTGGGCTCCGGCCGGCAGTGGATGAGTTGGGTGACGCTCGACGACGCCGTTTCGGCCGTTTATCACGTGCTGATGAACGACTCCTTGGCCGGCCCGGTGAACGTGGTCGCCCCGCAGCCGCTTTCCAACGCCGAGTTTGCCAAGACGCTCGCCCGCGTCCTGCACCGCCCCGCACTGGCCCCCGTGCCGGCGTGCGCCGCCAAGACCGCGCTCGGTGAAATGGCCGACGCCTTGCTGCTTTCCAGCCTGCGCGTCCTGCCGGGCGTTTTGGAGGAAACCGGCTACTCCTTCCGCCACCCCGACCTCGAAACCGCCCTGCGGCACCTCCTGGGCCGGGGGCACGTGGGATAAGCTTCCAGCTTGTCTCGCAGCCGGCAGGCTGGAAGCCGATCCCACGCGGTAGCCGTTCATCGGCCGCGGCTCCCCCGGGAGCCGCGGCCTCGTGCATGCACTCCTGCAAAGCCTACCGGCCCGGGCCAGGCATGGGAGGCTGTTGCGGAGCGGGCGTGGCGGCACCGGCAGGCTCGACGAC
>CAYPWB010000305.1:0-7746 GCA_964414315.1 uncultured Planctomycetaceae bacterium | reverse complement strand
TACCACCCCTCCACCATATCCATTCGCAATATCCTTCCATAACATCACATTCTCAAATCACCAACACATTTGTGAATGTGAAATGTGAAGACGTGACCCCGATGACCCCACATCTTTTCGCGCCCCCCTGAGCACTCAATCTTCCATCACGGCAGGCTCACTTTCACACGGTAGAACTCCTGCGGCAGGCTGTTGGTCGACTGCAGCGAATCCGATCCGCCGATGCCCATGCGGGTTTCGTTGGTGGCCCAAACGCCGTCGATGAGGTTGGTGCAGCTGAGCAGCGAGTAGAGACGGTTTTCCGAGGATTGGAAAAATACGGTCCGGTTGCTGACGGCGATGATGCGGAAGGGCGCGTTGCTGGAGATGAGGCTGCTGTCGACAATCCATTCGTCACCATCGGCGATGCCGTCGCCGTCGGTGTCGGCCGTGGCATGCAGGAACTCGTAACAGCCCATGTCGGCCGTCGCCGCGTCGTCGGCGTCGCCGTCGAGCGGGCGCGGCACGCCGTCGAGGTCCACGTCCGGGGCACTGCCGTTCGCGGCGGCATCGATGCAGGGGGAGCCGGACCCCAGGCGGTAATCGGCATCGGCGAACATTGGGTCGCCCGCGATATTCCCTTCGCCGCCCGGGTCGGGGGTCGTGCAGGAATAAGTCACGGTGCCGCCGCCGTCGAGGAAGCAGTTGTCGCCGTCGGTGCCAGCGCTGTTGCCGACCACGATACAGTTGACGCTTGAGCTGTCGCCGGTGAAGCGGATGCCCCCGCCGTAGGTTGCGGCCGAGTTGCTCACGACGGTGGCATTTTCCGCCCGGCCGGCAGAATCGAAGTTGATGCCACCCCCTTTGTCGGTGGCCGCATTGCGGGCGATCAGCGTGTTGCGCACGGTCCCGCCCTGGTAGTGATAGAGGCCCCCGCCGTAGGCGCTCGTGTTGTCCGTCACCCGGCAGCGGTCCACCAGGCCGTCGTCGCCCGTGATCATGATGCCGCCGCCCCAGCTTTCGGCCGTGTTATGTGCCACGGTACAGTCGACGACCGTGCCGGTACCGTACGACAGGCAGAGACCGGCACCGCGGTACCCGTGGTTGCCCCGTATCACGCAGTTCGATGCGATACCGTCGTAGAGAAACAGCCCGCCGCCCGCGCACCGGTGATCGCTCCCGACGACGTCCGTGTAGCCGTTCGTGAGGGTGAAACCGCGAATCGTGCCGCCGCGATCGATGAAGACACACCGGACGGCGGCCGCGCCGTTGCCGTTCCCGCCGGACGGATCCGGTGCGCCGACAATGGACGTCACATCGGGGCCGTTGACGCTTTCGAGGATGACGGCCTTGTCGATCGCAACGCGGTTTGTCAGCGTTTCGCCCGGCGTGAGCGCGGAGCCGGCATCGTAGACGCCGTTCGTGACGCGCACGATATCGCCGTCCCACGCCAGGTCCACGGCGGCCTGGAGGGTGCGCTTGGCGGTCACCCAGGCGCCGCCGTCGCCGCTGTCGTCGGGGCGGGAGGCGTCTACGTACCAGGTACGCGATCCGGTCTCGATGCGTCCTAGTGTATACCATGCGGCGGCGGACAGCACCTGGCCGGTGACGGTGAAGATGTCGTCGGCATAGGTGCCGGCCACCACGGCGCCGTCCACGAACGTGCCGTCGTCGTCCACCACCAGCCGCACCAGCTCCGGCGCTCCGGCAAGGGCGTCGAGCGAGGCGCAGTCGAAGTGAAGATCGGTTGCCGACAGGCCGCTGTTCTCGATTCGCCAGGTGCGGTTCAGGCGCCAGGCCAGCGCGCCGGGCTTGTCGTCGGCGTTCGCATCCAGGGGCCCGCCGTCATGGCCGAGCACGGCGAAGTCGGGTTCGGCCACCGGTCCGTTGGAAATGACGAGGAGGGACGAGGCCAGCGAGCGAGGCCGTTCGCTCCAGGCGCCGCGCAGGTTGAGACGGCCGGCGATCGATGCCGCGCAGGGAAGTGTCGATACGACCCAGTCGGTATCGTCCATGTTGTGGAGGCCCGCCTGGCTGCTGCCGTCCGAGGTGCGGTCGTCGAGCGCGGTGCCGGACGCATGGTTGAAGTCGTAGTAAGCCGAGAGCCCGTCCTCCCGGCCCGTCAGTTCGCGGTGCATGTTGTCCAGCAGCTCGTCCGCGGTACGCGTCACGTGCCAGACGCGGACCTCTTCGATCCGGCCGTCGACGTAATGATCGGAGCCCCCCGGGTCGACGGCCAGCTTCAGCTCGTCGCTCGTATCCCGCACGCTTCGGTCTGCGACGTCCGTGCGGCCCACTTCGACGCCGTTGACGTAGCCGACCAGGGCGCCGTTGCGGGTGTACACCATGGCCAGGTGGGTCCAGCCGTCGGCGGGGACGGCACCGGCCTCGAACGCGTAGCGCGTGGCGTCGGCGTCCCAGACTTCGGGATACAGCCGGCCGCTACGCACGCCCATGCAGTAAGCCCAGGACGTCGATTGGCCTGCGCTGACGATCTTGCAGTCGCGGTCGGCATCGTCGAGGCGGACCCAGGCTTCGACGGTCAATGCATCCGTCGGCCGGGGGGCGATCTGGCCGGATGCGATGGCTTTGTCATCGTTGCCATCGAAGTCGAGGCACCGCCCGGGCGGCGTCATCCGCGTCGTGAAAACGACGGCGTTGCCGTACGCCACGCCGTGACCGTTCTCGGCGAAGGCGCGAACGGTGTAGGTGGTGTCGGGGGCGAGGCCGCTGAGCGTAGCATCGAAGGCGCCCGTCCCGTTGCCGGCGACGGCCATGCCGTCGTGCGCGTCCACGGTCGGCGTGTCGGCCGCGCTCCAGACGAGTCCGCGCGCAGTGACGGGCGTTCCGCCGTCGTCGGTGACCGTGCCGCCGCCCATGGCGGTGGCATGGGTTCGGTTGCTGATGGCGCCGGTACTGACGGCGGCCAGGTTGACCTGGGCGATGGTGTAGTAGCTGCCGGTCTCGAGCGGGACGCCCGGGGCCTCGAACGCGTTCTCGCTGGTGGTGCCGCTGACGCGGGTCGCGTTCGTGAAGGCGCCGTCGGCGTCCACGAGAAGCACGAAAGGCCCGCCCAGACCGGTAGTGTCGAAGGTCAGGTCGGCGGCCAGGGCCCCGCGGTCCTCCACGCGCCAGGCGCGATCGAGCCGCCAGGCCACGGTGGGCGGGATGTCCACGAGGTTGGTGGTTTCCGCGACGCCGTTGTGGCCGAACACCGCGTAGTTGGTGCCCGTGACCGCGTCCGCCTCCAGTGTCAGGCGTCCCGACGGCCAGGAGGTCGTCATGGCGGGCCACGCGCCGCGTAGGTGCGTCGCGTCGGCGATCAGGTCGGCACAGGGGAAAAAGCTGTTCGTCCAGCCCGCACCGTTCCGCAGGGCACCGTCGTTGCCGCCCGCCGTGCGATCCGGCAGGTTCGTTCCGTCGCCCCGGTTCATGTCGTAGTAGGCCAGGAGTCCGGTCTCGTCGCCGCCGAGTTCATGGTGCATGAGATCCCGGATTTCCGACTCGCCATAGGCGACGTTCCAGATGCTCAGATCGTCGATTCGGCCGCCCATGTGCTGTCCGGTGGATCCGGTCCCATCGCCGGCCTCCGCCCCCACGATCAGGCTGTTGTCCGGGTCGTACTGAATGGGGTAGGGGTTGTAGTCGTGCCGGGCAGCGCGGTATTTGCCGTCCACGTAAAGGAAGACATACTGACCGTTGTAGGTCAGCGCCAGGTGGTGCCAGCCCGGGGCGAGCCCGTCAGAGAGCCACCAGGCCGTCAGATCCTTGTCGTTGACGTGAACGATGGCCTGGATGTTGTCGCCGTCGCCGTAGCCTTCGTTCGCGATCCGCAAAGCGTAGCCCCCGTTCTCGTGACAGCCGACGACCGTCTCCGTCTTGCTGACGTTCCAGTCGGACTTGTAGACCCAGACGCAGACGCTCAGGGCGTTGGTGGGCTTCAGGGCGTCATCGTGCGGCACTTCGGCGGCGTCGTTGGTGCCGTCGAGCGAGAGTGCGTTGCCGGAGGGCGTCATGGGGGTGACGAACTGGCGTTCCTCGCCATAGGCTGTCCCTGCGGCGCTAGTGGCGTAGGCTCGAACGTAGACGGACATGCCGGGGGGCAAGTTGTCGAGCGTGCTGACGAAAAAGCCTTCGCCGCTACCGTCGACGGTCATACCGTCGTGAGCGTCGACGGTCGCGCCGCCGGCGGTATTCCACACGCAGCCGCGAGTCGTGACCGATGCGCTGCCGGCGTCGGTCACCGTGCCGCCGCAGGTCGCACCGTCGGACGCAATGCCGCTAACCGGTGCGGTCGTCACGCTCGGCAGGACGACGTGGCCGAGGGTATAGAACGCGCCGTCATCGAGCTCGAGGCCGGGCGCGGCGAAGCGGTCGTTCTGTCTCGAACCGGTCCGTACCGATGCGTCCGCAAAGGTGCCGTCCGCATCCACCAGCAGCACGAAGTCTCCGGTCCAGCCGGCGAGATCGAACGCGACGTCGGCCGTGACATTGCCGCTCTCCTCGAGCTGCCAGACGCGGTTCAGCCGCCAGTCCACGGCGTCCGGCCGATCGGCCGTGTTCTGGGTTTCGCTCGCGTTGTCGTGCCCGAAAACGGCGAAGGCCGCGCCGGGGGTGACGGCGTTGGTCAGCGCGAGGCGGCCGGAGCTAAGCGATGCGGTGCGTCCGGCCCAGGCGCCCCGAATCTGTGTGCGGGACGCGACGACGTCGGCCCAAGGGACGGCGGATGCCACCCAGTCGTCGTCATTCATGCTTGTCAGCGTACCGTCGTGCCCGTTGGAGGTCCGGTCCGGCAGGATGCTGCCATTGCTCTGGTCGAACGTGTAGTGCAGCAGAAGGCCGGATTCGTCGCCGTCAAGCGCGAGGTGCATCTGGTCGCGGATTTGCGCTTCGGTGCGAGCCGAGTCCCATACGCGGAAGGCTTCCAGGCGGCCGTCCAGGTGCCCTTCGTCGGCGCTGCCGCGGCGACCGAGATAGAACGTGCCGCTTCCCTGGAAGTGTACCGACGGAGTATCGGAGGCGACCTGGGATCCGTCGCGGTAGAGGCGCCGCATGCCCGACGCGGCGTCGTAGACGCAGGCCCAGTGGTGCCAGTCGCTGTCGGTGTAGGCGGCGGGGCTGTCCAGATCGTCGTTATAGAAAGCGAAGGTGAAGGTATCGTTGCTGCGGAAACCGATGTGCAGCTCGTGGTGGTCGGTCGCCGTGCCCTGGCCGGCGACGACATCCCATCCGCCCGACGTGTCGCGCCGGGCCCAGAATTCGACCGTGAAGCTGCGGTTGGAGAGAACCAAACCGGATCCGCAGTCCACGTAATCGTCCGACCCGTCGAAGTCCAGGACATTGCCCGGCGCATCCATCTGCGTGCTGAAGGCGTACTCGTCCCCGTAGGAGGTCCCCATGGCGTTCACGGCGTAGGCGCGCACGTAGTACCAGGATCCGGGGGCAAGTCCGGTGACGGTTTCGCTGAACCCGCCGGTGCCGCCGCCATGGTCGCTCATGCCCAGGTGGCTGCTTGTCGTCGGGCCGGGCGACGTATTCCATACGAGTCCCCTGGCGGCGATGTCGGCGCCGTTGTCGTCGGTCGCGTTGCCGCCCAGGTCCGCCGTGGTCGTGGTCACGTTCGCCGGCGGGTCGGTCGAGACCGTCGGTGTCGTGTCCCGGGGGCGGGTTACGACGAGGTCGTCGACGCGGGTGCCCTGGCCGTAATGGCGGAAGCCGATTTCGTCGGCCGCCCACGCGGCGGGCAGCGCCGCCGAGAGCTGCCAGCTTGCGGGTTCGTTCGATTCGCGCGGCCAGGCTTTCATCGAGATCGTGTCGCTGTCGTCATCCACCGACAGCTTCACGGCGTACCAGCCGCCGGCGAGCGTGACGGGGTAGGTGGCCTGGCGCACATCGTTCTTGAAAAGACTGAGCTGTTGCGTTAGGTCGGCCCCGTATTCGATCGTTGCCCACCACTCGTCGCTGCCGCCGCGCAAGGCCAGCGAAACCGAGTCCCACGAGCCGACGCCCGAGGACGGTAGGTAAAGGCTGGCGCGAAGCGTCAGGGAACCGCTGCGCAGGAGCGGCGTGTACATCCTGTTGTCCGCCGCGGCGGCCGTACCGAGCTCGACATCGTGGGTGCCGCCGTCCCACTGGACCGTGCCCTGGCGCGTATAGCGGCTGAGCGAATCGAGGTAGAACCAGTCGGCCTGGACGTTGAGCCGGTGGGTTGCCGGCCCGCCCGCGCGCCACCCCGCGGCCGGCACACCGGTGTATTCGCTCGGCGGCGGGTTGGTTTCCCACACGCGGTCCCGGAAGAGATCGTAGTAGTATTCCCAGTTCGGTCCCGTGTAGCCATGGTAGCCTTTTCCGTCCATATCGTGCTGCGGCATGCGATGACCCAAGTTGCGCATGTGCCCGCACATGCCGTGGCCCCACTCGTGCAGCCAGGCTTCGCCGTCCTTGCCCTCGCTGTACCAACCCGACCAGGGCAGGACCGTGCCGTATGTTGCCCCGTTGGCGCTTGCAACCGGTCCGGTATACGCCATGCCCAGGTAGGTCCGCGGAATATCGCCGGGTTGCCAGTGTACCAGGATGGAATCGTAGCTACCCGGGGGCGCGTAGGTGTCGATATCGCCGGCGATGTCGTCCGGCTCCACCCAGTAGTTCTCGCTGCCGAGATCCGAAACCTGCGTGACCGCGCCATCGGGGAAGACGACGTCGCCCAGCACGACGCATTCGCGGTCGGAAAGTTCGTTGCAGAGAGAGATGTACTGGTAGAAGGCCCAGACCGCGTCCTCGATCTCCCCCGGGCTCAGGCTCCCCGTGTAATGGCTGCTCTGGCCGCTTTCGATGTAGTCGGCGTCGGTGTCCTCGTACACCAGCAGGAGGCACTTCCAGACCGCAACACCGCCATCCTGTTTGGCGTAGGCCGTGTGGGCGTTGGCCGTATTGCTGTAGCCGCTGTCGCCATCGCCGTTCCAGGCCCGCACGCGGTAGTACCACAGCTCATTTGCGTTCAGCCCGTCGTCCGTCCAGGTCTCGACATTCGCACCGACCGCATCGACCTGACTCCACGAGCCGATGCCGTCGGGCGACCGCTCGATCTTGAAACCCGATTCGTCGCCGCTGTTGTCTGCCCACGCTAACGTGATCTCCGTCTGCGAATCCGCCGTCGCCATCAGCCCCAAGGGCGCTTCCGGTATGGCTGCCACACAGACTTGCGCGGCCAGAAAACAGCCCATCGTTGCCATCGTACGAGTTATTCTTCTCATTGTATTTCCTTATTCTGCGTCCGTGTCGGTCCGAGCGGCACGGCCGCTGCGCACCCACGCTTCCACTTCGTCTTTGTCGAATTTCCATAGCCGGCCCAACTTGTGGGCGGGCAATCCCTTCTGAACGATCCACATGTAAACCGTCTCCTGTTGAATGCCCAAGTGCTCAGCAATCTCGTCAACTGAAAGCCATCGGTCAGTGGTCATGGCCCTCTCCTCGCCGCTCGATCTTCCGGATTCATGTTTCGAATTGGTCCAAACAGCTAAAACACGCTTCTACACAATTGTACCGGGTGTGACAAGGTTCAAAATCGTTGTCGGGCCGGAATGAGTCATACTGAAAACCCCAGAAGACCGGCCGGACAACGGGTGCGCCATCGGGTCACGTCTTCACATTTCACATTGAGCCTTGTTTTATTTCATGTTACATCGTCGATGTACATTCGATGCTGCTTTCTATTCAAACCGTTTGATGGTCATGGCAACGGCTGTGTAATTGGCGACGCCCACAGCA
>CAYPWB010000304.1:0-7770 GCA_964414315.1 uncultured Planctomycetaceae bacterium | reverse complement strand
GGCGGGGCGAGCCCGCCGGTGGACCTGTGTGCCACTTCAACTTGTGTACAACAACCAGGGGACTATCCCCCCGGCATACACGCAACCCCTGACCGATTCCACCATTCCCAGGAGGATTCCCATGAGCCAGCGAATGAACCGACGCCGTTTTCTGCAGGCCACCGCCGCCACCGGTGCGGCAACCATCGCCGCACCGCATCTCTTCCCGGCCCAGGCAAAGGGCGCGAACGACCGGATCGTGCTGGGCGGCATCGGGGTTGGGAACCAGGGTAGCGGACTGGTGCGCGGCTTCCGTGGCTCGTGCAGCATCGCCGCCATTGCCGACGTCTACCTGCCGCGGGCCGAAAAGTTTGCCGAGTCGGTCGGCGCCGCCCATGCCTACCAGGACTACCGCAAACTGCTCGACCACGACGACATCGACGCCGTGGTCGTTGCCCCGCCGATCCACTGGCATGCGCTGTGCACCATCCACGCCGCGCAGGCCGGCAAAGACATCTACTGCGAAAAGCCGCTCACCTATTCCATCCTGGAAGGCCGCCGGATTGTCGAGGCGGTGCGCAAGTACAAGCGCGTGCTTCAGACCGGGATTCAGCAGCGTTCGGGCAGCAACGAATACCGCGGCATCATGCACGTTCGCAACGGCACGATCGGCAAAGTGACCCGCGTGCTCGCCTCGAACTTCTACAGTCCCATGGAGCCGAGGTGGCCCCGGGAGGACATTCCCGAGGGCCTGGATTGGGACCGCTGGTGCGGTCCGGCCGAACCGCCGCCGTACAATTTCGTCATCTGGGACAACCGCAGCAACCCGAGTTGGGTTTCCATCCGCCCCTTCTCCGGCGGCAACATGACCGACCGCGGCGGTCACGGGCTCGACGTGGCGCAGTGGGGGCTGGGCACCGACGACAGCGGGCCGGAAGAGGTCTGGGTCGAGGGGGAGCCGTTCGAGACGATGTACAGCACGCCGGAAAGCCCCGGCGGTCGCCAGCGCGGCCCCGGTTCGCCGAAGGTGTTCATGAAGTTCCCCGGCGGCGCCGTCTTGGAACTCGGCGGCGGCCCGAGCTGGAGCGGCGTGCAGTTCGTCGGCGAGGAAGGTTCCATCACCGTAACTCGCGGCCGATCCAGTTCCGACCCGGCTGATCTGATCGCCGAACCGGTGAAGGATCCCAAGGTGGAGGTGTACCGCAGCCCCGGCCACCATCGCGACTGGCTGGATTGCATCAAAGAACGTCGCGACCCGGTAGCCAACGCCGAAGTCGGCCACCGCTCGGCCACCATCTGCCATTTGGGCAACATCGCCCGCTGGGTAAGCGAACTGACCGGCGAAACGGGCCAGCGGCTGAAGTGGGATGCCCGCAACGAACAGTTCACCAACAGCCCGGAAGGCAACCGCTTCCTGCACCGCGAGGAGCGTAAAGCATACGCCTTGCCCGATCGCGTATAAGGCGGTGCGGCGTAGCGAAGCCCCATAGCGTGGGATACGCTTCCATCCTGTCTTTTTCGCCGCCGGGATGGAGAACTACCAGGACTTTTGCAAATCGGGATCACAAGGTCCCCTCTCCCTCTGGGAGAGGGTTAGGGTGAGGGCTTTTTGAAGCGGAAACGGTTCGCCTTGCTTGACTGGATCCGCTATGCCCTCACCCCCGGCCCCTCTCCCAGAGGGAGAGGGGAGAAGTTTGCAAAAGTCCACAACTACCTTGGGTTCTCCCTTTCTGGGTGCGAAGTCCGCCAGAATAGCAAGCACGCTCGGTCGTGCCGTCCGCGGTATCGGGCGGAACGCAACCGTTCGGCCCGATGGTTTGCACCTGGAAAGGGAAGGCCCCTTATCCCGCGCTGTTCTTCTGCCCCGCTCCGGGAATCGGTTCGTGCCGAATCGGCGGACGAACCGCTCCGAGCGCCGCTCGCGAACGTCTCGGAAAAACCCGTGTATCGGGGGGTGCGCAAAACGAACCCCGATTTGCGCAAAACAGTATCTTGTAATGGGGGCCCCGGCAGGTTAGCCTGGAATGGCAAGAATGTTCGGGAACGCTCGACAGCGGCTTTGAAGTGTGAAACGACACCTCCGACGTTGCCGGACACAATGCTCTTTATCGCTTCGAAACGCCTGTTTCCGGCTCGTTTGATCAAGACCTTTTCCTCAGGAGACGGATTGATGTACCCCTGGCGAACCCCCCGCTTCGTTGCGGCACTGCTGGCCGCGATCCTGCTCCTCCACGCTCCGACCGCCGTGGCCGGGGTGCTGCTGGTCGACATCGGTCGGACCGGCCAAAGAACCGAGGCCGGCTGGCAACCTTTCACGGGCAATACCGCCTCGACAGTGACGCATTCGTACGACGCATCGTTCGGCACGGGCGGCACCGGAGGCAACCAGGTGGCCGTCGGCATCACGGCCCCGTACTACCGCAGCGAAGCGTCCCATGACGATTATAAGCAGGTAACGGGCGTTCCCGGCTTCAACGACGTACTTTCCGGCGCGGCGCTGATGAACGACACGGGGCAGACGATCACGCTGAACCTCGGCAACCTGGCCGATGGCGAATACCTCATCACGACGTACCACCATTCCAGCTATCAGCGCCCCGGTACCGACGGCTCCGCGCGTGTCGACATCCGCCTGACCGATTCGGCGTCCACGAATGAGCTTGTGCACGGCACTGTGCCGGTGAGTTGGGGATCCGCCAGCCCGAGTTTCACAACCCGCCAAACGGCCTTCACGGTCCAAGGCGGTGCACCGACCACCCTGACGTTTCCCTCCCAATCAGGCACCGACGGCGAGAACCACGCCACGCTCAACGCCTTTGCGCTGGGAACCGCGCCGGCCCCGTTACCATGGGACCCAAGCCAATCGGCGCCAGTCACCTGGCAGGTCCACGACATCGACGGCGCGGCGGGCCTGGGCGACGCGCTGGTCGAATCCCGGGGCCGCCTGGTAGAAGCGGCCAATTTCGGCAATACGGAGGCGGTCGATGTTACGGTCAACGGCGTTCCGTTCCAGGCGGTCAACTTCGGACAGGGCGACTCGGCCTCGGAACTGATCGGGTTCGGCTACGACACCGGCGGGACGGGTGTAGGGACAAGCTTCGGCGGCGATGTGGACGTGCTCACCGACACCTATGCCTTCCGCAGCGGCTTCGGTGAGGAAACGGCGTGGGTCACCGGCCTGGAGCCGGGCAAGGCCTATTCGGTGCAGTATTTCATGTCGCAAACGACACACCTTTCGCCGCCCCGCACGCTCGACATCGCCTCGGGCGGGGAAACCGCCACGCTCAGCGGCGTCGGGCAGGTGGCCACGGGCCAGTTCATCGCCGTCTCGGAAACCCAATTCTTCACCTTCGATGCCAGCACCGGCTCGCAGTTCCTGAACGGATTCCAGGTTCGCGAAGCCCTACCCACACTCAACATCAACATCGACACCACGAACAATCCGCTCGACAACCAGAGCAACTTCGCGCTCCCGCTGGGCTACCAAAACTACAAGAGTTCCGACGGGCAGGCGAACACGATCGACTTCGCCGCCCCGTTCGGCATCGACGGAACGGTGGGCGTGACCGTCGACAGCCCCTTCTTCCGCAATGCGAGGCAAGACGGCTATGCCAGCGTGACCGCCCTCGACACCAGCGGCGACGTGCGCAAAGGCCTCAACGCGGTCATGAGCAGCCATGCCCTGGTCAACATGGCCGCCAGCGACGACGGGCTCCAAATCACGCTCGACGATCTTATCCCCGGCAACTATCAGATCAAGTTCTGGCTTCACAGCATTTGGGGCGGAAGTGACGGACAGGACCTCTCCTGGAATATCCGCGGCGCCGCCGAAGCGTTGGATGTGCCCGTGTCGACAACTGCCGACCTCGGCGGGCTCGACGACATTAGCTCGATTGTGCTCCCGTTTACGGTGACCGGCGGGGCCACCACCGCCGAGTTCCTCTTCGAGGCGAACCAGCTTGTCAGCGGCGCTCAGTTGGCGGTCAACGGGTTCGAACTGACCTACATCCCGGAGCCCGGCGCGTGGCTGTTGCTTGTTTCAGCATTGGTGTGCGGGTTGCCGCTGCGAAGAAGGCGATAGGGTTTCATGAGTTCTAATCCATGATTTCTGATTTATGATCGACACTCCTCGTCGATTCACGGAGGAACGGTATGTGCGATGAACATCATAGATTATGCATTAGGAATCATAAATCCCACGGTTTTACCCTCGTCGAACTGCTGGTGGTGATCACGATCATCGGCATCCTGATCGCCCTGCTGCTGCCGGCCGTGCAATCGGCGCGTGAGGCGGCCAGGGCGCTGCAGTGCAAGAACCACCTGAAGCAGATCGCCCTCGGGCTGCACAACTACCACACGGCGCAAGGCATCTTTCCGGCCGGCGGATACTGCCCGAAAACAAGCGGCTGTACCGCCTTCGCCCGCTGCCATACCTGGATGGGCTCGTTGCTGCCGTACATCGAGCAGAACGCGGTGTACGACCAGATGGACTTCACGCGGCCGGTGCACGAGTCGCCGAATGCCGAGTTGCTCACGGGGCTGATGCTGCCGGGGCTGAACTGCCCGAGCGATCCGGACGCCGGACTGTTGGACAACCACCGCCTGAACGATTGCGGCGGTTGCGACTACCTGCCCGGGCCGGCAACCGCGCGGACGCAGGGCGCGTCGTACCTGCCCAGCGGAGGGCCGCTCCACATGAACGGCTGCGCCATCCCCGCGTGGCCCAACGGCGAGAACTGCCTGGGCCACAGCGGGGGCCGCGGAGACAGCGGTTCGTACGACTACAATGCCCGCACCGTGCGGGGCATGTTCACCGCCGGCCCCTTCGCCTTCGGCATCGACGACTGCCGCGACGGAACCTCGAACGTGTTCCTTCTTGGCGAAACGCTTCCGAGCTGGGCCCAATTCGCGTTCTATTGGAACAGCCACTTGAGCGTGGGCACGACCAACATGCCGCCGAACTACTACAAGCTCAATCTGCAACAGTGCGAGAATCCCGCCCCGTGTTACACGATCGGCAAGGGGCGCGAGTGCATCCCGGACCGGTGCGGGTTCAACAGTTTCCACCCGGGCGGCGTCCACATGGCCATGGTGGACGGAAGCGTCCACTTCGTCAACGAAACGATCGATTACGAAACGTGGGTATACCTGGGCCACCGGAGCAGCGGCAAGCCCTACCAGCTTTCGCGTTGAGACGTGCGGGCACCTGAAATGGAAGCCAGCAGCAGGCCCTGCCGAATCTTGACCGTAACAGGACTTTTGCAAATCGGGATCACAAGGTCCCCTCTCCCTCTGGGAGAGGGTTAGGGTGAGGGCTATTTGAAGCGGGAACGGTTTGCCTTGCTTGACTGGATCCGCTATGCCCTCACCCCCGGCCCCTCTCGCAGAGGGAGAGGGGAGGAGTTTGCAAAAGTCCGCCCGTAAGCTCGTTCCCGTACCCTCGGAAGGAACCACCCATGACAACGATCCGCTTACGCCCCTTGCCTCACAGCCCCGCCCGCGGCTTCGCAGCCGCGACGCTGTGTCTCCTGCTCGGACTGGCCACCTCCGGGTGCGGTGAGCGGTTGCCCGAGGTGGTGCCCGTCTACGGGACGGTCACCTGGAAGGGAAAGCCGCTGACCGACGGCACGGTGATGCTTCATCCGAAACACGCGACCGACGGCGGGCAGCCGCGGCGGCCCGCCACGGGGCTGCTCGACGAGCACGGATCGTATCGGGTCAGCACCTTCCGCACCGACGACGGCGCGATGCCGGGCGAGTACTACGTGCTGGTCCACAGCTACTTGAGCCGGCCCTCCGACGCCGGCGACGACGACAGCATGGTGCCTCAGTACGTCTGGCGAATTCCCGAACGGCACGGCAATCCGGAGCAATGCGGCCGGTCGCTGGAGATCCCTAGCGGCAGCCCGCCGATCGAGTACAATATCGACTTGGATGAGTAGCATGGGCTGGAGTTCCCGCTTCAGCTTGCAAACGAAGCGCGCGCGATCGCCGGCGCGCTCGAGCGTGAGTTCCAACGTGTTGCACTCCAAAGCCGCCTCCTTCCGTCATTACAAGGGAAACTGCCATGTTGAACCGACGTCAATTCGTTCGCCGTACGGCCGCCGCATCGGCCGTGTTTGCCGTCCCGATGGTCGCCCCCGGCCGCGTGCCGGGCGCCAACGAGGAACTGCGCGTGGGGGTGGTCGGGTGCGGTGTTCGGGGCCGGCATCACATCGACCGTTTCGGGCGTCAGGAGGGCGTGCGGATCGCCGCCGTGTGCGATCCCGACGCCGGCCGCAAGGCGGCCGAAGCCGCCCGCGTCAAGAGGCAATTCGGCAATGATCCGGCCCAGTTCGCCGATCCCCGCAAGATGATCGATACCGGCGAACTCGACGTTGTGGCCGTGGCCACCATGCAATACTGGCACGCCCTGCCGACCATCTGGGCCTGCCAGGCCGGCATGGACGTGTACGTCGAGAAGCCACTGGCTCACTTCATCGACGAAGGGCGGCGCATGGTCGAGGCGGCGCGCAAGTACGACCGGCTGGTGCAGATCGGCACACAGGCCCGGGCGCGGAAGTCGGACATCGAAATGATTCGTTTCCTGCAAGACGGCGGGCTGGGCAAGATCGAATATGTTACGGCTTTCGCCAACAAGCCGCGCACCCCGATCGGCAAGCGCGACACACCCCTGCCCATTCCCGAAAGCGTCGATTACGACCTCTGGTGCGGCCCGGCCGACGACGGGCCCGTCTTCCGCGACCGGCTCCAGTACGACTGCAGCTTCACCTGGGACAAGGGCGACGGCGAATCGTGCAACCAGGGCGTGCACGAAATCGACGTGGCTCGCTGGCTGCTCGGCGAGCCGGGCCTGCCGCGGCGCACCATCAGCCTCGGCGGCCGGTTCCTGTTCAACGACGCCGGCGACGTGCCCAACACGCAGATCATCTACTACGACTTCCCCTCGGCCCCGGTGCTGTACGAAGTGCACAACTTGCGCGCGGCCAAGGGCTCCAACGACGTGCCGAACTTCCGGGGCTACCGCACCGACGTGTGCGCCCACTGCGAAGGGGGCTACGCCATGCTCCATGCGGGCCACGTGTTCGATCACGAGGGGAACCGGATTCGCAATTTCGGCGGCGGAGAGGATATTTTCGAAAACTTCATCCGCGCCGTTCGCTCCGGCCGGCGGGAAGACCTCGCCGCCGACATCTACAACGGCCACATCTCCACGGCGGTTACCCACGTCGGCAATATCTCCTACCGGGTGGGAGAGCAGGCCAATCAGGCCGAATGCCGCGAACGCATCGCCGGCGTGAAGCGGTTCGAGGACATGTTCGACCGCATGGTCGACCACCTCAAGGCCCACGAAATCGACGTCGACGCCCAGACCATCACCCTGGGCCAATGGCTCGATATCGACAACGAGAACGAGTGTATCCGGGACCACGACGCGGCCAACGCCATCGTCCGGGGTACCTATCGGGCCCCGTACCTTCTGCCGGACGAGGTATAGCCCCCCGCGCCGCAGCCACACGGCCCATTATTGTTGCAGTACCGCCCCTGCGTACGTCGACGATGCCGGCGGCGATAGGTCGATCCAATCAATCCAGCGGCTCGCTTGCCAGCCGGGGTCTCCTCGACATGGGTTACGGTAGCTGTCCCGTCGCCGTCGGGGCTGAACCCGGCATGCTCCGCAGCTTGACGTACAACCCGTCTTTGGTGTAGGCTCACGCTTGCCGTCGGGTATACGTGAGGAATGCATCATGAGTTTCCAGTCGTTGCGCGAAACAGTCGGACGCTGGTGGC
>CAYPWB010000303.1:0-7775 GCA_964414315.1 uncultured Planctomycetaceae bacterium | reverse complement strand
GCGAAGCCGTGCGCCGCGAAAATGTACAAGGCCAGGGTCGAGAAGAACACCAGGAAGCTGTCGGGCGTGGCGGCCCGGCCTACCACGGTGAACATCAGGCTCGTGGCCAGAATCACCGCCGCCAAGAAGCCTGCCCGCCGGCTGAGTAACAGCGCGCCAAAACGGTAGGTCAGCAGCACTGAGGCGATGCCGAACACGGCGGAGAAGCATCGGGAGCCTAGTTCCCCGACGCCGAACAGCCCGTAGCCGAACATCATCATCCAGTACATCCAGGGCGGCTTGTGGCCGAACATTTGGCCGTTGAAGTACGGCACGATCCACTCGCCCCGGGCATACATTTCGGCGGCGGCGCTGGCGAAGAACCCTTCGTCCTCGTCCCACAATCGGGTGGCGTCAAGCGAGGGGCAGAAGACGGCCGCGGCAACGGCCACGACCACCCACAAATACGGCTTGCGCAATTCCGCCAGCCAAGTCATTGCCGGGCTTTTGTTCGCCGCTCCGTCGACGGGGTCATGCTGCGCGGGCTGAGACATAAGTTTCCTTCCTTTCACGTTCAGGCATGGGGGGGAGGGAAGCCGCATAACGGCGTGCCCGAGCCCCGCTATAGTTCCAGTGAATGCGAAGCAGGTCGAATGCCGCCAGCGCGAAATGTCGCGGGCGGAGCTTCGAGCCCGGCTGCTCACACCACGCCTCGAGCGGCAATTCGTACACCGATTCCCGCAGAGCGCCCGGCCCGCCCCGCACCGCCGCCAGGCGGGCGAACAGCTCGACGTCGAAGATCCAACGCGAAAGGAACGGCTGGGCCAGCACCGCGGCGACCTCGGGCGTGGCCCGAAACAGCTTGGCCCCGCATTGGGTGTCGAACAGCCTCAGGCCGAGCACCGCCGACGCAACCCGCGCGAACGTGCGACCCAGGACGGCCCGGGTCGGATGCCGCTCGATGCTCCTTCCCAGCAGGGGAATGCGGCTGCCCACCACGACGTCGACCTGCTCGCGGCTCGCCAACACGTCGCGGAACTGGGGAATCGCCTCCAGCGGGGTGGCAAGGTCGGCGTCCCAGAAGCCGACCAGCGCCGGCCGATCGGCCAGCGCACGCCGCATCCCTTGCCGCACCGCCTCGGCCTTGCCCGAGTTGCAGGCGAGTTCCACCTTCTCGAATCGGCTGGGGTTCGCCGAGCACAGCCGGGCGAGCACCGCCCCGGTGGCATCGGTACTCCCGTCGTTGACCAATACAAATCGGGTATTCTGCGCCGTGCCGGCAAATCGCAGGAAAGCGGCCGCATCGAGCCGATCGGCCTCGTTGTAGCACGGCACGACAATTGCGGTATGAGAACCTTCCATGGAAATCCCCCTCCATTAGCCGCGCCGCTTGTGCCCTCGCGGGCGGCAACCCAAAAAATCGAAGCAATCTTCAAGCCGCAGGGCACGAGCCAGTGCGGATCGAATCGCGCAAATAATAGCGAATGGAGCGGTTTGGGCACCACCCCAAAAATGCAATGGGCGGGCGGAGTACGTTGCCGCCTGTGCAGCTTGCGGTGGTCTCGGGCTGTTTTCGCAAACGCGAACGTGGATTTGCCGGGGGGTGTGGCCTGCGAAAAGCTGACCGAAGGGTTGAGTTCTGCCGGGCCGTTCGCTATACTGACGCCCAGAGCGCGCGGGGCGGCAACGGAGATTGGAGGTGCACAATGTCGACCAGGGTACGCACCACCTATCTTCTGCTGTTCGCCACGTGGATCCTCCTGACCGGACGGCTTAGCGCGGCGTCGCTGGCACTCGGCCTGTTGGGCATCGTTCTGGCAACTCTTCTGTTCGGGCAGATGTTCCTGCCGGGGGTCAGCGGGCATTCGGTGCCGGACCTCATGCGCCGCGTCGTCGCCGTGCTTGGCCTCGTGCCGATGTTTTTGGTTCAGGCGGCGCGGGCCGCGGTGAAACTGGCCTACATGGCCCTGCAGCCGAAGCTGGGTTTCCAGCCGGGCGTGGTTCGGGTGCCCACGACGCTGAAGAGCTCGGCGGCCATCACGCTTCTGGCTAACCTGGTAACCCTCTCGCCGGGGACCTTGACGCTTGAGGTCGATTACGACGAGCGTTGCTACTATATCCACTGTATCGACGTGCGGCGGTTGGCCGGACGAACGGGCCGCCGCGATCTGATCGCCCGCTACGAAGCCCCGCTGCGGAGAATCTTCGAATGATCCCCTCCATTGTCGTCCTGCTGACGCTGGCCGCGGTGGCCTGTTTCGGCCGCGTGATTGCCGGGCCCACCTTGCCCGACAAGATCGCCGCGGTCGACCTGATCGGCCTTCTGCTGGCGCTGGTGTTCGTGCTGTTGGGCGCGTACTATCGCAACCCCTTGTTCTACGATGTGGCGCTGGTATACGCCGTGCTTCTGTTTGCCGATGCCTTGATCCTGGCGAAGTTCATTGAACGGGGAGACTTGCACGGATGAACTCGCTTCTGAGCATTGCAGACTGGCTGGGTTCCGGGCTGATTGCCGTCGGAACGCTGTTCTGCCTTTCGGCGGTGGTGGGCGTGCTCCGGTTCCCCGATGTATTCACCCGGCTGCACGCCGGCACAAAATGTCTGACCGCGGGGGCGCTGCTCGTGTTGATGGGCGTGGCCGTGCTGGAGGCGTCGTGGCCGATGAGCGGACGAGTTCTGTTGATCGCCCTGTTCTTCCTGGCCACCAACCCGATCGCCGCCCACGCCGTCGCTCGCGCCGCCTACCGGCGGGGTGCATCGCGCCGGTTCTTGACGGTCGACGAGTACCGCGGGCGGCCGTGCAACCATGAGGCAGACTTCGGAGGCCGACCATGGAAAACGCCCTGACGAACAGCCTGCTGCTGTTCCTGCTCATTGCCGCGTTCTTCGCGGTCCACTTTCGCGACCACCTCAGCGCCGTGCTCTCGCTTTCCGTGTTCAGCACGGGTATGAGCGTGGTGTTCGCCGTGTACCGGGCCCCGGACGTGGCGCTGGCCGAGGCCGTCGTGGGCGCCGGGCTGGGAACGGCGCTATTCCTGATTGCCGTCAGCAAGACCCGCGGCAACGGTCGCCCCCCGAACGCATGATGAAATTGCTTTCCATCCTGATCCTTGTTCCTCTGGCGGCAGCCCTCTTTCACGCCTTGGCCGCACTGCCGACGCCGGCGGCGCGCAAAGAACTGGGCACCGCCGCAAAGCACATCCGCAGCCGCGCCGTCGAGGACACCGGCGCCACCAACCTTGTGGCCGCGGTGCTGTTCGACTATCGCGGGTTCGATACGCTGGGCGAAATTACCGTGATCTTCTCTGCCGTCACGAGCGTTGCATTGCTCTTCTGCAACGGAAAACTGCCCCGAAGGTCCGAAGGGCTCTCGCCGGTGGCCAAACGAAGCGTCGCCGCGCTGGTCCCGTTCATCTTCCTGGTGGGGTTTTACATCGTTGTGCACGGGCATATCTCGCCCGGCGGAGGGTTTCAGGGTGGGGTCGTCTGGGGGGCCCTGCTCATCCTGGTGGGCATCGTATTCGGCGCCCTTCACACCGAAGGGATCGTGACGTCGGCGGCTCGGACCGTCCTGGAATGCCTCGGAGGCTTGGCTTTCCTGGGGCTGGCTTCCGTCGGGCTGATGGTCGGCGCCTCGTACTTCACCAATTTGGGGGCCGGCTACTTTCGAGGAAACCCCGGAGCGCTCGTCAGCGCAGGCGTCATTCCCCTGCTGAGCACGGCGGTCGGCATCAAGATCGGCGCCGGCCTGGCCGCCATCTTCTATTTCATGGTCAACGACGACGCGGAGAACTCGCATGGCATTTAATTACGCAACCGTCGTCGCCCTGTTCTGCCTCGGCTTGTATTGCGTCCTGACCAAGACCGACCTGATCCGGATTGTCATCGGGATCAATGTCATGGAGTCGGCCGTCCTGCTGTTCCTGGTGCGCCTGGCGGCGTCGGCCGACGATCGGGCGCCGATTCACCTGGGCGACCCGGCCGAGACCGCGAGCGCGTTCGCCGATCCGATTCCTCAGGCCCTTTCTCTTACCCAAATCGTCATCAACGCCGCCATTACGGCTATCATGCTGGGGTTTGTCATCAAAATCTACCAGGCGTACCGCACCGTCGACCTTGCTGAAATCCGGAGGATGAAGCGTTGAGCCACCTCCCGGTTCTGGCTGTCGTTGCGCCCTTGCTATGCGCTTTCTGCATGCCGCTGCTCGAGTTCGTTTCGAACCGTGCGCGGCGGCTGAGCGTTGCGCTGTTCGCCACGGCGCAGGTCGGCATTCTGGCACTGCTGATTCCCCGCGTGGCCGCCGAAGGCGCAATCGAATACCACCTGGGCGGCTGGGGGCCGGGAATCGGTATCGTCCTGGTCGTCGACGGCTTCAGTCTTTTCTTTGCGCTGCTTGCCGCGGCCGGTATCTGGATGGCGACCCTCTACTCGCTCGAATACGTCGACCGTTCTGAATATCGATTCTTCGTCCTGTTGTTCATCGTTTCCGCCGGCGTGACCGGCATGCTGTTGACCGGCGATCTGTTCAACTTGTACGTATTCTTCGAACTGGCCGCCATGGCCAGCTTCCCGCTCGTCGCCTTTTCCGGCAAGCCGGGCGCCGTGGAAGCGGCGTTCCGATACATGCTGTACTCGACCGTGGCCAGTGCGCTGATTCTGTTCGGCGTCGGACTGGTTTATGGGGCGACCGGCGCCTTGAACCTGCAGCAGGCCGCCGCCGCCCTCGAAACGGCCGACGTGGGGCTCCGCAGCGTGATCCTCGGTCTGCTGACGGTCGGGTTCGCCGTCAAGGTGGCCCTCGTGCCGTTTCATGCCTGGCTGCCGGGGGCCCACGGATCGGCCCCCGCGCCCGTCAGCGCCTTGCTGTCCGGCGTGTTGCTGAAGACGGGCGTTTACGCCATGGTCCGACTGCTTGTCCTCCTCGGTGCCGGCCCGCAGCTCGCGCGGCTCGACCTGGTTTTGCTGACCCTGGGAACGCTGTCGGTCGTGGTGGGACATTCGTTGGCCTTCGGACAAACCAACTTCAAGAGAGTGCTGGCGTATTCGAGCATTGCCCACGTGGGCATTATCATGACGGGCGTGGGGCTGGGCACGGTATACGGGCTGGCGGGCGCCCTGTTCCACGCCGCCAACCACATGGTGATGAAGTCGACCGCGTTCTTCGCGGTGGGGCGGCTGGCGACCGGCGCTGGGTTCGAGCCGGCCGACATGCGGGGGACCGGACGCCGTGCCCCCCTGGCGGCCGCCGCGCTGATCGTTAGCGCCCTGTCGCTGATCGGCATTCCCCCCTTGGCCGGCTTCATCGGCAAGTGGGAGGTGACCCTCGACGCCTTGCGAGAGCGGCATTTTCTCCATGCGGCCGTCATCCCGCTGGGAACCTTGCTCTCGGCAGTCTACTATGGTCGAATGGTGCGCACGCTGTTCTGCAAGTCCGACCCGGCCGGTGCCGTCGAGGCCCGGGCGAAGCCGCTTATGGCCGCGATTCTCCTCGTCGGCGCCGCCGGCTGCATCGTGCCGTTCGCCTTTTGGGGCAGCTTGGAACCCGTGCTCATGCACATCGCCGGCCTGGTTCGAGGGTAGCACAATGGGCTTCGACAACCTGTGGCTCGAACTCGATCCGCTTAGCCGAGTGTTCGTCGCGGCCTTTCTCTTGGTCGGCGTCCCTTGCCTCCTCTACTTGTTCAGTATGCAAAAGGATGTGCGGCTGGTCGTGGCTTCGGTCGCGTTCCTCAGTGCGGCGCTCGGCGTAGTGGCCGCCCCCGATTTCCTCCGGTTCCTCATCTTCTGGGAATTGACGGTGCTGACGGCCTGTTACCTGATCGCTCGCGGAGGCCGAACGGGCTCCGCGAAGGGAGGTAATCGGGACGCTTCCGACGACCCGCCGTACGCTGCCGGCGGCAGCGGCCGCTTCACAGCCCGACACGTTTCCGTCGCTTATCGGTATTTCCTGGTTCAAATCGTCGCGGGCACCAGCCTGTTTTTCGCCATCGCCGTTCAATATGCAATGCGCGGCTCGTTCGCAATGGACGCCGTAGCCCCCGAGGCCGTCCCATTCTTCCTGATCGCGTTCCTCATCAAGGCGGCGATCGTTCCCTTCCACCTTTGGGTTCCGCTGACGTATCCCTGCGTGCCACCTGCTGTTGCCGTGGTCCTCAGTGCCTTCTCCACGAAGGTCGGCGTGTATGCTTTCGCGAGGGTGCTGCCCGGCATTCCATGGGTCGCCTATGCCGGCGGCGCGACGGCATTGTTCGGCGTGGCCATGGCGCTGCGGCAGAAGTCGGCGCGCCGCTTGCTCTCGTACCACCTCGTCAGCCAGGTGGGCTACATGATTGCCGGCATCGGCGTGGGGACCGAATTGGGAATCGGCGCGGGAACGCTGCATATGCTCAACAACATGATGTACAAGAGCCTCTTGTTCATGGCCGCCGGCGCCGTGATGTATCGGCAGGGAACCGACGTGCTGGCTCGAGTGCACGGCGCGGCCCGCTCGATGCCCGTCACGTTCGTAACCGCTCTGGTGGGCGCCGCCGCCATCTCGGGGTTGCCTCCGCTGAACGGCTACCTGAGCAAGACGTTGCTGAAGACGGCCACCGAAGGACATCCCATGCTCCAGGCGGCCCTGCTGCTGGCCGGCGTCGGCACGGCGTTCTCGTTCGCCAAGTTCATCTGGTATCTGTTCGTTCAGAAGCCGACGGGCGTTGCGGCTTCGCCCACCCGACGGCAGGAAGCGCCGCTTGGAGCATGCCTTGCCATGGGCATGCTGGCCGTGTTTTGCCTCGGTCAGTTCGTATTCTATCGGCCGCTCTTCGAGCGGGCCTTCGAAGTGCCTGCCGGTACGGTCTTCGGATGGAATCAGATGTTGCTCGGGGCAGCGCCGGTTCTCGCCGGCGTGGCGCTGTTCCGGTTCGCCCGGGGCAATGCGGCCGCCGTCGTTCGTCCGGTCGGTGCGCAGGCCGTTCGCTTTGTCGCCTCGTCAGTAGCGCCGGAGAGCCCGGGGCGGTCCCGTGCCCCCGAGTCGGACGCACAAGGCCGCGAGGAACCGCCGGACGTCGACCGGCTGTACGGCTGGCTGCTCCGCCGCGCGCTGGGCGCCGCCCAACGGGTTGCCCGGCGGGCGACCGACGAAACCCAGGCCTACCTGCTGATCATCACCGCCCTGCTCCTCGCCTTCGTGGCCTTTCTGTGGTCGTGAGCCTGCCCCACAACCCCCCCGCTCGCCGGGAGCGTCTTGTGTCCTGCGTGTCGGCGGGTAGAATGGTTCTTGTCGAAAGAAGGGCCGGGGAGCGTCGAGGAGCGGGCCGATGGGCGAACAAGAGGGAAACGTGGCAGTCGAGCCTCTCGTCGAGACCACCCGACGGCGGCAAACGCGCCGCGATACGCGGCCGAAACGTCAGCCCCGATACAACGTCATCCTCTGGGACGACGACGACCACAGCTACGCGTACGTTGTCGCCATGCTCATGGAACTGTTCGGCCATCCGCCGGAAAAGGGCTACCAACTGGCCAAGGAGGTCGATACGACCGGCCGCGTGATTGTGCTGACCACCACCAAGGAACACGCCGAACTGAAACGCGACCAGATCCACGCCTACGGCAAGGACAAGCACATTGTCGGCTGCCAAGGGGCTATGTGGGCAACCATTGAACCGGTCCCCGGCGAAGAATAGTTCTCGCGAGCCACCCGTGGGCCAGGCTTCGCCCGTGGGACAGGCTTCCAGCCTGTCAATTTTGGCCACAATTGGGTTCCTGACAGGCTGGAAGCCTATCCCACGGGGGTTCCTGACAGGCTGGAAGC
>CAYPWB010000302.1:0-7813 GCA_964414315.1 uncultured Planctomycetaceae bacterium | reverse complement strand
TTTGTGCGCAAATGGAAATTCGGCCATCATCGACAGTGCCATTCGGGACAGTCCCATTTTCGCGGCCTCGGCAGGCGGCCGATTGGGCAAATCGCCCTTTGTGCCGCGAGAATCGGGACAGTCCCCTGTGAACGGTTACCTATCAGATACCTGCGAGGACCAACTTGTGAATGAATCGGCCACACAGGCGATACAACGGCGGGCGGAATCCACCGGTCGGCAGTCGGCAGTTTTGGACGACCCCGACGCCGGGCGGCGGCGCGTGGTCATCGAAGGCGTGTGCCCGGAGGTGGACGCCGGACGCTTCCCCATCAAGCGTACCGTCGGGCAGCGAGTGGTGGTACGCGCGAGTATCTTCGCCGATGGGCACGACCACGTCCGCTGTGTGCTCAGGTATCGGCTGGACAACCAGACGGAATGGTCCGAAGTCGCCATGAAACCGTTGGGTATGGACCGCTGGGAGGCGGAGTTTGCCGTCACGGAACTCGTCCCCTACTGGTACACGCTCGAGGCCTGGGTCGATCGGTTCGACACGTGGCGGCGCAATTTGCGGAAACGTGTGGAGGCGGGGCAGGACGTGGCGGTCGAAATCCTCATCGGAGCCGAACTGGTTGCCCAAGCGGCCAGCCGCGCCGAGGGGAACGACCAGGAGCAACTGGCACGCTGGGCCGAATTCCTGAAAGATGCCGAGCAGCCGGACCGCATCGACCTGGCGCTGGGCGAACCGCTTTCGCAGCAGATGGCCCTTTATCCCGATCGGCGACTGGGAACGCGTTACGGGAAAGAACTAGAGGTGACAGTGGAGCGTGAGCGGGGGGCCTTCAGCGCCTGGTACGAACTGTTTCCCCGCTCGTGTAGTCCGGACCCGGACCGGCATGGCACGTTCCGCGACTGTGAGCCTTGGATCCGGCGGATCGCCCAGATGGGCTTCGACGTGCTCTACCTGCCGCCGATCCATCCGATCGGCCGAACGTTTCGCAAGGGGCCGAACGACGCGGTGGCCGCCGGCCCGAGCGACCCCGGCAGCCCGTGGGCCATCGGGTCCGAGGAGGGGGGCCACAAATCGGTCCACCCTGAATTGGGTACACTGGCCGACTTCCACTGGCTGCTCGACGTCGCCCGCCGGAACGGAGTCGAGATCGCCTTGGATATCGCGTTCCAGTGCGCGCCGGACCATCCTTATGTCAAAAAGCATCCCGAGTGGTTCCGCCGTCGGCCCGACGGGACGATCCAATACGCGGAGAATCCGCCCAAGAAGTACCAGGACATCTACCCCTTCGATTTCGAGACGGAGCACTGGCAATCGCTTTGGGACGAGTTGAAGAGCATCGTCCTGTTTTGGTCGGAACAAGGGGTGCGGGCGTTCCGAATCGACAACCCTCATACCAAACCACATCCCTTCTGGGAGTGGCTGATACGGAACGTGAAACAACGGTATCCGGACACGATTTTCCTGGCCGAGGCGTTCACCCGTCCGCGACCGAAATATCACTTGGCGAAAGCCGGCTTCACGCAGTCGTACACGTATTTCACCTGGCGGAACACGAAGCATGAACTGACGGAGTACCTGACGCAACTGATGCACACGGAGGTTCGGGAGTATTGCCGGCCGAACTTCTGGCCCAACACGCCGGACATCCTGCCGGAGTATCTCCAGTTCGGGGGCCGGCCCGCCTTCATTGCCCGCCTGGTGCTGGCCGCGACGCTTAGCGGCAACTACGGCGTGTACGGCCCTCCGTTCGAGCGTTACCAGGGCGACCCTCGCGAAACGGGCAGCGAGGAGTACCGGGACTCGGAAAAATATCAGATCCAGCATTGGGACCCCTCCGTTCCGGGCAAACTCGACGCCTTGATGCGGCGGGTCAACCAGATCCGGCGCGACAACCCGGCGCTGCAAAACGATCGGAGCCTCCAGTTCCAGCCGATTAACAACGACCAGATCCTCGCATTCACCAAGCACAGCGAGGACCGGGAGAACACCCTGCTGGTCGTCGTCAATCTCGACCCTTACCACAAGCATTCCGGCTGGCTCCAGTTGCCGCTGGAGCAGATCGGACTGGCGGCCGAGCGACCATACCAGATGCACGACCTGCTGGGCGACGGGCGCTACCTTTGGAACGGCCCGAGCAACTATGTCGAACTCGACCCACAAGTGGCCCCGGCGCAAATCTTCCGCATCCGCCGCCAACTGAGGACCGAGCAACAGTTCGAGTACTTCATGTGACACCTCGCAGGCCATCGGCGGTTGCAAAGACCACGCCGCGGGGAAACCCGTTCGAGCCGCCGTCGAGCAATCGAGGCAACCAATGGAGGAGTAGACGATGGAAACGGCGACGGCAACAGACGCGGGCACGGCGCCCCTGTTGCGCGCTCCGATGCCGGCGCATCGGTCCCCGGACGACCCGCTGTGGTATCGGCGGGCGATCCTGTACCAGTTGCACGTGCGATCCTTCTACGATTCCAACGGGGACGGCGTCGGCGACTTTCCGGGACTGATCAAGAAGCTCGATTATCTCCAGGACCTCGGCGCGACGGCCCTTTGGCTGATGCCCTTCTATCCGTCGCCGCTGAAGGACGACGGCTACGACATTGCCGACTATCGTGGCGTGCATCCCGGCTACGGGACGATGGCGGACTTCAAGACCTTCTTGCGGCAGGCCCGCCGCGCGGGCTTGCGCGTTATCACGGAGTTGGTGATCAACCACACTTCGGATCAGCATCGCTGGTTTCAGCGGGCACGGCGGAGTCCGCCCGGAAGCCGCTGGCGCAACTACTACGTGTGGAGCGACCGGCCCGACCGGTACCCGCAGGCGAGGGTCATTTTCAAAGACTACGAGTCGTCGAATTGGACGTGGGATCCCGTCGCGGGAGCGTACTATTGGCATCGATTCTACCATCATCAGCCCGACTTGAACTTCGACAATCCGGAGGTCCGGACGGCCATTCGCCGAGTGGTCGATTACTGGTTGCGGATGGGCGTCGACGGCATCGGGCTCACCGCCGTGCCGTACCTGTTCGAGCGCGAAGGGACGAACTGCGAGAATCTGCCGGAGACACACGTGTTTCTCAAGGACCTTCGCCGGCACGTGGACCAGAAGTTCCATGGCCGTATGCTGATGGGCGAGGCCAACCAGTGGCCGGAACACGCGGCCGAATATTTCGGCGCCGGGGACCAGTGCCACACCGTTTGCCATTTCCCGCTCATGCCGCGCCTGTACATGGCCGTGCAGACGGAGGACCGCGCCCCGATTGTCGACATCCTCCACCAGACGCCCAGCGCCCCCGAAGGCTCGCAGTGGATCCTGTTTTTGCGGAACCAGGACGAATTGACCCTGGAGATGGTCACCGAAGAGGAACGGGGGGCCATGTACCGCTACTTCGCCCGCAATCTGCACGCCCGCGTGCATTTGGGCATCCGCCGTCGCTTGGCCCCATTGATGGACAACGATGGACCGAAGATCGAACTGCTCAGCGCCCTTCTGCTGACCTTGCCGGGCACGCCTGTGATCTACTACGGTGACGAGATCGGCATGGGCGACAATCTCTACCTGGGCGACCGGGCGGCGGTGCGCACTCCCATGCAGTGGTCGTCCGACCGCAACGGGGGCTTCTCCGAAGCGGGCACGCAGGATCTGTTCCTGCCGGTGATCAGCGATCCGAACTACCACTATGAAACGGTGAACGTGCGGAACCAACTGGACAACCGTTTATCGCTGCTGTCGTGGCTGAAGCAGGCGTTGGCGCTGCGCCGCCGCTCGGCGGCGCTCAGCGATGGGGCGCTGGAACTGCTGCGCCCGGCCAATCCGAAGGTGCTCGCGTTGCTGCGCCGTCACGCCGACCAGACGGTGCTGGTTGTGGCGAACCTTTCTCGCTACGCCCAGGTGGCGGAACTCGACCTGGCCGAGTTTCAGCGCCACGTGCCTGTCGAGATGTTCGGACAGGTGGCATTCCCGCCCATTGGCGAGTTGCCCTACATGCTCACGCTCACGCCGCACGCTTGCTTCTGGCTGGTGCTGCGGCCGCCGGAGTCGTTCGCCGAAGGCCCTGCCGGCCGGGTGGGGCATTCGCTCCAAAGCGGGCCGCCGCCGGCGGTCCTCGAACTCGACGGACCGCCGGAACGCATCTTCGAAGAATCGGCCTGGCACCTGTTGGAAGGGGTGCTGCCGAGCTTCCTGGCCACCCGGCGCTGGTTCGGCGGCAAGGCCCACACGCTCCGCTCGGCGCACATCGCCGAGGTTGTGCCGACGCGCATGGTAGTGGGCGGCACGGAAGCCCGCATCGTACTCGTCGACGTCGACTTCGTCGAGTCGGCCCCCCAGCGGTACCTGATACCGCTGGGCCTCGGCAGCGCGGAGCAGGTTCGCTGGCACGGCGGACTACCCGCCGACGCGATCGTCGCGGAACTGCGCGTCAGGCAGGAGAGTTTCCCCCAAATGGTCGTGCTGTACGACGTCTTCGGCGAGGAGGAGTTCAACCACGGCGTGCTGGCGACCATCGGCTCACGGCGGACGCTCACCGGGCTGCGCGGCAAGCTGCAAGCCCGCACCTCACGCGTCTTCCGGCAGATGCGCGGCTCGCCGAGCGAACGGCTTCCGTCCAAGACGCTCAAAGCCGAGACCAGCAACAGCGGAGCCTTCTACGGCGACCGATTCATCCTGAAGCTTTTCCGGCGTCTGGACGAGGGAACCAATCCCGAGTTGGAGATCGGCAGTTTCCTGACCGACGAGGTGGCGTTTGCCAACGTCGCGCCGGTCGCGGGGGCCATCGAGTACCAGGGCAAGGGCGGCGAGAAGGCAACCGTCGCCCTGCTGTCCGGCCTGGTGCATAACGAGGGGAGCGCCTGGGAGCATGCCCTCAATTCGCTGAGCGCATTCTTTGAGCGGATCGGTGCCGACTCGCTCATTACCGAGCCGCCTGAGCCGGAAGGGGAAGGCGGTTCGTTGCGGGGGTCGGCAATCGTGGAGCCGCCGGGGGAGGCCGAACAGGCCGCCGGAACCTATTTGCGCTCTGCGGAACTGCTTGGCCGCCGCACGGCGGAAATGCACCGGGCACTGGCCACCGATACCGGGAATCCCGATTTCACCCCCGAGCCGTTTTCGCGACTCTACCAGCGATCGCTCTACCAGAACTTTCGCAACCAGATGGCGCGGGCCCTGGAGTTCCTCGAACAGCGACTTGCCGACCTGCCTCCGGAATCCCGCGAGGGCGCCCAAACCGTCCTCGGCGCCAAGCAGGCTGTCGACGATCGGCTGCGAGTCCTGTTGGAGGAGCCCTTCGAAGCCACTCGCATTCGCTGCCACGGCGACTATCACCTCGGCCAGGTGCTGTTCACAGGCAATGATTTTGTGATCATCGACTTCGAGGGCGAGCCGGCGCGACCCATCGGCGAACGCCGTATCAAGTCGTCACCGCTGCGCGACGTTGCCGGCATGCTCCGATCGCTCGACTACGCCTGCCATGCAGCCGCGACCGACCAGTTCGGCGCCGTCGTGCTGCCTCATAACGATCGCCGGCGGCTCGACCGGTGGCTGCAATGCTGGGTGGGCTGGGTCAGTGCAGCGTACCTGCGAACGTATCTGGCGGTTGCCGAACACGCGTCGTTCATTCCCAACCGGCGGGAGCACGTGTGGACATTGCTGGACGTCTATTTGCTGGAAAAGGCCTTTTACGAACTTCAGTACGAGTTGAATAACCGCCCCACGTGGGCGCATATCCCGCTGGGCGGGATTGTGCGCCTGCTGTCGTCGAAGTAGATTGGAAGTTATTTTCATCCGCGGCCGAAATAGAATGGAATCCGTACGGCACACGGGGCGACCGTTTGAAGGGGCACTGCCCGCCCTGGTATGGACTCGGACGCGAGTCGAACCCACGATCCTTGAGGAAGAAGACCATGGAGAAGCCCACGACCGCAACGATAGCGACTACCTGCCCGGCATTCTTGACCGACGACGATTTGCACTGGTTCAACGAGGGGAGCCACACGCGCTTGTACAACAAGCTGGGCGCACGGCCTTGTACCCACGAGGGCGTCGAGGGCGTGTACTTTGCCGTCTGGGCTCCGGACGCCCGGCAGATCTACGTCGTGGGCGACTTCAACCAGTGGTCCAAAGACGCGCATCCGCTGCGCCCGCGAGGCAGTTCGGGCATCTGGGAAGGCTTTCTTGCGGGGCTGCGGTCCGGCGAACGGTACAAGTACTACATCCGTTCCCGCTACAACGGTTACGCCGTCGACAAGACCGACCCCTACGCCTTCCACACTGAGGTCTCCCCGCTCACCGCGTCGATCGTCTGGTCGCTCGATTACCAGTGGCAGGACGAGTCGTGGATGAGTACCCGGGGGGAGCGCCATGCGCTGGACGTGCCGCTGTCGATTTACGAGGTCCACCTGGGCTCGTGGATGCGGTCCGGCGGACCGGGGCAATTCGACAACTACCGCGAAGTGGCGCCGAAGCTGGCCGAGTACGTTCGGAGCCGCGGCTTCACGCACGTGGAGTTCCTGCCGTTGATGGAGCACCCGTTCTACGGCTCGTGGGGCTACCAGACCACCGGGTACTACGCCCCCACCAGTCGCTACGGCACGCCGCAGGATCTGATGTACCTGATCGACGTGCTGCATCAGAACGGCATCGGCGTGATCCTCGACTGGGTGCCGTCGCACTTCACGACCGATGAGCACGGGCTCGGCTACTTCGATGGAACCCACCTGTACGAACACGCCGAGGCCACGCAACGGGTCCACCCGGACTGGAACAGCTTCGTCTTCAACCTCGGCCGGAACGAGGTGCGGAGCTTCCTGCTGTCCAACGCCATGTACTGGCTGGACCAGTATCATGTGGACGGCCTGCGCGTGGACGCAGTCGCGTCGATGCTCTACCTCGACTATTCGCGCAAGCCCGGCCAATGGACGCCCAACCGCCATGGCGGCCGCGAGAATCTCGAGGCGATCGAGTTTCTGCGACAACTGAACCAGCACGTTTACGGCGACTTTCCCGACACCCTGACCGTCGCCGAAGAATCGACCGCCTGGCCGATGGTCTCGCGGCCGACCTACGTGGGCGGGCTTGGTTTCGGGTACAAGTGGGACATGGGTTGGATGCACGATACGCTCGAGTACATGGCGAACGATCCGATCTATCGCAAGTACCACCACGATCGCCTCACCTTCCGCATGGTGTACGCCTTCCAGGAAAACTTCGTCATGCCCCTCTCCCACGACGAGGTGGTCCACGGCAAAGGCTCGCTGATTGGCAAGATGCCCGGCGACCAGTGGCGGAAGTTTGCCAACCTTCGGCTGCTGCTCGGGTACATGTATACCCAGCCGGGAAAGAAACTGCTGTTCATGGGAGGCGAGTTCGGCCATTGGCGCGAATGGAACCACGACGATCAGTTGGACTGGAGCCTTCTGCAGTACGACACCCATCGCGGCGTGCAGCGATGGGTCGAGGACCTCAACCGGGTGTACCGGGACGAACCCGCCTTGCACCAGCGGGACTGCGACCCGGAGGGCTTCGCGTGGATCACCGCGCACGACAGCGACAACTGTGTGCTGGCGTACATGCGGCGGGGCCGTGCGGAGGATCGGGAGGTGATTGTCGTCTGCAACTTCACGCCGCTGCCCCGCATGAATTACCGGATCGGCGCGCCGCACGCGGGCTACTGGGAGGAGATCCTCAACAGCGACGCACGACATCTTGGCGGCGCCGGCTACGGCAATATGGGCGGGTGCGAAGCCTCCCCCGTCGCCTCGCACGGCTACTTCGACTCGCTGAACCTCACACTCCCCCCCCTGAGCGTCATCGCACTGCGCGCCCCG
>CAYPWB010000301.1:0-7819 GCA_964414315.1 uncultured Planctomycetaceae bacterium | reverse complement strand
GAAAAGCCGGTCGGCCAGCCCCCGATCGAGGCGGCCGACCGAGGGGCCGTCGTGGCGTACTTCAACGCACTCGAAATCGGCGAACGGTTGCCGGAGGTGCTCCGCACCGTCTATCGGGCCTACGGCCTGCTGCACGAGAACACGGCAACTCGGCACGCCAAGGGCGACTCTCTGGGCGGCAACCTCGTCGCGGGCAACGGCTTGGCAGGCGTGCAGCGACGCGGGGCTTGGTTGGTAGCCGTCCTCACACCGGCCGCGAAGACGGACGCTAGCCCACCACCCAACGAGGTGGCCGGGAGGGCTTGCGGCCCCTTATGCAAGATGGACAATGGCCGGTAGTGCATGGAGGGGCATGCATGCCTCTCAAGTGGCATTCCCAGCTCTGGCGGTATGCCGGTTATGGCCGGTTTTCTTGCCGGAGGCGGTTTTCGTGGTACATTTGCCTTGAGTCGAAGCCGGCCCCCGCTTCCGGACCAACCCAACACTAGCCCTCCCGGTCTGGAGAACTACGACGATGGACGCAAGCACCGCGAACGATCCCACCGAAATCCTGCATGCATTACGTGGCATTTCGCACGACATGGGCGCTGCGCACATGATGCTTGAGCACTCGTTCCGGCGGCTGAAGACGCTGCTCGAAACGCGTCCGTCGGAAGACGCGCCGTGCAATGAGGTCGGGCTGCATCTTTCGCAGGTTGAAGCTTGCATGCAGGCGGCGCGCGGATACCTGGACGACGTAACGCGTCTGTCGACCTCGGGCGCTGTGGAAATGGAGCCCGAGCCCATCGAAGTGGGGGCAATTCTCGACCGCATTCTTTTCGAGCAAGCGGCCCTGCTGGACGAGCGGGGCGTGGAAGTGCGTTTGTGCGGGCAACTTCCCGCGGTCTGGTGCCATCCCGAGCGGCTGAAGCAAATACTGACCAACCTGTTGCGGAACGCGGTGCTGCACGGGTGCGACGTCGACCGGCCGCAGGTGTCCGTTCAGCGGTGCGCCCCTCCCGAAGGTGACGACAGCCTGGCCGCAGTGCAGATTCACGACAACGGCCCGGGCATCGACCCCCGGCGCCGGCGCGAGATATTTCTGCCGGGCCGTCGCCTGGAGGGCGGCAAGGCCGAGGGTTCCGGATGGGGGCTGCCAACGGCGCGGCGAATTGCCGAGCGGTTCGGCGGGAGCCTGGCGCTCGATGCCCATTGCCACCGCGGCACGACGTTCATTCTAGCCCTGCCCGACGCCTCGGAAGCGTTGTCGCAATCGGAGCCGGTCGACGAGGGACGCCGGTGGCGTCTGCAACTCGACGCCCGGCATCGCAGCCCGCTGCGTCATGGGCACAGCCGATTGGCCAACGACGACTGCCGAACGGCGTCCGCCGAATGAGCGTTGGGCTTGCCCGAGGCGTACAATTCGGGTAGGAATGCTTGCGTGGCGGCAACCAATCTGTTGACAGGCGGGTTTGATCGGCCCTTGGCGCGATAGGTAATTTCTGTACCTATACCTAGGCACGGCTGCCCGAAGCGTGGTCCGAGTCTGCCCGGTGGAGAGAAGTAATGTTTACTTACTTGCTGTTTATTGCGCCGGCATTGATCTTGGGGCTTTGGGCCCAGATGCGGGTGAAGGCGACCTATGCCCAGGCGCAGCGGATTGCCGCGCCGTTGAGCGGGGCCGCCGCCGCGCGGCACATTCTCGATTCGGCCGGATTGCAGAACGTGGCGATCGAGCAGGTGCCCGGCCACCTGAGCGACCATTACGATCCGCGGCAAAAGGTCTTGCGACTGAGCCCCGAGGTGTACGCCAGCCGATCGCTGGCCGCCGTGGGCATCGCCGCGCACGAGGCGGGGCACGCCCTGCAGGACGCGCGGCAGTACATGCCGCTGGTCGTCCGGAACGCGGCCGTGCCGGCGGCCAGTTTCGGCAGCGGAGCTAGCCTCTTTCTGCTGCTGTTGGGTATGCTCTTCCAGTTTCACGCGCTCGTGCTGTTGGGCATCGGGCTCTTCGGCTGCGTGGTGTTCTTCCAACTGGTGAACCTGCCGGTCGAGTTCAACGCCTCGACCCAGGCGAAGCAGCAGCTTGTCGCCCTGGGCGTGGTGAACGCGCAGGAATTGGCCTACGTCGACAAGGTCCTCAGCGCCGCAGCGTGGACCTACGTAGCCGCCACGCTGCAAGCCCTGATGACCCTGCTGTACTACATCATGATTTTCACCGGCGGCAGCCGCGATTGAACAGGTCCGCGTGGAACGATTCCTACTTGGCCAGTCCGGCGAAGAACGGTCCCGCCAATCGCTGCTCGATGAACAGCAGCCACCGGTAGCCGGCTACGGCGGGTGTGAGTGATATTGACTCGTGCCGGTTGCCGCTTCCGTCATCTTCGGTCGTTTCGGGCATTTACTACTTGGCCTCGTCGGGGCCGGCCGGCGCGCCGATGGGCAAACGCCGCGCCGCCTCGACCGCTTCGATGGCCCGCAGCACGGCGGCCTCGGCTGGCAGTGCGACTTCGGCGGGACAGGTCAGCACGCCGGTTCCGCGAACGGCGCCGAGGAAGTTCTCCACGTGATCGTGCAACGACGACTTGTCGGGCGCCAGCGGCATTTCGTACTGCTCCACCACGCCCGTCTCGGCCGCCTGAACGTCGTTGCCCTCGGTCGCTTCCGGAGCGGGTTCCCCGGCGACGGGCGCCCGTTCGGCCTTGAGCAGATAGCCCTTGCGGACCCACTGGTCCCATGGGGCGGCCGAGGGCTCGCGGAAGACGGCCGCCCACTTCGGGTTCTCCGAGGTGCGGATCGAGCCGGCCGTGCCGAGCAGCAGCTCATGGCTGCCGGCGGTTCCGTGCGTCGTGGTTTGCACCCGACAAGTAGCATGGACGGTCCGCCCGTCGACCGGGTACTCGTAGATAGCGGCCACATGGTCGTGGCACTCGCGGTCGGGAAAGTAATCGGCGCCGCCCGCGGCCAGAACCGACCCGGGTTGCGAGCCGAGCAGGCGGCTTAGCACGTCGACCTGGTGCACGGCTGCTCCGGCGAAGGGGCCGGCACTGTAGCGGCGGAACCACCGCCAATTGCGGAACTCGCGCATGTTGGCGTATCCGTACCGTTGCAGGACGTCGTCGGGAAGGGTGTGCCGTCGTGGCCAGCCGAGGTCCCACAGTTCCGATTGGTTCCACTGCGTGCTTGCCGCCGTGATGTCTTCAATCAAATCGGCCTCTTGCAGCAGCTTCTCCTTCACGTACCGGTATCGAGGGCTGCTCCGGCGCTGGTAACCCACTTGCAGCAGCTTGCCGGTTGTGTTGGCCGCCGCGGCCATCGCCTGGGCGGCGGCAAGCGTGGGCGCCATCGGCCCCTCGCAGTAGACGTGCAGCCCGGCGTTGAGGCACGCGATCGCCTGCTCGGCGTGGACGAAGTCGGGGGTGGCCACCACAGCGGCGTCGAGCCCCTCGACTTTATCGAGCATCTCGCGATAGTCTTCGTAGCCGGCGGCCTCCTGGTCGAACGCCTCCAGGTATTGCAGCGCCGCATTGCGGCGGTACGGCCACACGTCGCACACCGCTCGGATGCGCACCCCGCCGACGGCCAACAGGCAGTTCGCCAGCGAACGGCCTTGGAATCCGGCGCCGAGGAGCGCCACGTTCAGGTCGTCGCCGTGCGGCGATTGTGCAGCGGATTGCGCCCGAAGCAGCAGCGTGCCCGCCCCGGCCGCCAGAGTTCCGGAAAGAAATTCGCGTCGTTGCATGGGTTGCTTCCTCAATCGCGGGATAAACTTCCAGCCTGTCGGTTGCGTGGGATAGGCTTCCAGCCTGTCAGTTGCGTGGGATAGGCTTCCAGCCTGTCAGCTTTCGTGAGATAAGCTTCCAGCTTGTCAATTGCGTGGGATAGGCTTCCAGCCTGTCGTGCTTGTGATTGACAAGCCGGAAGCTTGTCCCACGGTGTGGCTGGAAGCCTCTTCCACGTAGCCTTGCACCATTTGTTCCTCGGGCCACCAGCCACAGCACTGTGCGATTTGCTGCGGGGTCATCGCCAGGAATGCCGTGGAAAGGGCGTCGGCCAGCGCGGCGGTTGCGGCGCGGGCCCACGCCCGGGTTCCCGCGGCGGGCCGGCCGGTGTGAGGATCGGTCACGTGGCGACCCTTCACGCCAATGCCCGACGTGCTCAGCGCCGCGCGCCGCAGCGCCACTCGCCGCCGGTCGTGCTTGGGGCCGAACATCACGGTCCAGCCCGACTCGCCCGGCGGGGCGTCGAGCGCCAGGATGGTGCTGGTGCTGGCCGCGAGCCGGGCGGCGGTCACGTCCCACTGCTCGAGAACGGCGGCCATGCGGTCGAGCCCGTAGCCCTTGCCGATGCCGCCCAAATCGATCTGCACGCCGTCGGCGGTTACGCCCACGCGGCAGCCGGCCGGCGCCAGGCGAAGGCGTTCACTCGGGATCGAGCCCGGCGCAGAGGCATGCGTGGCGTCGAACGCGCCGCCGGTTCGCTGCTGAACTTGCAGGGCGGCGTCCAGGCAGCGGAACGTGTCGAGCGCCACAACCGCCGTTTCACCCCGGCGCAACCGGTTCAGCCGCCACACGTCGCTCCCCTCGACGAAACGGCTCAGTTGGCCTTCGAGCATGTCCAACTCGGCAAAGGCGGCTGCAACGGCCTGTCGCGCGTAGTGGCCGTCGGCATGCGCCAACTCGACCGAGAACGTGGCTGCCATTGCCTCGTGAAACAGCGTTTGCCGGTCGGGTTGCGGTGGTTGCGTCACGTCAGGCCCGCCACGGCCGGGGACGGTCTTTCGCCTCGGCAAACGTCTTTGCGGCAATGCGCACGTCGGGGGCGATTTCGAAGTCGAACATGCCGGCCAGGACGAAATCGGCGCCGCTGGTGAAGGCGTACCGGAAGGCATCCTCCGGCGGAATGGCCCCGGCGGCCATCACCTTGAAGGCGACCCAGGGCTTCTCGACGGTCTTCATGAACTCGACGGTTTCGTCGGGCAAGCCGCACCAGTAGCCCGGAATCTCACTGATATTGTCGCCCGCCTCGCCCGCCTTCGGCGCGGTCGGATACTTGTGATGGTGCAGGGTCTTGATGTAGAAGTCGCAGCGGACCTTGTTCGCCTCGCACTGGCGGACCACCTCCAGCCGGTGCCCGCCAACGCCGCATGGAACGCCGTTCGCCTTGACCATGTCGACGGCTTTCCCAAGCAGATCGATGCCCTCCGGGCTGGTCATCCGGTCGGCGTGCACGCCCCAGATGTAAATGGCATCGACGCCGTCGTCGACCATCTTCATCACGTGTTCGCCGTACTTGAGCAGGCCCGGCTCGATGGGGGTGGTCGGGCAGATGATCCACTGCATCTTCCCGCCGCGGCGCCGGTGCTCCTGAAGCACCCGCAACGCCGAGTCGACCGTGTGAATCACAAGCGTATTGACGCCGTGCTCCTCGGCCACCGCCAGGGTTTCGAGGATCTTCTCCGGCGTGTTGTAGTGCGCCGTCAGGTTGTACACGTACCGCAGGTCGCGGCTGTGCGTGAAGTGCGTCAACAGGTTGCCGCCCAGCAGCAGCCGGCTTACCTCCATGTCGCCCAGCTTTCCTTTCAGCAGGACATTCTGGGACTTCTGCTCGTCGCCGGCAGCCGTTCTTAGGGCGAACGCCGCCCCGGTCGAAGCCAGGGCCGATCCTTTGACGAACGTGCGTCGAGAAACTGGCGGTTCCATGACAGGTCTCCTGGGGGGGTAGGATGGGTGGTTCCGGCCGCAGCATCTACCGGGGGAGTGGTTGGGCTTGTTGTTGCAGCCGGGTTCACCCACGCGCCGAAAACCACATTCAATTTTCGCGTGGGTGAACCCGGCTGTACCACAGTGTGAACCGCACTCCCGCAGGAAAGCCGTCCGGCGCGCCGGCGCACACCCGCCGGCCACCACAGCCGGAACCACCCACGCTACGGACTTGCTTCGGCCGCTTCCGCCGCGAGCCGTTTCCATGCCTCCATCGACTTCCTCAGATGCACCTCGGCATCGCCGCCGAGCCCGTAGCACATTAGCCCGATGGGGCCATTGTAGCCGAGCCCGTGCAGCGTTTGCAACAAGCCCGCTACGTCGAACGAACCGCTGCCCAATGGTTGGATGAGCTTATCCCAGCCGCCCGGCGGAGGATCGGCCCCGTTGATCGACACGGCGAACAGGTACGGCATCGCCTCCTCGAGCGTTGCCTCCAACCGGCTCGTGTCGTCCACCTTCAGCCAGTGGCACAGGTTGAACATGACGCCGACGTTTTCACGATCGACTTTGCGGGCAACGCGCACAGCGTCGCTCGTCTTCTCCAGCCAGTCGTTGGTGTGCGGGTATAGGGCGACTCGCAAGCCGGCCGGGGCCGCCATGTCGGACATCTCGCGCAGGATCGCCACGGCCCGCCCATCGCCGGCCGGGTCCGACGGCTTGCCGCCGACGATCAATACTCCTAATACGACATCGCGTCCTTCGAGCAGTTGGATCGCTTCACCCAGCCGTGGATCGTACTTTGGCTGGTTCGGATCGATGCTCGCCCGCACAAATACTTGGAATAGCTTGAGCCCCTTCTCGTCAAGCGTGGCCAGGCGTTCGGGCAGTTTGTCGAGCCACAGATGTCCGACACCGTCGAAGCCAAGTTCGCTTACCAATTCAGCCTGCTCAGCTAAGCTGCGTTTCTTCGCGTCATGCGTATCGTGGCAGAAGACAAAGAAGGGGTTTTCCAGCCGGGGTGGGGCATTTCCGGTCGAAGGGACCGCGCCAAGGCACATGAGCGCAGCAGTCGCCGCCAGCAGGGCAGGGGGGAAGCAGGTGGAGAAACTTCGTCGCTGCATTGAGTCGTACTCCAGAGAACAGGTACGTGGAAACACCATGGTAATACCGTTACTTCACTCGCCCACAAAGCACACCACGCTGCCGTCGGTCGCGGCCATGTACAGCCGGTTCTGCGCGGCGGCGAAGCCGTCGAAGACGGGAATCCGGTCGATCTTCCGGTTGGCGAGAACCTCGCCCGACGCCGCGTCGACCGACCAGAACAAGCCGCCGCGTTTTCCCAGGAAAGCGGCCTCCTGCTCGGCGAGCAATTCGGGTACGCCCTCGGCGTCCACTCGTTTGCCGACCGCCGGCTCGTCGACAAGGTCCTCGGGGCCGGCGGCGAAAAGCGTGCCGTCGGCCAGCAGCAGCGCCCGGGCAAAGAGCGACGTCTCTGCGGTCCAGTCGTGGGCAACGCGAAAGCCCTTCCGGCCCTGCGCGGCGTCGGGAGTCTTCAGGGCGGCCCACAGGTGGTGCTTCAGCGGTGTGGTCCAGCGGTAGAAGTTGGGTTTGCGTCCGAATCCGTACACCTTCGTGTCGTCGAAGCATAGGATTTTGCCGCCCGGCGTCACCCGGCCCGCCTGCGAGTAGCCGGCCCAGCCGCCGAGGAAACGGCTGCCGTAAATCCAGTAAGTGCGGTGCCACCAACTGTCGTCAAGGAAACCGGTCGGGCTGAACAGGTGCGCCCGCTTGGGCTCCTGGTCGTTGGGAATCGAATAGCGTTCGGGATTCCCCGCGTAGGGCAACGCCTCCAGCGGCAGCCGCTCGCCGTCGAGCTGAAACGCCTGCGAACGCATGTACAGGTAGCGGCCGTCGCTGGAAAGGACGTCCGTCAATGCGACGGGCATGTTCATTTGGCGAGCGTAATCCTGGATCGCGGCATCGTCCTCGGGGCTTCGTTCATCGTACACCCGCTGGTCGAGGACCTCGCCCGTGCGGGGGTCGAGCCGGTACATCTGCAGCCCGCCGTCGAGGAACATCGAGCGCCCGGCGACGACCACGAGCACGCCGTCCTGAATGAGTACGCTGCCGTGGAC
>CAYPWB010000300.1:0-7824 GCA_964414315.1 uncultured Planctomycetaceae bacterium | reverse complement strand
AGCCGTAGCCGCAGCCCGCCCAAATCGGTCAGTTATTGATTCGTGGGCCCTAAGCATGGTAGCACGACTCTCCGAGTCGTGAACAAAGAAAGCAAGCGGCGACTCGGAGAGTCGCCCTACAGTAGCACGACGCTCCGAGTCGTGAAGAACGGAAGTAAGCGGCGACTCGGAGAGTCGCCCTGCGGTATTCCCGACATTCTGCCGCGCAGCCGGCCGTCGCGACGCCGCAACGCACCGTCCAAAGAAGAAGGGCTTCCATGCGACTGGTATTGGCTATCGCCGCCGCAGCTCTCTCGGCCGGGTGCGCGGCCGAAGTGCCCGACGACGATGCCCGCCTGATGACCATCTCCGGCGCCACCATGGGCACGCAGTACAGCGTGAAGGTGGTCGATCCGCCGAAGGGCAACGCCGCCGAAGAACTCCACCGTGCGGTCGAGGTCCGCCTCGGGGAACTGGAGGGCCTGCTTTCCACCTACGACTTGGGCTCCGACGTCTCGCAACTGAACCGGTCGCGAAGCGTCCAGTGGAGCGGCGTGTCGGAGGAAACAGCGGAAGTCATTGCCGAAGGGCTCCAGGCAGGGCTGGATACCGAGGGAGCGTTCGAGATCACCTGCGGGCCGTTGGTCAACCTGTGGGGGTTCGGGCCCGAGCGCCGCATTCCCAACCGCGTGCCCTCCGACGAGCAGATTGCCCGAGCCAAAGACGTCGTAGGCTTCGAGGAGCTCGAGTTCCAACTCAATCCGCCGACCGTTCGCAAGGCCAAGCCCGAGGTGCAAATCGACCTGTCCGGCGTGGCGAAGGGATATGCCGTCGATCAGCTCGCCGTGCTGTTGCAGAGCGGCAGGATCGTCAATTTTCTGGTCGACATTGGCGGCGACGTGCGGGCGCGGGGTGTGAACGCGGAAGGACGCCCGTGGCGGATCGGCATCGAATCGCCGCGGCCGGGCGTACGCAGCCTCTACCGCGTGGTGGAACTAAACGATACGGCCCTGGCCACCTCGGGCGATTACCGCAACTACTTCGAACAGAGCGGCAGGCGGTATTCGCACATCATCGACCCTCGCACCGGCCGGCCGATCCAACACCGGTTGGCCTCCGTATCGGTATTGGAGCCTTCCTGTGCCCGGGCCGATGCGCTGGCCACCGGCCTGCTGGTTCTGGGACCCGAGGAAGGTTTTCGCGTCGCCCTCGAGCAAAAGCTGGCCGTACTGATGATTGTCAGTACCGACGGCGGCTTCGAAGAGCGCATGACCCCCGAGTTTGAGGCTGCCTGCCTGCCGCGCAACTGAACGGAGAAGTGTTCCATGCCTGAGTTTGTCGCTGCATTGGTGGCCTTTAGCCTGGCCGGACTGGGCCTGGGGATCGGTCTGATGCTGGGCCGCCGGGTCCATGCCGGATGCCACCACCGCCACGAGCCGGGGTCGCACCAAGGCTGCGGCCGGCCCGATTGCTGTTCGGCCTCGCAGCAGCCCGAACAGAAAACGCTCGTCACCATCGACGGCCGCGCGCAGTGAATTGCGGACCCAACGATTCACGGGGGACGGGCCCAATTGTCGCCGCGGAGTCGGCCGGTAGCGGGCGGGTGTCGAACCGGACCGTCGCCCCGGAAGGGTTGTCCGCCGGGGCTTGCCTTCACGGCCGGTTTGGGGTGGAATGGATGGTAGCCGAGGTTTCTGCCGGAATACACGTTGCGAGTATGCCGCTATGGAGTCGCTTGAGGGACACCTGCTAATCGCCGCACCGGAACTACTCGACCCGAACTTCGTTCGGTCGGTAGTGCTCATGGTCCAGCACAACGAGCAAGGGGCGCTGGGGCTGGTCCTCAACCGGCCGACCTCGAAGGAACTCCGGCAGTTGTGGGCCGACGTGGGCGACGAGCCGTGCAACGCCGAGGGGCCGGTGTACTTGGGCGGCCCCGTACCCGGTCCCATCATGGCGATCCACGCCATCCCCGACTTGGCTGAGCTGCAGGTGCTTGACGGGGTGTTCTTTGCGGCCCGAAAGGACCACCTGGACCGGCTCGTCCTCCGCACCGACCTCCCGTGCAAGGTGTTTGTGGGCCACGCCGGCTGGGGGCCGGGCCAACTCGAAGGTGAGTTGGAACTGGGCGGATGGCTCACCACGGCTGCCACCCTGGAAGACGTGTTCCAGGAGGGCGAGGATCTTTGGGCACGCCTCGTGAAGCAGGGCCGAAAACCGCTGCCGGAAATGCTCAACATCAAGCGGGTACCGCCCGATCCCAGCGTCAACTAAGGGCCCGCGAATAAATAACTGGCCGATTTGGACGGGCTGCGGCTACGGCTGCGCGCCGTCAGGCTGCATCGACGTATAGGCAATATGTCTGCTTCGCCTTCCTTCGCAGCCTTGTCCTCGCCGCGCCTAAACAAGGCCATTTATTCCTTCGCGAGCCCTAAGCGCGGCTACTGACGAACCGGCGGGGACCGGTCCATTTTTCGGCCAAGGGAGTTCGTTTCAGGAGGAGGATGGCCGAAACAGGGACCTGTTCCCCTACCGCCCGCAGCCGACCGTCGCCCATGAACGGTCACCCACGGAGGAACCATGCCCCCTCACGACGCGAGTCCGCCCGACCGACTTCAACGGCAGCTTGCCTTCGTACGCGAAGTCGACAAGCTCAAACACATCGTCCGCCGAACCTGGTTGCTCGACGGGTCTCGCTTGGAAAACGACGCCGAGCATTCCTGGCACCTGGCCCTGATGGCCTTCCTCCTTTCCGAGTACGCGGCCGAGGACGGCGTCGATCTGCTCCGTGTACTGAAGATGGTGGTCGTGCACGACCTGGTCGAGATCGATGCGGGCGACACGTACGCGTACGATTCGGCCGGCCGCGAAACGCAGGCCGAGCGTGAGCGGCGTGCGGCCGATCGCCTCTTCGCATTGCTGCCCCCGGACCAGGCGTCTGAAATACGTGCGTTGTGGGAAGAGTTCGACGCCCGCGAAACGGCCGAATCGTGTTACGCCGCGGCGCTCGATTGCCTGCAGCCGATGATGCACAACTACTTCACCGAGGGACGAGCGTGGCGCGAGCACGGCGTTGCGGCCGATCAGGTGCTCGCCCGATGCCGCCCGATTGCCGAGGGGGCCCCGCGATTGTGGGAGTACGCCGAAGGGCTCATTGCCGACGCCGTCGCGCGCGGTTACTTGGCGCCGGCCCGCTGAACGGTTACGGTTCCCCCGACCTCTTCCCGCAAGATTCCGAATGGAAGAACGCCCCCACCGGCTTCAGTCCCGGTGGAGGCGTTCGCATTGAGGTTCGACGTAACCGTTCACGGGTCGGCGGCGTGGGCTGTTTTCTCCGCTGTATGTGAAGGGGACAGTCCCATTTTCGCGGCCTCGGCAGGCGGCCGATTGGGCACATCGCCCTTTGTGCCGCGAAAATCGGGACAGTCCCCTGTGAACGGTTACAGGTTTGACTGGCTTGTCGTTTGTTTTCGCTACCAGTCGAGGTGGGAGGCGCTGGCGCGGCTGCGGCCGCCGAACCGGGCGCGGCTATCGACGCGGACGTCGGCCCGCGCGTGCCGGCCCCAGCCGAGGCCCATGGCGTGCCCTTGCCCGACGGCGCGGCCGCCATGGCTGGCCGAGGCGTGCACTCGGCTGCGGCTTACGGCCGTGCCGCGGTAGGCGTCGGCTACCGACTCCGAGTCGGCCAGGGCGCTGCCGCCGCGTCGGCCGCGTGCATCGGCGTCGGCCCGGGAGATGGCCGTGCCTCGCTGGGCCGTCGCCGTGCTGCGGCTAATCGCCTGGCTGTTGCCGCGGGCGTACGCGTTGCCCCGGCTGATGGCAACGCCGCGCACCGAGCCGGCCACGCTTTCGACGTGCGACCGAGCGCCCCAGCCGCGGGCGTCGCTGTGCGCGTCGCTCACTGCCCGGCCGCGATCGGAAACAGCGATACTCGTGCCCGAGGCGTAGCCACCGCGCAGCCCGTTGCCGGTAATGCGGGCATGGGCGCGGGCGCCGCGGCTGGCGGCCGCCTCGGCATGAAGATTCGTGCGGCCGACGCCGCTGGCATGCGCCGTAGCCACGCCGCCGTCGGAGTAGCTGCGGGCGGTCACTTGCGATTGTGCTTCCGCCGCCAGAGCCAGCAGCGAGAGCGTTCCGATCAAAAGGGTTGCACGATTCATTTCAATTCTCCTTGGGCGAGTGTCAGAGGTTACTACGATGTACGAAAAAGGCGCGGGTACCTTTCGCCGGTATATTGCTCCCGATGACGGCGGAGGCAAACGCAGTCCGGCGCGTTACCATGCCGAACGGTCGAAATCGGTCGACGCCAACTGGCGCCGCACTGCACGTTTCAGCGGCTGCGGTAGTTGGCCCGCCCACCGCTCCACTTCCTCCCGAGTGCCGCGCACCCGGTAACGCTCGGGGCCTTCGGGCCCGGACCAGGCGGCCTCGACTTCGTAATGGTCGTCAACCACCGCCATCGATATGGCCGTGCCCCGGCCGGAGGCCGCCGCGCCGACGGCAAGCCCGTCGGCTTCGGCCTCGACCACGGCGCGTCGCGGCGGAGCGGCCAGCGCGTCGTCCCACCACCCGTCCTCCGCCGGCAGGTCCGGCCAGCCCTCGTCGGCCGCGTCGGGCTCAGCGGCGTCCCATTGTTGGAACCATCGCTCGACGGCGTCCCAGCGCAAGTCGTCCACGAACTGCCGGATCGACTCGGAAAGCTCCGTGGGTTGGGGCTCGTCGGCCGTGGGTTCGGTCGCCTCGGCGCCGCCGTTCGGCTCCGCCGGCGCGACCTCGGGTCCGGCCGACCACACGGTGGCGACCGCACTGAAAACAACGGCAAAAAGAATCGTGGAAATCCTCATGGCTTTACCTCCTCCGGTGAGGGTAACGATGTCCGGCGCCGCGGCGACCGTGAGCCTGCGATTGCGACCAGGCCTCGGTGCGGCGTCCGAATCCGGCGGCGAAATTACCGCCCCGCGCTCGGCCGGGCCCGTGCGATGTATCGCCGCCGGCAATGACGCGGGTGTTGCCGCCTGCGGTGACCACCCCGCTGCGGCCCACGTGAGTTCCGTTGGGACCGACGCTCAGTTGGAAGTTGTGAGCCGTGCCGATGCCGCGGCCCGACACGCCGATCGTGTGCGACAGCGAGATTCCGCCCGGCCCGTAGCCGATGGCCAGGCCGCGTCCCAGGCTTACGTCGCCCACGCGGCTTTGTGTCCGGGCGAAGCCGGCCGGCCCGCTGTAACCGGCCTGTGCCTCGGCATGGCGCCGGCCGACGTCGACCTCCGAGTAAGCGCCGTCGGCCAGGCACGTGCCGGCCCCTGTCAGGATCAGCAGGGAAGTCGCACCAAGAAGTGTTGTCCGTCGCATGGCAGTGGCTCCTTCGATATGTGGTAATGGGTCGTTGAGCGTTTGGGGTCCGGACCGACCGGGAATGGTTTTCGTTACCGGCCCCAGACGCTGCCGGCTTTCGAGGCGGGGCTCAAAGCGACGGGAAGATTGAAGGCAAAACGTGTGCCGTCACACGTCCTCTCGCTGCGGCTTGACCCAAAAGGGCCAAAATAGACGCACTTTTGGCCATCTACTGCATTGCCGCCAAGAAACCGACGCCCGGCATGGAAGAAGTCGCGCTATCAGAATGATTACAGGCTGTTGCGCGATTGGTAACCGCTTGGGGGGCCGTCTCTTTCGACGAGGAGAAGGATTCGGTCGGGCGCCAGCCGCACCCAGATATCTCGGCCGAGTTGGCCGGTCAAGGCTGCGACCTGATCGTGGGTTACTGCGGCTTCCAGCCGAAACTCTGCACCGGCGACGAGTTCGGCAATTGCGTGGGAACCCAGGGGAATCAGGTCTTCCAGCCGGGCAGGTAACCCGTACGCCAACTTATCGGCCGGACCAAGAAGCTCAACGTCCTCAGCACGAATCGCCCAGTGCGTGCTGCCATTGACGCTTTTCAAAGAACGGTCGCGTGCCAGAGCCGGCAGCCATGTGATCGGGAACACGTTGCGGATATTGAGAAACCGTGCCACCGCGACCGTGTGCGGCTGTCGAAGGACGCGGTCGCTCGGACCCGACTCGACCACGTGGCCGTCCATTAGGATAACCACGTCGTCGGCCAGCAGGCATGCTTCATCGAGGTCGTGGGTAACGAACAGCACGGTGGTGTTCAGTTTGCGCCGTACGGCCCGGAATACGCGGAGCAGGTTGGATCGTGTCGCCCCGTCGAGTGAGGCGAACGGCTCGTCGAGAAACAGCACGCGCGGCTGCACAATCAATGCCCGGGCGAGTGCCACTCGCTGTTTTTCGCCGCCGGAGAGCGTTCCGACATGCCTGCGGTCCAACAGGTGCTCGATTTCCAGGAGCTGTGCCAGTTGCACGAGCTCGGGGGAGGTGCCGCGTCGGACGGCACGATGCGGGAGGCCGAACAGGATGTTCCGCCGGACCGACAGGTGGGGAAAGAGCGCCAGGTCTTGCGGGATGTAGGCGATACGGCGGTGCTCGGGGGCCAAAGCGGTGATGTCGCGGCCGCCGAGCAGCACGCATCCGTGGCGGGGCCGGACGGCGCCCATCACCGCCTCAAGCAGCACGGTCTTGCCTGCGCCGGAAGGTCCAAGCACGGCCAGGCAGCCGCCCTCCGGCAGCTTGAAGCTCACGTCGCGCAGCGCGAAGGAACCGAGTACGACGCCCAGGTTGCAGACTTCGATCATGCTCGACTCCCGCGGGCGGCCAGCCGAACCATCAGCAAAACGAAGAGCGCAAATGCGGTGAGCACCATAATCAGTGCCACGGCGGCCTCGATGCGGACCGCCGTCCAGTTGAGCACGATGGCGATGGGGATGGTGTCGGTCTTGCCCTTGACGCTGCCGGCGATCGTGACCGTAGCCCCGTATTCTCCGATCGCCCGCCCCCAACTCAGCACCAGCGCGGCGATGATTCCCGGCCGCGCCAACGGCAGGGTGACCCGCCGCATAGCAGCCCAAGGGCTGCATCCGAGGTAGCGCGCCACCTGTTCGAGCCGTGGATCGATGCCCTCGAAGGTTGCCTTGAGCACGCGGATTTGCAGAGCCAAGGCAATGATGAACTGCGCGAGAATGATCCCCGGCACCTCAAAGACGAACCGCATCAGGTGTTCCTGGACCCAACTGCCCGGAGGGCTGCGAAACATCAGCAGGAGCGTCATGCCAATGGCGACGGGGGAAACGATAATGGGGATATCGAGCAGAGCATCGATGAAGCGGTGCCCCGGGAAGCGATGGCGGGCCAGGGCAAACGCCGCCGGAATCGCGACGATCAGCGCCAGGCCGGCGGCCGCGGTGGCGCACATCAGGCTCAAACGGATGGCATGTTGCACGTCCGGCTGCCTCAACGCGGCAAACGGCGCGAGGATGCCCGCATACCCCACTTGCGCCGCCAGCATGCACACCGTGAGCGTAACCGCGGCGCCCAGTCCGGACGCCAGGAAGAAACCAAACAGTCGGCCTCGCCACGTCATGTCGCCTACCAGCCCTCCGGCAGGGACCATTCGCCGCCGGCGGGCGTATCGGGCAATGCGTGCTCGCGAGCCGCGTCGAGGGAGGTCAGGTAGTTCCATTGCCGAAACATGGCCCGGCCCTCCTCCGACGTGAGATAGTCGAGAAACGCCTGCGCGAGTTCCCGGTCCTTACAATGGATGCCGATGGCCGCGGGCAAATACCCGATCCGCGGCACAAGTTCCTTGGGCAAGTAAATGGTCTTGATCTTGTCGGGTCGCCAATGTTCAAACACCTCCCAGCCGAGCACCGCGTCGACCTGTCCCAGCGCGACAATTTGCGCGGTCTTCGCGCACGACTCGGTGTTGGTGACGATATTCCCCCGCACCTCAGC
>CAYPWB010000299.1:0-7853 GCA_964414315.1 uncultured Planctomycetaceae bacterium | reverse complement strand
CCCCGCCCGGCTGGCCGTCAACGGCGAGCCGCCGGTGATTTACCTGGGGCGGTGACGCCAAACGCCGTTTGGAGAGGATGTGTCGTTCAGCCGCCCCGACCCGTCCAGACTGCTGGGTGTAGAAATGCGAACCCTCGTCCAAGACCGCGAGAGATGCCCCTTGCCCGCACCCGAAGTCTGGTGTACGGTATTGCAATACAGGAGGTCGGAAGCATGAGCACTGCCAAGGTTGCCATCATCATCGAGGAAGACTTGCTCCACGAACTCGACAGGTTGGTTTCGGCCCACGTCTACCCGAGCCGGAGCGAAGCCATTCAGGAGGCCGTCGCCGACAAACTGCGTCAACTGGATCGTAACCGTCTTGCTCGCGAATGCAAGAAGTTGGACCCGGCTTTCGAACAGGCGATGGCGGAGGAAGGCATCGGTGCGGAGGTGGAGAAATGGCCCGCGTATTGAGGGGCGATATTTGTTGGGCCGACCTCAACCCGACCCGCGGACACGAACAGGCCGGGTTGCGTCCCGTTCTTATTCTCAGCCAGGATGTTTTCAACGCATCCTCTGGAACCGTAATTGCGGTGGCACTGACCAGCCAGCCGCAGCGAGCGGGCTTCCCTTTGACTCTCGAACTGTCCAGCCCCAATCTTCCGAAGCGCTCCTGGGCCAAGATCAGCCAGGTGCGCACGCTCTCCGTGCAGCGTCTGGGGAAGAGAATCGGCAAAGCCTCCCGCGAAGAACTCGACTTGATCGTCGATGGACTGAACGAACTGATCGGAAGCCCGCCGGCAGGGTAGGACGCTCCGCCCGCTTACCGGGCAGTCAACTCGCGCACCCAGGCGCGGAAACGGCGAATCCACGTGGTCTCGTCCGTTGCGGCCCGATGTTCGAGTTTGCCGAGCGGTAGAAACGGAAAGGCCGCACTGGTCGGGCTTTCCGCGTACGTGCCGTCCTGTTGGAGCAACTCGACCCGTAGCCGCTCGCCGTCGTCATGCCATACCTCGGGCACCCCGAGGTCGGCATGGATGAGTGTTTTGTCGATCCAGGGGCGGGAAATGTCGATCTCGACGGCCAGGTCGGGCGGGGGCTCGCTGGAGCGTCAAGTCGTCCCGCCCCCGCACCTTCGGCTCGTTGGCCACGTAGTACGACTCATCGGCCTCCAGGCCCCGCCGCTTCAGTTCGCGTTTGAGCGTCCACGATTTCGTGCTGGAAATGGGAATTTCCAGCTCCTCGGCAACCGTCTCGATCATTCGGCCGATCAGGCGGACAAACCACTCGTGCGGTCGTGAAGGCGACATGAGTTCGAACCTTCGCTGATCGTAGGTCAGCGCCGGGAGCCGCCATGCTTCAGAGCGGCCAGCAGGGCCTCGTACGTGACCCACGAAATGCCGGTGAGCAAGAAGCGTTCTTCCGCCTGGCACTTTTCCAACACGGTGGACATGGAAACCCCTTTCTCAGCTATCCTTGGGCCAATTCCTGGCGCACCCATTCGCGGAAACGGCGAATCCACGTGGTCTCGTCCGTTGCGGCCCGATGTTCGAGGAACTCTTCGAGTTTGCCGATCGGGAGAAAAGGAAAGGCCGCACTGGTCGGGCTTTCCGCGTACGTGCCGTCCTGCTCGAGCAACTCGACGCGCAGCCGCTCGCCGTCGAAATGCCAAACTTCGGGCACTCCGAGGTCGGCGTAGATGGGCGCTTTGCCAATCCAGGGTCGGGAAATCTCGACCTCGACGGCCAAATCCGGCGGCGGGTCGCGCTGCAGCGTCAAATCTCTCCGGCCGCGAACGCGCGGCTCGTTGGCCACGTAGTACGACTCGTCGGCCTCCACGCCCCGCCGCGTCAGTTCGCGTTTGAGAGTCCATGACCTTGTACTGCGGATCGGAATGTCCAGTTCCAGGGTCATCGTCTCGATCATCCGGCCGATGAGCGTCGCGAACTCCTCATGGTCTGTTGAAGGCGACACGAGTTCGAGCCTCCCTTGGTCGTAGGTCAGCCGGGTGCCGCCATGCTCCAGATCGGCCAGCAGGGCCTCGTACGTGACCCACGAAATGCCGGTGAGCAAGAAGCGTTCTTCCGCCTGGCACTTCTCCAACACGGTAGACATGACCCCCCCTTTCGCGGGAATGTCGGAAGCGGTCGCGGCCCGCGTACCGCGGCAACGGGCGGCTCTTGACGCATACTTCATTATAGCCGATGTACTCGACGTGCACACCTCAACAAGGGGATTGTCTCGCGTTCGTCGTTCGGGTGCTTCCGTGCCGTTCGCCCGCCGGTGCTTCTGCCGTTGCATGAAACACGGTATCATCGGACGTATGAGTGAAGTGAAGGAGCAACCGGGTGCGGCCCCATCCGCCGGCGAGTCGCCGGAGCCCCCCTACCGCGCGCTGGTGGTCGACAACGACCCGTCGCACGCCGAGACCGTGGCCGAGAGCCTTGAACGCGTAGGGTTCGAGTGCCGCGTGGCCACGTCCGGCAAGGCCGGGGCCGAGGAGGCCGAACAGGCCGCCTTCGACGTCGTGGTGACCGACCTGGTGATGAACGACCTGGACGGGCTGGGGGTGCTCGGACGCACCAAGGCGGCTCAGCCCGAGGCCGAGGTCATCCTGGTGACCGGCCACGGTACGATCCCCTCGGCCGTGGAGGCCATGCAGCGGGGGGCGTTCAGCTACCTGCTCAAACCGCTCGACATCGGCCAGCTTCGGGGGGCGGCCCAGCGGGCGGCGGAAACGTCGCGCCTGCGGCGTGCCAACCTCGAACTCCGCCGCCGGCTCGACGAGAAGTTCGGCTTCGAGGGTGTCGTGGGCGACAGCCCGCAAATGCGCGGCGTCCTTGAACGCCTCAAACGCATCGCGCCGACCAACGCGGCCGTGCTCATCCAGGGCGAAACCGGCACCGGCAAGGAACTGGTGGCCCAGGCCATCCACCAGAACAGCCCGCGGAAGGATAACCCCTTCGTGGCCTTGAATTGCGCCGCCCTGAGTGAGAACATTCTCGAAAGCGAATTGTTCGGGCACGTGCGGGGGGCATTCACCGACGCGTCGGCTGACCGGGTGGGCAAGTTCGAGTACGCCCACCGGGGCACCATCTTTCTCGACGAAGTGGGCGACATGCCCATGGCCACCCAAATCAAGCTGTTGCGCGTGCTCGAAAACGGCGAAATCACTCGCGTCGGCTCGAACCAGCCCATCAAGGTTAACGTGCGGCTCCTTTCGGCCACCAACCGCGACCTCGAGGACTCCATCGAGGCCGGCTCGTTCCGCCGCGACCTCTACCACCGCCTGAAGGTCGTCACCGTCCGGCTGCCCGCACTGCGCGAGCGCCGCCAGGATATTCCCATCCTGATCGACTACTTCGTCAAGCAGTTTATCAAGCAGCACGGCAAGCAAGTGAAGGGGGTGACCTCGCCGGTGCGGCGGCGCCTGGCGGCCTTCGATTGGCCCGGCAACGTGCGCCAGCTTCGCAACGTGGTCGAAAGCATGGTCGTGGTCGACTACGACGAACTGCTCGACCTGGACGACTTGCCCGAGGAACTGGCCGACCCCGAGTCGTCCGCCGAGCAGGACACGGCGCCGGCGGCCGCTTCTCTTGCCAAACTGGTCGGCAAGCCGCTCGACGAAATCGAACGCTTGTTCCTCGCCGAAACGCTGCAGTTCACCGGCGGGAATCGCGAGGAGGCCGCCCGAATGCTCGGAATCGGCGAGCGAACCCTTTACCGGAAGATCAAGCAGTACGGCCTCTAGTCGCCCCATGCCCATTCGCCAGCTATCCCAATCGCTCATCAACAAGATCGCCGCCGGCGAAGTGGTCGAGCGGCCTGCGAGCGTCGTGAAGGAGTTGATGGAGAACGCCATCGACGCCGGGGCGTCCCGCATCGACGTTTCGGTCGAGAAGGGCGGCATGGACCTGGTGCGCGTGGTTGACAACGGGCACGGTATTCCGGCCGACGAACTTTCGCTGGCCGTGGCCAGCCATGCCACCAGCAAGATTACCGACGCCGACGATCTCTTCCGCGTCGGAACGTTGGGGTTCCGCGGCGAGGCGCTGGCTTCCATCGCTGAAATCAGCCGAACCGTGCTGCGCAGCCGCACCCACGAGAGCCAGGCCGGCGCCGAACTGGAGGTGACCGGCGGGCAATACGGAGAGGTGGTCCCGTGCGGATGCCCGCCCGGTACGCTCGTCGAGGTGCACAACCTTTTCTACAACACGCCCGTGCGGCGCAAGTTCCTGCGGACCGTATCGACCGAGTTCGGGCACGTGAGCGAGGCGTTCACGCGCATTGCGCTGGCCTCGCCGCAGGTCCATTTCACACTCAGGCATAACGATCGCAGCGTCTTCGACCTGCCGGCCGCGGAGGGCCCGCTCGACCGGATCGCCCGCTTCTTCGGGCGTGAGCTTGCCGACCACCTGATTTACGTCGAGAGCGCCGACGGCGACATCCGGCTTTCCGGCTACGTGGCCCACCCGAGTCAAAGCCGCAGCAACAACCGCATGCAGTACGTGTTCCTCAACGGCCGGCACATCCGCGATCGCGCGTTGCAGCACGCCCTGACCGAGGCGTATCGCGGCCTGCTGACCGTGGGACGCTACCCGATCGCCTTCCTTCAGTTCACCATGCCGCCCGACCTGGTCGACGTGAACGTGCATCCGACGAAGCTGGAAGTGCGATTCCAGGACTCCGGCCGGTTGTACAGCCAGTTGCTTTCGACGCTTCGCGGCAAGTTCCTCACCAGCGACCTCGACACCCGGGTGCGCGGCCCCGACCAGGCCGCGGGATCTGAGGCAACCGATGAGGACGACCGGGCCCGACAGATGCGGCAGGAACTGGTCGACTGGGCCAAAGGCGAAGTTGCCGCGTGGCAGCGTCCCGAAGGCGGCGAAGGCAAGGAAAGCTCGACGTTTTCGGGCGAACCGGGCCGAGCTCCGGCGGCGGGTGCGCCGCTCAACCTGACTCGCATCGACCGGCCGTGGAGCCCCGCCCCGCACGCCGAATGCCCGGCACAGCCAGCGCCGAGCGCGGGTCACCATTCGGCTCGAACGGAACCGAATGCCCGATTGAGCGGTCTGCAAGTACACAACGCGTACCTGGTGGCCGAGACCGACGACGGCGTGACCATCATCGACCAGCACGCGCTGCACGAACGCATCTTGTACGAGCAGTTGCGCAGCCGGATCGAGGCCGGCCCGATCGAAACGCAGCAGCTTCTCGTGCCGGAGCCGGTCGACTTGGGCGCGGCGGAAGCCGCGGCCGCCGTGGAGAATCGCGAGTTGCTCGCCAGGCTTGGAATGCAGGTGGAGCCGTTCGGCGGCGATACGGTGCTCATTTCGGGCTATCCGGCCATGCTGGCCAACCTCAACCCGGCCGAGGTGCTACGCGAGGTGATCGACCGCATCCTCGCGGGCGGCAGGCAGCCGGAACCGCGCGACCTGCTCGACGACCTCCTGCACTCGATCGCGTGCAAGGCGGCGGTCAAGGCGGGCGATCGGCTGACGCCGGAGGAGGTTTCCGAACTGCTGCGCCAGCGGCACCTCGTGCAGGACGCCCACCACTGTCCTCACGGCCGCCCCACCGCCCTGGTGTTCACCCGCGAGGAACTCGACAAGCAGTTCCGGCGGACGTGAGGGTGCTCTTTCGGGCCAACGGCCTAATTCTTCTTCGACGGAACGGTTGGCCCTTTGGGCCGAACCAGAGACCGGATACATGTCCCCGCGTCCCCAGGGCGTTGCCCTGGGCTGGGTGAACCAAGGGCCTTCGGCCCAGCAAGAAACGACAACCTCCCCGCTGTCCCCCTTTTCGGCCGCAAGTCGTTGTGAGGCAACCACCAAGGTTTGTCGCCGCAGGGCGCTTGTTTCGCCACCCCCAAACGGGTAAACTCAAAGCGTAACCTGTACGGCCCTGTCCGGACTTCGGCCATGACTCCCGCGACTGAAGCAACGCCGATTGCCCTTGGGCTTGTGGCCCGACAAGCCAGCGCCGCCAATCCGTGAACGCTTACTCCCCAGGCTTGCTGAACGCGATGTTCGGCCAACAGCTTACGAAAGGCAAGTATCATGAAGGCAGAATTCACAGCTATCATCGAACTGGCCCCAGAGGGCGGCTATTGGGCGATCTGCCCTGAGGTCCCTGGGGCGAATGGACAGGGCGAGACGATCGAGGAAGCCAAGAATAGTCTGCGGCAGGCGATTGAATTGATCCTCGAGGATCGCAAGGCGGATATCCTGCGCGGGCTGCCGGAGGACGCAATACAAGAAAGGGTGCAAATTGGATGACACGGGTCGACCTGGAACGCAAATTGCGGATTGCTGGTTGCTATTTGAAGCGGGAGGGTAGTTCCCATTCGCTTTGGATCAATCCCAAGACCGGAGCTACGGAAGCGATTCCACGTCACACCGAGATCAAGAAACCATTGGCAAAAAGGATCCTCAAAAACATGAATGCAGAATGAGTGACCTAACACTCGGCGCGAAGAGCACGCTCCTTTCAGCCGCGGCTCTCAACCACGACGATGGGGTTGAAGGTCGTGCGGCAGGGGAGGATCTGGAGGATCTGGGGTCAGAGCGCCGTTAGACGGTAGCAGAAGATGCCTACCGTCTAACGGCGCTCTGACCACAACGGCACCGCAAGAGCACGGAAGATAGAAGCCTTAATGTTCGGCGATCCACAAGACCCCGTGGGGTTGGTGCCTAGCCTCGATGTGAACTTGATCGAACCGCTGTTCGCCGCATCATCGGTGTTCTCGTGGTTCGGGCTCATTTACTACGGCATTCCCGTTGCTGTCTTGGTCGTCGCTGCCCTATGCTTGTCGACACGCACTTGTCGTACTTTTTGGCTGCTGGTGTCTGGTGCCGTTTCTTCGATCATTGCTCTTCTTCTTGTGGTCGCGCTGTTCGAGAATCACCGGCAGGAGATTTCGGATGATCAACTGGCGCGGCTAGCGAGTATCTCCGCCTGTGTTGGGGCCATGATCGGAGACGTAAGCTTCCGGATCGGACACGGGCTTGCACGGAGAAGAGAAGTGCAGGATTGCAGTTGTCGGTTGGGAGCCTGCTCCCGCGGGCGGCCGGCAACTGAGCCGAGACACGTTGTGAGTAACGATGACAATGAAGACTACATCTAAGGCTGAGCAGCGCGCACTGAGGAGGGGCGAGCGGAGCCTTCGACGGTGGTACCGCATCACAGCGATGCTCATCTGCCTGTGCAGTCCGGTTGCTGCAGTTGTGTTCCTGCTGTGGCTTACGAATCCCGACGCGTGGGCTGTTCACCCCGTTCTCTGTGTCAAGCATGGTGACCAACTCATTCCGGTCGAGGCATCGCACTTGTGTTTCCTGCGAAACTGCGTGGTGTTCTCGATCGGACTGCTCCTGTTGGTTCAATCACTCCTTGTCCTTATGTTGCTCCATGAGCGAAGGGTGTACTACACGATGATCCGTAGACTCGAATAGGACGGAGGTAACTCATAGCCATCGCCGCCACCCGAGTCGTCGATCGGGCGTGACTCAACGGGAACGTCACTCGGCGGCGGCTGGGTGATGCGTGACGTTATTTGGGGACGGCCAGGGCTCGTGAGTCTTTACCCAGGCGGCCGAGCACTGCGAGCCACTGTCGAAAGGCCACGCAGTTCAGGCAACAGTGCAGAGTACTCCGTATTCAGATGAGCCGGGGCATCGAACCCAACCGAACGGTTTCGCTACCACCCGGCCGTTACGGCCGCCACCGGCCGGCTTGCCCGGCACGGAGCGATGGTCAGCAGGCTGAGGCGATGCCCACTTCCCCACCTCCCCTGCGCGTTGCCGCCGCCTCCGGCGGCAACGCGCAGGGGAGATATTCGGGTATGCTCGTTTAGCTCACCGACCACGGCTCCC
>CAYPWB010000298.1:0-7869 GCA_964414315.1 uncultured Planctomycetaceae bacterium | reverse complement strand
TTACTCGTACCGCAAAATCGACTTGATGACCTGCCCGCTGCGCACGGCTTCGATGGCCTCGCCGATCTGCTGGACGGGGAACTCGTGGGTGACGAACTCGTCGGCCGCCAGCTTGCCGTCGCGAATCCACTGGCACAGCGGTTCCTGGGCGGCCCGCTCTCGCCAACGGGTGGGCCACTGGTGCATGAACAGGTTGAAGTTGTACGGCCCTTTGCCCTTTTCGAGCGCCATGACCTCCTCGGCGATGACGCCGTAGATGCCGATCGTGCCGCCCATGCCCACCAGCGGCAGCGCCATGTTCGCAATGGCCGGGCTGCCGACGGCGTCGACCACGGCGTCGAACGGCTTGCCGCGGGAGGCGACCAGGTCGCCGAGGGCGTCGGCGTCGGGCGGCAGGACGGCGTCGGCCCCCATGGCCGCCGCCTTCTCTCGCTTCCACTCGAGCGGATCGACGACCGTGATGGACCCCATTTCCAGCAGCTTGCCGAACTTCAGGAAGCTCAGCCCGACCGGCCCGGCGCCGAACAGCAGCAGGTCGTTGCCCGCCTCCAGGTGGAAATCGCCGACGCCGCCGTACACTTCGCGCCAGGTGCATAGCAGGACGGCGGCCTCGACGGGGATGTCGGGCGCGACGGTTCGCTGGATTTCGTACACCTCGACCCAGCCATGTTCGGCGTCGGCCACGCCGTCGGCCGCCATGGCGTCGTGGTCGGCCACGAGGGTGTACTCGCCGAAGCCGCCCCAGCCGCTGGCGGTGCGGCCGTCGCCGGCGCCAAACAGCAGCCCGCCGATCGCCCGGTCGCCCACCTGGAAGTTCCGCACCTTCTCGCCCACGGCGTCGACGATTCCGGCCGACTCGTGCCCGAGCATGAGCGGGTAGGTGTCGACGCCGGGAAAGTGCCCGGCGATGAGCTTGCCGTCCGTGGCGTTGCAGAGGCTTGCCACTTCGGTTTTGACGCGGGCTTCATACGGCCCGGGACTCGGCTCGGGCAAATCGACCAATTCCACCCGGCCCGGTTCGACCACAACGACTGCAAGCATGGGGATCCTTTCTTTCGTGTCTACACCGCAAAACGGAACAACCATCCTGGAATGGCCGTTCGGTGTGGCCCTTCCGATCCAAACCGGTGGCGGTCCAGCGGAACTCGAACCGGAACGCAAAGACTTTGTCCCGCCCAGTAATGGATCCGGCACACGCGGAAAACCTTCGCGGCGGGCTATTTGCTCACCCCTCCATGGTGGACGAGTTGCATCTAGTTTGCACCAGGATGCGTATCAGTATGGCCCTCCCTCGTTCCACCGTCAACCGGATTGGCGGGTTGCTCGGTTGACAAACCCTGGATGTTGCGATAATATCACGCTAACCTCGCATGCTATGCTTGTGTGCGGCCCTGAAAGAGCGGTACGCGTGAGAACCTCGCGTTCATGGTGATTTCATGTTATTGTCGTTCTCCGTGGCTAACTTCCGCTCGTTTCGCGTTGAGCAGTCTCTCAGCACGCTGGCCTCGAAAAGGCTCGGGCCGTGCGCGGGCAGTGCGCACGTGTACCCGTTGCCGGGCACGCAAGAGCATGCATTGCGCGTAGCCGCCCTCTACGGTGCCAATGCTGCGGGGAAGTCAAACGTCGTCCGGGCCTGTCTGGCCTTGCAGCGATTGGTTTGCGAAGGTACCGACCCGGGTGACGAGATGCCGCGCGACCCGTTCCTCTTGGACGATTCTTCGCGGAACGAACCCACCTCGTTCGAGGTGCAGTTTGTCCAGGACGGAACCGTATTTCGTTATGGAGCATGTTTCGATGCTCAACGCGTTCATGAAGAATGGCTCAGCGCGTATGAAGGAAAGAAGGAGCGAAGCCTCTTCGCTCGTACGAGCACCGACACGGGAGACACAACCGTCGAGCTTGGCCCAGCAGCGACCGGAGACAGCAGTACCACGAAGCTCCGGTCACTTGCGGAAGTCGCAGCCCGGCCGAATCAGTTATTCTTGAACGAGGTTCGCAATTTGGACAACCCCCAAGCACAGGGAGTCCGTCTGCATTGTGTCATTCAGTGGTTCACTTCAACTTTGAAGGTCATTCCACCCGGGGCTGCCTTTGTGTCGCTTATTGAGAAGGTTGCTTCCGAGGAGGAGTTTGCGCGGTTCGCCAGCGAATTCTTGCGCGACGCCAGCACGGGCATCAGTTCGCTGGAGACCGAATCGCTGGAGATCCCGAAGTCACAATTCCCGCCTGCTGTCTTGGACACGCTGGAGGGCGAGCGCCAAGACCGCTACCTACCCGCCCCACTCCCGGTTGGCTGGGAATTCGTGAAGGAAACCGGCGGCGACACTGTGAAGATTCGCAGAATTGTCGCTTCTCACGTGGATGAAAAGAGGCGTACCGTGCAGCTTCCACTGAACAAGGAGTCTGACGGTTCCCAACGACTGCTCCATTTGCTGCCAGCGCTGTATCAGCTCGCAAAGCATCCTCGGGTGTACGTCGTGGATGAACTGGAGCGAAGCATGCATCCTATGCTGGCCAAGAAGTTCGTGGAGTTCTTCGTAAAGGCGGGCGACGGTTCTAACAGCCAGCTTATTTTCACCACCCATGAATCCGGCCTTCTCGACCTAAATCTAATTCGACGTGACGGCATTTGGTTTGCCGAAAAGGACCGGGACGGCGCCACCCACCTCTACTCGCTAGCCGACTTCAAGGTACGCAACGACCTGCGAATCGACAAAGGCTATTTGCAGGGAAGATTCGGCGCGGTTCCTTTTCTTAACGGCCTCGACCGGCTGATCGAGCGCCAAACGTCGGCGGAGGCAACCCGGTGAACCTCCGATGCAAGAAGCGGCGTCCCTTGACGCGGGAGGAAAAGGCGTACCGCGATGACCGCCTCTTCATTGTTGCCACTGAGGACACGCATGCTCCCCGCCAGTATCTCGATGCTCTGCGCAATCCCCGGATCAAGGTTCGCGTACTGCCAACCGAGAGTGGTCTGTCGGCGCCGGGACACGTTCTTCAGCGGCTTGACGAGTTCCTCGAGGCATATCGAACCATCGCGGAGGACGAGTTCTGGCTGGTCCTGGACACGGATCACTGGGTCGAAGCCAATCATATCGCGAGTTTCAGGCAGATATGCGCCCACGCTTTGCAGAAGGGCTATTCCCTGGCCCACAGCAACCCTTGTTTCGAGGTCTGGCTGCTCCTGCACGTTGCCGAGTTGCACGAAGACGCCCAATTCTCTCGTTGCGAGCAAGTTGTGGCTCGGCTCAAAGACACCCTGGGCACTTTCAGCAAGCGGAGCCTGGATATGCAACTGTTTTCGCTTCCAGCTGTTCGGCTTGCGATTGCACGGGCTGAGAAGCTCGACAAGGGGCAGAACGATCGTTGGCCGCAAAAGACCGGTTCGCACCTGTATCGCCTGGCCCGGAAACTGCTTCCGGACTAGCTCGCGGCAACACCGGCATACCCCACCGTGTGCTGGAGTACGTCTGAGCTTCGCCGAGAGCGCGATTCCCAGGTATCTCGGCGCTTCGCCAATCCGTTGTGGCGAGTCGGGAGCATTGAGCACAATGCAAGGCGGTGTCAGGCAAGCGATGGCGTTGGGCTGCCCTACGGAATTGCTCCGGGCTAGTCCAGCGGAACACACGCCAGCGTATGCGGCGTATCGTGGCCCGTGTTGACCTTGTCCTTGCCGGTCACCACGTCGAAGCAGGAGACGACGAGCTTCCCGTTCCAGAGGATCGGGTCGCCCGGCTGGTCCAATCCGCCGGCGGCGCCGTCGACGTCGGGGCTTTGGGCCAGGACGGCGATGCTTCCTTTCGGGTCGACGCGGGCGACGGCGTTGTTCGAGAAGTCGGCCACGTAAATGCAGTCGTTCTCGCCAATGCAAATGCCGTCGATAGTGCGCATCTTGGCGCGAACCATCTTCTCCTGGAACCGGGGGTGGTCCATGGGCGTGTCGAAGTCGGTCTTGGCGAAGATGGTGTTGCCGGCCACGTTCCCCTCGGCGTCGAACGTGATCTTGTGCAAGGCGCCGTCGCCGAAGTTGCCGACGTACAGGTTCCCCCGGCTGTCGAAGTCGAGCCCGTCGGCCCCGTACTGGCAGTCGCGGTTGGTGGTCACGAACGAGGCCAGCAGGTTCTTGTCGTCGAGCGTGTTTTTCAGGGCGATGTTCTCGTCGTCGACCCGGAAGCGGTACACGCTGCTGGTGAGCAGGCCGTCGTCGCGTTTCACCTTCGGCATGAGGCTCACGGTCACGTACACGTGGCCGTCGCGCACGCGCACGCCGTTCGGATGACTGATCGAGTGGGCGATGACGGTCATCTTCTCGATCGTGCCGTCGTCGCGCACGCGTAAACGCAGCAGGCGGCCTTGGTTGATTTCGCCGTGCTCGCCGTTGCCGGTGGGCCAGTTCTGGTTGTCGGCCACGTACAGGTCGCCGTCGGGCCCGAAAGCGACGCCCATCGGCGCCGCCCGGCCCGTCTCGGCCAGCGTGGGAAAGGTGAACCAGGGCTTCACTTCCAACTCGGGCGTCACCTTGACGACACAGGCCGGCTTGTTCGGGTCGGCGTAGTTCGGGCACGTGACCACCAGATTGCCGTCGGGGTCGACGGCCAAGCCGTCCGGCGTCGGGCAGGCGTCGGGCAAGGTTACCAGCAACCGCGAACGTTGCAGCCGGGCCGGAACTTCCGCACCTTGCACCGGCAATACCGGCGCCGACAGCAGCACCAGCAGGCCGGCGGCCCAGGGAAGCAGGAACAAGGGCGATTGCTTCATTTTTCGGCTAAACCGGACGGCAGAACGCTTCATGGCGGCACCTCATGGAGTGGGAAACGACCCGGGAACGGCTGACATTCGCCTTCAAGGTAACAACCCGGCGTGTCGATGTCAATCTGCCGGCGGGTTGCTGCAATCGCGCCTTGGTCCGACCTGGCGGGTTAGCTCGGTTTTTAGGGTTAGGGGGCTTCGGTTGCTTTTCGCTGGAAATGTGCGACAATACGGAAGAGGCCGGTTTGCGCCCCGGTTGCGTCCACCGGCCCCAGAGAGAAGAGAACAACCCCACCACCCGAGCGGAACCCCCCATGAGTCGAGCCATTTGCTTCCTGTCGCTTGCCCTGGTCCTTTCAGGTCTTCTGGTCTTGCCCGCATTCGCCGAACCTGCGACGGACGCCGAAGACAAGCCCGCTGCCACCGCGGAAAAACCGGCGGAGGAACCGACCGAAGAGGAACCGGCGGACGAGAAGGCATCCTCGCCGAAATCCAGCCCCACGAAGGCGAAAACCCACACCGTCGCGAGCGAGTCGCTGGTGGTGAAGCTTTCGCTGGATGGCGTGTTTGAGGCGAAGCGGATGCACGAATTGGTGCTGCGGCCGGAAACGTGGTCGAGCTTCAAGGTGGCGAAGGCGGCTGAGCACGGCGACCGGGTAGAGAAGGGACAGGTGGTCGTCCGCTTCGAGACGGAAGACATCGACCGGGCGATTGCCGACCTGAAACGCGACCTGAAACTGGGCGATTTGGCATTCCGCACGGCCGAACTCGAAATCGAGACCCTCGAGCGCCTCATGCCGATGAACCTGGCCGCCGTCGAGCGCCAACAGGACCGGACGGAAGAGGATCGGGAGTACTACTTGGAAACCGAGGCTCCCCTGGCTCGCCGCACGGCCGAGGTCGTCCTGGAACAAACGCGGCAGATGGTCGAGTACCAGCGGGAGGAAGTCGAGCAACTGGAGAGGATGTACGAGGCCGACGAACTGACCGAGGAAACCGAGGAGATCGTTCTTCGGCGTGCGCGGAACGCTCTGGAGCGGGCGGAGTTCATGCTGGAGCGAGCTGAACTTTCGCACGAGCGCGCCGTCGAGGTCGAGTTGCCCCGCCAAGACGTGTCGGTCGAGGAGAGCGCGAAACGGGCGGTTCTCGAAACCGAGTTGCTGCAGGCTACGTTGCCGTTGCGGCTCGAGCAGGCCCGCGTCGAGTTCGAAAAGGCGAAGGTCGCCCGCGAGCGGTCGGAGGAGCGGCTTGCGAAGCTGGAAGCCGACCGGAAGATGATGACGCTCGAGGCCCCGGCCGAAGGTGTGGTGTACTTCGGGCGTTGCGTCGACGGCTCGTGGCGGCGCGGCTCGTCGGCCGAAGCGCTGCGTCCCGGCGGGACCCTCTCGGCCAACGATGTGTTCATGACCATCGTGGAGCCCAGGCCGCTGGCCGTCCGCGCTTCGGTGGCCGAGAAGCATCTGGCCGACCTTCGGCAGGGTCTGCAAGGCACCGCTACCCCGGCCGGTTTCCCGAAGATGGAATTGCCGGTCCGTTTGACCCGCATCGCCGCGGTGCCCGACGCCGGAACGAAGTTCGACGCGGTGTTTGGCGTGAGCCTCGACCTGGAGGCCGACCTGATCATGCCCGGCATGACGTGCAGTATGGAGTTCCTTCCCTACCGGCAGCGCGGCGCGCTGGTGGTGCCGTCGAAGGCCGTGTTCACCGACGATTGGAACCCGCAGGAGCGGTACGTATGGCTCTATCGCGAGGGGGCCAAGCCGGAGCGGCGCACGGTGGTATTGGGGCGCGAGGTCGACGAGAAGACCGAGGTGCTCGAAGGGCTGGAAGCCGGCGACGAGATTCTGACGACAGCACCGGAAAACGGGGCGAAGGAATAACCCCGACCCTCCGCCGCATTCCCACCCCCAAAGCTTGCCCTCGGAGCACCCTCAAGCGTGAACATCCTGCGACTGAACAGCCTGCTCTTCCCGGCGGCGCTCGTGCTGCTTGCGGCCCCCGCCGCCGTTGCAGAAGAAGGCCCCGCCGCGCCTTCGCCGCTGGCCACGACCGCCCCGCGCCCGGGGCCCGTCGAACCGACTAGCCCGGAGGCCGTCGACGCCGCCATCCGGCGCGGCGTCGAGTTCCTGCTCGCACGCCAGAACAAGGACGGATCGTGGGGTTCGCATCGGACGGGCCGGCCGGTGAACGTGTTCGCGCCGGTGCCGGGCGCGCACCATGCGTTTCGGGCGGCGACGACCTCGCTGTGCGTTATCGCGCTGATCGAAAGCGGCGGCGACGACCCGGACGTGGCGGCCGCGCTCGACCGGGCCGAGCACTGGATGGCCTTGAATTTGCCCAACGTGCGCCGCGCCACGCCCATGGCCGTCTACAACAACTGGGCCCACATTTACGCGGTGCAAGCGCTATCGCACATGCACCGTCGCCACGAAGGCAACCCGGAACGGCAGGAGGCCGTCGTCGCGCACATCGAGCAGCAGATCGACCGGCTGCAGCAGTACGAGTTCATCACCGGCGGCTGGGCCTATTACGACTTCAATGCACAAACCCAGCGCCCCAGCGGCCCCTCGTCGAGTTTCATGACGGCCGCCGGCCTCGTGGCGCTCCACGAGGCGCGGCAGGTGGGCGTGGCGGTGCCCCAGCGCATGATCGACCGGGCTGTCAAGTCGGTCCAGCGCCAGCGGAAGCCCGACTTCAGCTACGCCTACGGCGAGTCGCACATTCTGCACCCGATGCACGGCGTGAACCGCCCGGCGGGCAGCTTGGGCCGCTCGCAGGCGTGCAACGCGGCGCTGCGCATCTGGGGCGACCCGCTGGTGACCGACGAGGTGCTGGCCGCCTGGCTCGATCGACTGTTCGCGCGGAACGGCTGGCTCGACATCGGGCGGAAGCGGCCCATCCCGCACGAGTCGTGGTTTGCCGTAGCCGGGTACTTCTTCTATTTCGGCCATTACTACGCGGCCGAGTGCATCGAACTGCTGCCGCCGGAGCGGCAGGCGCCGTACAAGCACCGGATGGCCCATCTGCTGCTGGGCCTTCAGGAAACCGACGGCTCCTGGTGGGATTTCCCGCTGTACGACTACCACCAGCAGTACGGCACCGCCTTCGCCCTGATGACGC
>CAYPWB010000297.1:0-7894 GCA_964414315.1 uncultured Planctomycetaceae bacterium | reverse complement strand
GAGGCAATTGACATCGCGAGCAGGCGGTGGCATAGTACCACTGCGGCGTCCCCACGCTGCAGTATCGTGGGAATGAGCCGAAGGACGCTTCAGGGAGAACTCAACCGCAATGCATCGCATGTCGGGTACAAGTATTCTACCGTTCGGCGGTGCGGAGCCGCACGTGCACGGCTCGGTCCTCCTGGCGTCGGGCGCCCGGCTGATCGGCCGGGTGAGCGTCGGCGCCGATTCGAGCATCTGGTTCAACGCCGTGCTGCGGGCCGATGAGCATGCGATTACGATCGGCTCGGCGTCGAACGTCCAGGACAACTGCTCGATCCACGTCACCGCGCCGGAGTACCCGGCGGTCATCGGCGACGGCGTGACAATCGGCCACGGGGCCGTACTGCACGGCTGCACGGTGGCCGACCACTGCCTGGTCGGCATGGGCGCCATCCTGTTGGACGGCTGCGAGTTGGAGGAGAACACCATGGTGGCGGCCGGAAGCCTGGTGCCGCCCGGCAAACGATATCCGGGCGGTTCGCTGCTGTTGGGCACACCCGCGCGGGCCGTTCGCCCGCTCACCGACGACGAACTTCAGCACATCCGCGCCGCCGCCGAGCATTACATCGACATGGCGCGCGGGTATTTACTGTAGGACGACTCTCCGAGTCGTCTTTCTTGTCATAGCGACTCGGAGAGTCGCGTTACAGTCTTGTGGCGACTCGGAAAGTCGCGTTACTGTGGTGCGGTGGCCTGGCGTTCGAACTGCTGGTGGAGTTGCTGCCAGCGTTCGGCCATGGCGCGTAGCCGGTCGGGCATCTTCTGCGACAGGTCGTTCAGCTCGTTGCGGTCCTCGGCCAGGTTGTACAGCCTCCACCGGTCGTCTTCGCCGGTTCGCGAGACGATCTTCCAGTCGTCCATCCGCAGCCCGCGATGGCCGGAGTGCTCCAAGTAAATGAACTCTCGCTCGATTTCAACGTCTGCATTGAGCGCGGGCAGGAGGCTTCGGCCGGGCAGGGGCGGGGCGCCGGGGGCGGGCGGGGCGTATTCAATGCCGGCCGCGTCGAGCATGGTGGGCAGGATGTCGACGAAATGGCCGGGCGTGGTGCGCAGTTGCCCGGCGGCCTGACGGTCGATGCCCGCCGGCCAGTGGACAATCAGCGGCGAGGCGGCCCCGCCCTCGTTCGTCCAGTGCTTGTGCAGCCGCAACGGCGTATTGGCGGCGGTCGACCAGCCGGGTCCCAGGCACAGGTAGGTGGCGGCCGAGCCGGGCGGGGCCTGGCGGTCGTGGCCGTCGCCGCGGACGATGAGTTCGGCGCTCGCGCCGTTGTCGACCATGAACATGACGATCGTATCCTCGCGGTCGCCCATCGCCTCCACTTGCGCGAGCACGCGGCCGATCTCCTGGTCCATGCGGTCGACCATGGCGGCGTGAATGGCCATTTTGGTCGCCTGGAACCGTTGCTGCTCGGGCGTAAGGGTATCCCAGGGCACGGCTCGGCCCACTTCGCCCGGCCCGAACACCTCTTCGAGCGAAAGCCGAACCCACCCCGGGCCCTTCCGCTCGGCAATCGGTCCGAACTGCTGTTGCATGTCCCGGGTGATCATGTTCCAGCCGGGCACGACTTCCGATTCGAGCGGGGGGAGTTGCACATTCTCGGGCACAATGCCCATGGCCTTCATGCGCTCGAGCCGGCGGCGGCGGATTTCGTCCCAGCCGGCGTCGTACTTCCCCTGGTACTTGTCGATGTCGGCCTGCGGGGCGTGCAGCGGGAAGTGGGGCGAGGTGAACGCCAGGAACGTCAGCCACGGCTTGCCTTGGTGTTCCGCGTCGTGCTGCTTGAGGAACTCGATCGCCCGACTGGCCATCTCGGTCGCCGTGTAGTAGTCGGTTCCCGGCTCGACCGGCGGCAGGGGTTGGTCGTCGAGCAGGTGGGCGCGGGGCGAGAAGAAGCGGTCGTGGTCGCGCATGCGGTAGGAGCGGTCGAACCGGCCGTCGGCCACCGGCCGGTCCTCCAGGCGAATATGCCACTTGCCCGAGTGGTAGCTCCGATACCCGGCCCCCTCCAGGTAGTGCGGCAGCATGCGCGCCCAAGGCGGCATGCTGTCGAACTGCCGGCGCGGCGGGTCCATGCGCGCCTGCTGGGCGTAGTATCCGGTCAGCAGGGCCGTGCGCGAGGGCCAGCAGCGGGCCGTCGAGTAGAACTGGGTGAACCGGACGCCGTCCTGGGCAAGCCGGTCGAGGTTGGGCGTGTCGATTTCACCGCCGTAGCACCCCAGGTCGGAGTAGCCGGCATCGTCGGCCAGGATGATGAGGAAGTTCGGACGGGCGGGCTTCTTCCCTTCGTCAGCGGCCGCCTGGCCGGTGCTTGCTAAAGGAGCCATCGCCAGCCACCCGGCAAGAATGCCGCACGCGAGCAGTCGCAGTTGCATGATCCGGTCGCCTCCGCTACGAGTTTCGAGGTTGAGTACCCCCGAGTATCGTCGCGCGGCGGGCGGGGGTCAAGGGTGCATGGCGGTGTGGTCGCCGTTGCCGCCTGTTGGATGGGGCGTCTTCTCGGCCTCCGAGACGAAGCCCAGCACGCGGCGGATCTCGGCGGGACTGGTGTGCCCCTCGCAAACCGCCCGGCAGCCGCGATCCCAGCGGGTGACCATGCCCTGGCTCACGGCCATGTGCTCGAGCGTGCGGGCGTCGGCCCGCTCGACGATGGCCCGGGTGAGGCCGTCGCCGTCCACCCGCATCAGTTCCACCAGTACCATGCGCCCGTTGTAGCCCGTCCGGTTGCACAACTCGCAGCCGACCGGCACGCGTACCTGCTCGACGGGCAGGCCGAGGCGGGCCTGTTCATCGTCGGTCGGCCGGGCGCATGAGCACAGGCGGCGGACCAGCCGCTGCGACAGAATGGCCAACAGGCCGCTGCGCAACAGATAGGGCTCGATTTCCATTTCCAGCAGGCGGCGAACGGCCTCGGCCGCGCTGCCCGCGTGAAACGTGCTCAGCAGCAGGTGCCCGGTGAGCGACGCCTGCAACACGGCTTCGGCGGTGAAGCGGTCGCGGATTTCGCCCATCATGATCACTTCCGGATCCTGCCGCATCAGGTAACGCAAACCGGTGTGCAGGTCGATGTTCGACAGCGGGTTCACTTCCGACTGCGCGACGCCGGGCACAGCCACCTCGATGGGGTCTTCGAGCGAGACGAGGCTGCGTTTCGGGCCGGCGGCGTCGAGCATCTCGCGCAGGCAGGCATACAGGGTGCTCGTCTTGCCCGAGCCGGCCGGCCCGGTAACGACAATGGCCCCGGAGGTTTCGCTCAACAGGCGGCGCAGCGGGGTCAGCACGTCGTCCGGGTAGCCCAAATCGTCCAGCCCGGCGAAGCACGACGGCCCCGAGAAGAAACGAATGACCATCTTCTCGCCGTAGAGGGTGGGCAACAGACTCACGCGCATTTCGCGCTGCCGATCGGTGGCGATGATCCGCCCCTCCTGAGGAACGTCGTTCCGGTAATGCACCAGTTCGGCCATCACCTTCACCCGGGCCGCCAGCCGCGAGGCCACGCTCGCCGGCAGCAGGCCGATCAGGTGCAGCACGCCGTCGATGCGCAGTTTCAACTCGGTCTCCTCGGCCGATGGCTGCAAATGGAGGTCGCTGGCTGCATAGTCGCGGGCCAGTTGCAGCAGCCGGTCGACCATGGCAATCGGGTACTCCGACGGCGTTAGGCTTTCCCCGGCCATCTCCAGGCAAAGGCGGTTGAAGTCGTCGGCGGGCGACGGAAAGACGCGCGGGGCACTGGACGCGGCGGCGGGGCGCGGGGCGGTGGCTGTGCTCAAAACAGTGTCCATCAGAAGAAAGGGCGGCGGCGCGGAAGCGGGCAACCGGTCCGCTGGCCGGAGGCCAAATAACGGTTCTTTCCCTTCCAGGTGCAAGCCGGTCGGCCGAACGGCCCATTCTGCCCAACAAAGCGGACGACACAACGGAGCTTGCCGGCTACTTTGCCGAACTACGCACCCGGAAGCGGAAGACTCCAAATAATCCTACGCGGGCTGTGTTAAATGGGGATGAGATGGCTGTTAGATTTCTGTTAGCCCGAATCGGCCGGCTCGGCGGGACGGGACGGGGGAGCAACCGGGCACTCGAGCGACTCTAGTTGGGCAGACGGCAACCTGCCTATTCTTTACCTGACCGCTAATGCATTGCCGGTCGAGGCTCGGCGGTGGGTCGGCCCGAGTGGGCCGCGTGGCAGGTTTCGCCGGAAAAACAAGGCCGGCAGTCTTCAGGACAAGGAGTTGTGCCGTGAGAAGTTCGTTCTATCGAGGCATGGGCGCCGCGTGCGTTGCGGCGGGGCTGACTATTCTGGTCGCGATGCTTTCCCCCGCAAGAGCCGACGAGCCGGCCGGCGAGTGCCGGGCGAAAGGGCAACGGGTTGTTGTGCGGGTGCAAGCCGGCAGTCCGTCGGCCGAAACCCGGGTGGAGGTCGGCGATGCGAAGACCCGTTGGATGATTCCCGACTTCTGGGTGTTGCGCATGCCGCAGTACGAGGAGGCGATCGGCCTGAGCGATGAGCAGAAGGCCAAGCTGCAAGCGATCAGCGAAGACTACCGCGAGACCATGCAGGCGGCGTACGCCGGAATGCGCGAGGCCAAGCCGGAGGACCGGGCCAGGCTGGCCGCCAAGGCCCAGGAAAAGGTCGCCGCCGCCCGAAAGAAAAGCGCCGAACGTGTCAAAGAGGTCCTTACCGACGAACAGCTTGCCAAGTGCGAAGCCATTCAGCTTCGCGTTTGGGCGGCCGGCATGCTGCGGAGCGACCGGGTGCGGGAGCAACTCGACCTGACCGAGCAGCAGCAGAAGCGGCTGGAACAGGTTTTCGCCAAGCACCGGGAACGTACCCAAAGGGTCGCCGCCCGCCAACGGGAACTGCGGCAGGAGGCGAACGCGGAAGCGATCGAAGTGCTTACCGAGGAGCAGGTCGAAACGCTCAAGCAGAAGCAGCTCGAACGATTGAGCCACCACACCTACTTGCTCAGCCCGCAACACGGGGGGAAGGAGCTGGGCCTGACCGAGGACCAGCAGACGAAAATCAAGGAAATCGGCGAGCGCTGGCAGGAACAGATGGGCGAGCTTTGGCAGGGAGTGAAGGAGATCGACGCCGAGCAACGGGCCGAGGCGATGAAACAGGTGCGCGAAAAGACCGAGGAGGCCACGGCGAAAATGCGGGCGGCCATCCGCGACGTCCTCTCTGCCGAGCAACTCGAAAAGGCCAAGGAAGCCCTGTTCAGAAGCTACGGGGCCGTGTCCCTCCGCTACCATGCGAGAATGCCCGCGCTCGTCGAACTGACCGACAAGCAGCGTGAGAAAATCGACGCGGCCTACGCTCGGGTGACCGAGGCCGGGCGAAAGATCGGCGTCCGGGCGAGCCGGGCATACCAGAAGGCCGGCAAGCAGGCCGTCGACCTGCTGACCCCGGAGCAAATCGAGAAGCTCAAGGAATTGCGCGCCACCTGGGGCAAGCAATCGGGCCAATTGCAGCAGAAGACGGACCCGGAGCAGAAGAAAGACTGACCGCCAAACGCGTTATCGAGCGGCGAGCGGGGGCCGGTTTGCCCCCGCTCGTCTCTCGGACGAAGCCCCTGTCCTTTTCAGCCGCGGTTCGGTAAACTTCTCCAAAGCGCCCCCTACATGCCACTTTAACCCTCCGAATGCCGGCTGCGCGGCCTTCTCGCCTTGGTCACCATCCCCTCGCTTGTTGAGAAGCCGGGTACGCTGCGGCCTTTGCTCCGGCTGGCGGCGCCCGTGCTTCTGGAGCAACTGCTCGGTATGGCCGTTTGGTTTTCCGATCGGCTGCTTACCGGGCACTACCTCGAAACGCCGCATTTGGCTGCCGTTACGCTTATGGCGTACGTGCTATGGCTGGTGTGGGGGATGTTTTCGGTCGTGGCCATCGGAGCCACGGCCATGGTGGCCAGGTTCGTCGGCGCCGGCGACTGGGCCGCCGCCCGCCACGTGACCCACCAGGCGTTCGTCGTGGGCGCCGCCGCCGCGCTGTGCGTTACGGCGGGAGGACTCGCGTGGGGCGACCGCGTGGCGGTCCTGCTGCAACTGTCCGGCGAATCGGCCGAGTTGGCGACGACCTACTTGATGTGCGTCCTGCCCATCGTCCCCTTCATGATGCTGCAAACGGTGGGCATCGCCTGCCTGCGCGGAGCGGGCGATATGGTGTCGGGCCTGGTAATCATGTCGGTCGTCAACGTGGTGAACGTGGCGGCAAGCTGGTCGTTGGTGCTCGGCTTGGGCCCTCTGCCCGCAATGGGCTGGACGGGAATCGCCCTGGGCACGGCCGCCGGGTTCGTCGTCGGGGGCATGCTGGTGCTGGGCCTGCTGCTGCACGGCCGATGGGGGCTATACGCCGAACGCCGACACCTGCGGCCCGACCGAGCCCTCATCCGCCGCCTGCTGCGCATCGGACTGCCCGGCGGCGCCGACATGCTGTCGATCATCGGCTGCCAGCTCTGGTTCGTATCGCTCATCAACCGGCTGGGCACACTGGCCGTGGCGGCGCACGGCGTGGCGTTGTGCGTGGAATCGCTGGCTTTCCTGCCGGGCTCGGCGTTTCAGATGGCCGCCACGACGATGGTGGGCCAGCGCCTGGGCGCCGGGGATCCGCGCCGCGCGTCGCACACCGCGCTGGTGGCCCTGGCCTGCGGCGGCGGCCTGATGGTGCTGACCGCGGCGGTCATCTTCGGCCACGCCGCCCCCCTGGCCCGACTGTTCGTGCGAAGCGAACACTACCACGTGGCCGAGCTGGCCGTGCCCCTGCTGCGAACCGTTTCGCTGGCCATTCCGGCGCTGGCCGTCACGATGATCCTCAACGGTTCGCTTCGCGGGGCGGGCGATACCCGCTGGCCGCTGACGTTCTCCCTGCTGGGCATGCTGGGCGTCCGTATCCCGCTAGCCTACTGGCTGGCGCAGGAAGTGGTCCACCTGCCCCTGGTCGACGTCACCTTCACCGGATGGGGGCTCGGCGTCGTCGGTGCCTGGTACGCCATGGCGGCCGACCTCCACGTTCGCGCCCTGCTCGTTTCCATCCGATTCCTGCACGGCGGCTGGAAGCACGTCGACGTGTAAGAGCGGGCGGAAAACGAGGCACGCCCCATTTGTGCGCAGCACCCTCCGGGCCGGGCCGTTTCGGCAAATTGGACCTGTCCCGTTTTCGCCGCTCGCCCAGCGGGGCTTATTCGACTTCGATCTTGTCGATGCGAACGCGGGTGTGGAGCTGTCGGTGGCCGACGCGCCGCTGAGAATTCTTCCGCCGGCGGAACTTGCCGACACTGAGCTTCGGGCCCTGCTCCACCTGGAGCACCTCGCCGGTTACCCGGGCCGAAGGAAGAACGGGCTTGCCGACGGTAATCCCCTCGTCGTTACGGAACGCAAGCACCCGGTCGAACTGAATCGCCTCGCCGGCCGGCACTTCCCGGTAATCGAGGGTAATCTCCTGGCCTTCCTCGACCCGGAACTGGCTTCCACCGTCTTCAATAATCGCGTACATGGCAAAAACCCTAAAAAGGCTTGGTGACTTACGTTTTGTAGCGCCCGGGGGCGCGGAAACCCAAAAGTATACCCAACGCCGCCCGCGCCCGCAAGTCGCCCCCGGATGCAATGCTGCCGGGGCGCGCGACGCACTTTTTCCGGTATGCTACGGCCTCGGATTTTCGGATTCGGATAGTCGACAGTTTTCCCGTTCGATTGGTCGCAGATTGAGCGAAGGAGCCAGGGATGGCGAAGACGCAAGTATTGCCGGCGACCTGGTGTGCCACCGGCTGCCTTGTGTGCCACTGGCTGTGCCAGTGCCTGAGGCACGTTGAGCCCCTTTGTGTCGGACGGCTCCGAAGGCTCGGACGGTCGGTTCCTTGACAGGCC
>CAYPWB010000296.1:0-7969 GCA_964414315.1 uncultured Planctomycetaceae bacterium | reverse complement strand
CGGCAACAGGCACGACATCCGGGAGCCAGTCCCCGTTTTCGGACAGACTCTTAGAGCATTTGCGTGGACGGCCGACCGTGGAGGCCATCATGGCGGCGGTTGGCGAGCATTTCGGAGTGGACACAAGCCGATGGGCACCGGGCCACCGGACGGACGACGCAAGCCGAGCGGTAGCCGCCTACCTGGCGCGTCGTCGCTTCGGCCATCCGGCAGGCAAAGTGGCCGATGCCTTGGGGTACGGCAGCCCCAGCAGCGTCACCCGCGCTGTAGCGCGCGTGGAGTCGGGCAACGAGGAACTCCACCGGGCAGCCACGAAACTAGAGAAAGCACTTCACTAATCACTACTCAAGCTTTGACCCCGCCATCGTTCTTCGTCGGTGAGTCGAAGTACCCGGCCGAGATCGCGTGGCGGAAGTGATGGAACTTCCACGCCTGGTAGCCAAGCACCAGCGGCAGGAAGATGCCCACAACGGTGGTCATTACCTGCAGCGTCTTCGGGCTGGCCATGCCCTCGAAAAGCGTGACGCCCGGCGACATGTAGGGATAGAGGCCCACGAAGCCGGTCGCCATGTACGCGACCATCGCTCCGAGGTTGGCCAGGAACCCCCAGCCGTAACGGTGCTTCCATAACAGCAGCACCGTGACAACCGGCAGCGCGATGGTCGCCACCGGCAGCATCCACAACAGCGGAACCGCCGTGAAGGCCGCCCCCCGGAAAAGCTCCGAACGCCAGTTGAACGCCAGCATCAGAATCGGCGCGACGAGCGCCATGCCAATCGCCGTGTAGAGCGCCTCCTTGCGTTTGCGGGTCACCACGTCACCTTTCGCCTTGAGGTTCGCCCAAAGAACGCCGCTGGTGCGGTAGAATGCGATGAAGAACAACCCTCCGAGGATCCCCGGTTTGTTCAGAAGCGCGACGAACGCCCCGTCGGGCCCGGCGTCCGTGCTGGCCTTGAGGAACAGATTGGCGAAACGCACTCCCAGCAGCAGCGCGAGCCCGTAGCTCGACGCCGTCCACGCCCAGGCCATGCAGCGCTGCCACTTGAGGCTGTCGTCCTTGTACACCAGTTCCATGCTCACGGCACGGATGATGAGCATGAAGAGCAGTAGGAACAGCGCTACGTACAGATGCGAAAAAATCTCGGCATAGACCAGCGGAAAGGCCGCGAACGTCGCGCCGCCGGCCGTGATGAACCACACCTCGCTGCCGTCCCAGTACGGTCCCACCGTGTACTGGAGGACGCGTCCCTCCGTCTCGCTGCGCGCTGAACGAAAGATCATCCCCACGCCGCTGGTGAGGCTCTCCAGCAGAACGAAGCCCGTCCAGAGAATCGCCAGAAGCACATACCAAAGAATACCCAGCACGTCGTGCAGCATTCGTTATCCCCTGTTTTCAAATGGATTCTCGATGGGACCGCGCTTGATGAACTTGGCCATTAGGTAGTACTCCACTGCCAGAAGCACGGCATAGAAGACGACAACACTCCCCAACGAGAAGATCACCTGGGCGGCGGTGACATTTTTCGAAACCGCATCTCGGCTTAGCATCAACCCGTACACCGCCCACGGCTGCCGGCCGACCTCCGCCACCACCCACCCGAGGATCGTGGCCACCCAGGGAGTCGCCACCAGCCATAGGAAGAGCCGGTTGATGGTCCGGTTCTCCGCATAGCGTCCGCGCTGCAGCAGATAGACGCCCCAGCCGGAGAGCAGGATGAAGACCACCCCCAGCCCGACCATGATCCGGAAGGAGTAATGCACCAGAGGGGCCACCGCCTTGAAGTCCTCGACCATGGCGGGCGTCCAGTCGCGGGTTGCATCCTTGATGCCCGTCACCTCCGCCGACGGGTGGTTGCCGTGCATGATGCTCCCGAGCCAGGGAATGGGCAGCAGATCGATATTGCGCTCCTGCGACGGCAGCGGAATCTGAATGAGATGCAACGGCGCCTCACGCTGCGTCTCCCACGTCATCTCGAATGTGGCGGCCTTGGCGGGCTGCACCCCGGCCACGTACTGACCATAGAAGTGCCCAATCACCGGCTGCATCAGCGAGACCGCAAACAGAACGGGCATCGCGAAGCGCGCCGCGGCCGAGAAGAACTCCACATGGCTTTTTCGCAACAGGTGATAGCCGCTGACGGCCACCATAAAAAACGCCCCCAGCAGATAGGACGCCGTGATCGTGTGGACCAGCATGAACAACGCATGCGGATTGAGCGACAACGCCAGGAAGCTCGACAGCACCACCTTCGATCCATCCTCCGCCATCGTGTAACCCACCGGATGCTGCATGAAGCCGTTGGCCGTAATGATCCAAATTGCCGAGATGTGGACGCCGATGAGAATCAGCATCGCAGTCACCGCCCGGAAACGCCGCGAAATCTTGTGACGGTAGAAAATCCAGATGCCTGCGAACGTGCTCTCGAGAAAGAACGCGGTCAAGGCCTCAATCGCCAGCGGCGAGCCGAAAATATCACCCATGAACTTCGAATACTCCGCCCAGTTCGTCCCGAACTGGATCTCCATGGTGATGCCCGTGACAACGCCCGCCACAAAATTGATCGCGAAAATGTTGCCCCAGAAGTTCGCCTGCCGGCGGTACAGTTCCCTGCCCGTCCTCAGGTACAGAATCTCGAAAAGCACCACGAAGAGGATCAGCCCGATGGTCAGCGGTACGATCAGGAAGTGGAACCCAACCGTGAACGCGAATTGGATGCGGCTGAGCAGCACGACGAGTTCATTCATGGTGGTTCCCTGAAAGTGGGGCAGGAAAATCAGCGACTTTTTGCCACCGATCGCATAACAGTAGAAGGGAGGAAATGAGAAGTCAAGGGGTGCAGTCGTCACTGCCCAGGAGAAGGGCAATGTCTGGGGGCTGGTCCGCTCTTCGGCCGATCCACTGAGCCATCCGAGGGCATGAAGCCGGGGCCCTGGCCGCCGTCTCGGCCCGGCACGTTCGACTTTCTCGAGTTCACGCACTTCCGGGCGCGCTCGGGGAACGGGAGCTGGATTCTGAAGCGGAAGACCGCGGCCGGTCGGTTCACGCGGGCGGTCAGAACGATCGCCCAATGGTCCTCATTCCATCGTCACGATCCGATTGCCGAGCAACAGGCGACACTTTGCCGGAAGCTTCGCCGGCACGCGGGATATTACGGGATCGCGGGCAACAGCCCGGCGTTTTCGCGTCTTCGCTACGAAGTGCTGCGGACATGGCGGAAGAGGCTGATGCGCCGTCACCGGCATGGAAAACAACCGGAACTGCACCGTGCATATTACGTAAATCGATGCGGCGCCCCCCGAATGTCGCAGGAGCTTCGCCCAGCCCCGGGAGCACCAGGTTCCTGGCCGGCTCGCGCTCGCTACGGTACAAGTGGCGGCGGGCTCTCGCTCCGCTCGTCCTCCCTCCGGTCGGGACGCCGCGCCGCCCCTCGACCTGCGCTCGCTTGACTTGTTGGTTGCTGGACTACTCGTCCGCCGGAACTAGGGCCACGCGGAAGCCCAGGTAGTAGCTCCGGATGCCCGGCGTGTTCCTGCAGCGGTACGCCGACCGGCAGCCCCAGGCGTTGAGGAACCAGCAACCGCCGCGGTACACGCGGTACGAGCCCGATGCAGGGCCGGTAGGATCGTCCACCGGGGAGTTCGCGTAGTAGTCACTGTCAAACCAATCCGTACACCACTCCCACACGTTCCCGTGCATGTCAAAAAGCCCAAAGCCGTTCGATTGCTTCCGGCCTACAACGTGCGCATACTTCTCGTCTGCGTCCCATGCGTTATCGTAATACCAAGCGTAGTCTCCCAGCCGTGAGGCGTCGTCGCCAAACTGGTACGCCGTCTCCGTACCTGCACGGCACGCATATTCCCACTCCGCCTCCGTTGGCAACCGATACTCTCGCCCCTCCTTCGCCGATAGCTTCTTGCAAAACTCCACCGCGTCCTCCCAACTCACATGCGTTGCCGCATAGTCGCTGCCCTCTTTCACATAGCTCTTCCCCGACCAGGGACGCGTCCCCATCACGCGCTCCCACTCCCCCTGCGTTACCTCGTGCAACCCAAGGTAAAACGGCTTCGTAAGACGTACTCGGTGCATCGGTCCTTCGTCGTCGTCGCGGTCCTCCCCACTCTCCGGTGAGCCCATCTGAAACTCACCCGGTGGGATCAGTATCAGCTTCATGCCAATGCTGTTTTCAATCTCGCGCGGCTTGCCCAGGTGTTTCGACCACGACTCCTGGTAGCCACGCGCCTGCTGGGCGCTGAACGGCGCGGCGGCCGAAGGGGGCATATCGTCGTCGCCGGGCATTGCGGTGCCTGAGGCCAGCAACAGAACGCTCATCAAGGACAACAACTCGAAGCAGCGCTTGGACATGACGTATCTCCTCAGCCGCTTGGAAGGTAGTGAAAGGTTCAGTTTCCGAAACAGTGCAAGCGGCAGATGCTCCCACCGCAACGCGCCCCCTCGCGAATCCAGCATTGACGCCGGCGGCGAGCCACCTGTCAGGATAGTCCACCCCAACCTGCCCGGTCAACCAGGCGGGGGCGATCGGCAAGGGCACCCCACCTTTGACACCGTAAGAACGTTGCTATACATTGCAGCGGAACGCCCCGGTGGCCCGGAGTCTGCCCGGTGCGCGTTCGAAAAGCTGCCAACCCACCGACCGGGAGACCGAGATTATGGGAATCGCCACGCTGTTCATCGTCATCCTGACCATCCTGCCCGTCGCGGCGGTGGCAGCCGAGCCGTCGATCGCCACGCGCCAGGAAGCGCCCTTTCCGGCCGTGGTGGCCCCCCCGGACGCGACTGCGGCCGAAGCGACCGTCTTCCACGTTCTCCGCGGCGACTTCCATATCCACACGCCGCACTCGGACGGCAAGTTGTCGCCGGCCGAGCGAGTGACGGAAGCGTGGCGGTACGGCTACGATGTGATCGCCATTACCGACCACGGCAACTTCCGCGCCTACGAGGAGGCGCTTCCGCACGCGGAGGCCCTCGGGCTCATCCTGCTACGCGGCATGGAGACCGGCATTGCCGGCCACGAGCATCTTGTCGCGCTCGACTTCTCGCCCGACTACGAACCCCGCAATTCGCACCAATGGGCGGAAGCCGAGGGGCAGGAGGCCGTGTACTACCGCGACCAAATGCGGCGGCTTACCGACGCGGGAGCGTACATTCTGTACGCCCACCCGCACGTCGGGCTCCGCGAGCCGGTGCGTTGGGCGATCGGCGAAGGGCTGCTCCACGGCATCGAGGTCAAGAACGACGTGGTCGGCAGCCGCTGGAATACGGTCGAAAGCCACGGAACCTGGTGGTACCCGTTCGCGCTGGAGTGGGCGTTGGAGCACGATCTGGCGGTCTTCGCCAACTCCGACATTCACGGCGCCCGGGGCGATGCCGGCCAGGCCACGACACTGGTGCTGGCCCGGGAGCGTTCCGTCGAGGGCGTTCGAGAAGCGTTGAAGGCCGGCCGCACGATCGCCCAGTTCGACGGGATGCTGGTCGCCCGCGAAGACCTCCTATCGCTGTTGGTCGCCAACCTGGTCGACGTGCGAGTCCTAGGCAATGCCGAGGTCGGCCGGCGGCTGCAAGTGGAAAACCGGGGACCGGTGGCCCTGGAGGCCTTTCTGGAAAACATCCTGGAGGAAGCGATCACGGTCAAGCCCTATCAGAAGGTCCTGCTGCCCCTGGACGCGACGCCGGAATCTATCAGCATCCAATGGAACAACCTGTGGATTCGACCCACCGACCATCTGAAGACCACTCACCCGCTGACGTTGCTGCCATGACCGAGTGCGGGTCGGCTTCAAGGGGTTGTGGTGGACTGAAGCCGGGCCGGTCAACAATGCCGGATGAGGTAGCATATTGGCAGGATATTGGAGACGACGGCCCTACGAATTGGAGGAGATGCCATGTGCAAATTGGGGTTTCGAGTTCTGGTGGTTGTCCTTTTGGTCGTCCCGGGTTGCGTGGAGTTGACCGGGCAGCGCGTATCGTGGTTCCACGACGAGGAGAAGGATGAGATGCTATTCCTCATCCATTACGACGGCATCCACGAGGCCACGACCGAGTCCAGCAAGGGAGAGGAGCAGATCCCGGAGTTCGTCCGCGACGGCGACGTCATGTTCCTCGACTGGCCGTTCCACTTCGACATGTCCGAGTTGCGCCGGACCGCGGCCCGCGCCGGCGAGGATGGTGCCCAGAACCGCGATTGGGCCCGGCTGCTCACACGGCTCGAAGCCGCGCCCATCGGCTTCTACCGCGAGCCGGACGGCCGCGTGGGAGCCGCCCAACTGGTCCGAATCTGCAAGGCCAGCAAGTTCATCGACGAGTTGAACCGTCTCTTTAGCGCCGGCGTGCAGAAACAAGAGATCGACGCCAACCAGGAAGGCGCCCGCACGCTTAAGCGGATGAAAGAGGCCGCCGCTGCGGGGCACCGGTGGGTGCGACTGGACGGGCAGACCATCCGGCTCCGGTCACCGGTTCACCCGGGCGAATGGGCCCGGTTCAAAGGACAGGCGCTCCAAGGTTCTGTCGAGACAGTCCTGGGGGCGCTGGGCACCGGCGGCGACCAGGACAAGCAAGTAGGCCTTCGCCTTGTCATGTTCATGCTCAGCTCCGCGCCCGTATCGTACATCGACCGCGGCGACTGCGTAGAGTTCATCCTGGGACAGCCGGACAAACCGAGTACGTTTCGTTTCCCCATCCGCGACGAGTACGGGCCAAGCCTTGAGCCGGTCGTCAAGGAAACGGTCAAGACCGACCTCGACGAAGTGCTCGCCGAGGCGCTGTTGGACGAGGGCGATCCACCTTCCGACGGCGTGGCGCTCCTGCTTCGGGCCGGTCCGCCCGAGGAGCCGGTTCGCGCCCTGCTGCGCGCGGCCAAGGAGGGCGACGCCTCCCGGCGGTCGGCTGCGATGGAGCGGCTCGACAAGTGGGCAGCCGACTGGACCCGCGAACACGGTGTGCCGCCGGCGCCCGCCAAGACCGACGGCGCCAGCGAGTCCCTTTCCGCGTGGACGGCGTGGTATTCCGCCATGCGGGCCTTTCCGTTTGACAGCAGGGATCCCTGGGCCAACGTCGTCGAGCCGGACGGCGAGGGACAGTCTGGCAAGGCCGGCGAGAACGGGGATTAGCAGCGCAAACCGCCGTTCTTCACCAAGCCCCGACTTCTGAACGCCGAAAACGCCGCGAGCGACCGTTGGCGGAAGCGGATCAGGGAGTTTGCAGGACGATCACGAGTTGGGCCACCATGAAAGCTACTCCATGGCGGGAAACGGTTTCCATGTACAAGCACTGAATGGCGCGCGGCCTGCCGTGAGTCCTGCAACGAGTCTTGCCGCGCTCGGTTCAACCCTCCACGACCTGAATCCTGCGTATATCGCCCAGCAGGTCTTGAGCCAGCGTCAGGTACTCGATCGAGCCGGGATCGTGGCCGAGCAACCGGCTGCCGACGGCGTCGACGGCCACCGGGTCAAAGCCGGCCAGAATCAGCCCCAGCGATTTCGGCGTGCCCGACAGATGCATGCCGGTCAGGGCGACCGAAGCGTCGACCACGCACAACCCCGGCCGCTTGTACAGGCAGACATCCACGACCGACCGGTGTGTGGAAGGCGAATGCAGCTTCGACTTGTTCCACGACCCCCGGTAGTAAGGCGCCGGAGCCAGGCCGAACATGTTTTTCATCGCGATCGTCGTGCGGGTGAAGCTGTGGTCCTTCAGCACCGGCAAGGAGATGATGAAGGCGTCCCGGGCCACCTGCGGCAGGTAGAACTCTTTCAACTGCAAGGCGTCCGGACGTTCGAGCTTCACCGCCGGTTCGCGGTTGAAATCGATCAGTCGGATACCGTATTTCCGAGCCAGGGCAGTATAGCCGTTGGCCTCGAACGCATCCTGGGTGATGCCGCTGCCACAACCCTCGCCGATGGCGATCTCGGCGCCAGTGTGCGCCTTGCAGTATCGGTAGACGGCCTCGGCGGC
>CAYPWB010000295.1:0-7973 GCA_964414315.1 uncultured Planctomycetaceae bacterium | reverse complement strand
GGGCAGCCGGTCCGGGGCTCCAATCAGATCCAGGGCCTTGGGAATACTGCGGGCATGGTCGACGAAACGGACCTGCGCGACCAGGCTCATACGGGGCTCTCCGAAAATGGATTTCCGTAGCGGTCCAGGCTGAAGATTTCACCTTGGCCTTTTCGGGCCTCGGGAGCCGGGTGATTCAGCTCCGGCGACGATGGGTAGCCCAAAGGCGTCATGGCCACCACCTTGACCTGCTTGGGCACGCCCAGCAGCGTCTTGACCTTCGCCTCGTCGAAGGCGCCGATCCAGCAGGTTCCCAACCCCTCGGCAACGGCGGCCAGCGTCAGGTGATCCAGCGCGACGGCCAGGTCCACGTCCACGCTGTTGCCGTAGCCTCCCATGCGTTGGTACGCCTGCTCCGGAAATCCGCAACCGACGACCGTTACGGGCGCGTCGGCCATCCACATTTGGCCGTTGGCGGCCTGGGCAAGCTCCCGGCGAAGCGTGGCGTCGGCAACCAGAATGAAATGCCACGGCTGAATATTGCAGGCCGAAGGAGCCAGGCGCAGAGCCTCCAGCATTCGCTGTATCACTTCCGCCGAAATGGGCTTGTCGGACGCGTAGGACCGGACACTCCTCCGCGTCCGAATGGCGTCGAGTACGTTCATGGTCGTCCCTCCTGTCGTTGATCACGTTCTTCCGAATCTCGGCAAACTGCCCGCAGAATCCATATCCTAACGTCGACATGGGGAGTTTGACACCTGGGGGCAACCGGCAACGGGCAATCCGATGGTCGTGAAAGCACGAGCATCGTAGACCCTTGCCGGAAACTGTTTCAGGTTTCCAAAGCAACCGGCAACCTCGTATAATGGGGCCGTGGAGGTCATCCCGCCAGTCCGGCAGCCACGGTAATTGCATCTACGCGGAGGCCAGTGTCATTCGACTGCTGTTTGAGGCGGGAATCGGCGGCAACCAGGTTGACCAGCGCCCGCCCTTGTGACTGGGCTCAGTTCCGATTTCATCCGACCGACACCGATCGATGCCCGTGCAACCCCGCGAATCCGTTTCAGACTGCTCTTCGGCGGCCTACTCCCCCCGGCCGGTCGTTGGATTTTCGCCAAAGCGGATCGTGCTGGCCAAGGGCAGCAACGGCTCGACGTCGGGCTCGAGGTTGGTCGACGCGACCTGCGCGGCATACCCGCAGGCGGTGGTCGAGGCGTTCGAGCCGAACACGCCATCGTCAGAAGAACGTCTGCTGACATTGGAGGCGCGTGCGGAAGCCGGCTACCCAGTGCGGGCGGTCGTCATGCCGATCTTGCCGCTGCCCGAGTGGATAACTATCTACGGCGAGTTCCTGGTGGGATTGCTTCGGAGAGTCCGGCTCTCTCGCCTGACGCTGGGCTCGATCTGTTCCTATCCGCAGGCGCTGCGACTGAGCAAACAGAAGCTCGGCGACGACAACCTGATTTCGACCCAGCTCGCTCGGCGACGTCAGGGAGCGGCCGACGGGCGACTGCGTTTCCCTCGCGACGCACGCCGGCGCATCTACCGCCATCTGCTCAGTATCATTCGCGGCGTCGACGCCGAACTGGAGGTGGGCCTGTGCCTCGAAGAGCCGGAAATGCTGGAGTGGCTTGGCATGAACGGAAGCTTGGGCCGCTGCGCTGCGTTTGGCAGCCAGTAGGAGGGAAGCCTTGTCTATTCTGCGGCCCAATTCGGGGGGGTTTCACCCAATGCGCCGATGAGATTTCCCTTTTCCGCGGGGAAGATGGTTGCGGCGGCGGGTTTTGGATGTGAGGGCGCGTTGTTGTCCTTCGCGAAGGGACTCAATGAGAGCGGGAGTTTCACACGTGGAGAGGAGGGCGGAACGCAGGTCGGGGAAGGAAAGGCCGCGGCTGATGCCCCGGAGCAGTTGGAGTTGGATGGAAGGGTCGCGTGTTGGAGTGAGTACGAGGAACAGCAGGCGGGCGGGGTGTCCGTCCGGAGCGTTCCACTCGATGTCGCCGCGGGCGCGGGCGAAGACCACCACCGGCCGCTCCAGATCATTGAGACGGGCATGGGGGATGGCGATACCATCGCCTGCCGCCGTGGACATTTCTCGTTCGCGGCTGAGGACCGCAGTCTCGATGGTTTCGGCGGGCAGGCGCGCCGCGGAAGCGGCAGCGTGGGAGAGGGCGCGGATGGCATCCTCCCGGCTGGCGGCCACGAGGTCCGGAAGGACATGGTCGACGGGAAGAAAGGCCAGCCAGTCAACCCGTTCGATCCGTTGCAGGAGCCGTCCCATGAGCGGGCCGGAAAGAATGGAAGTAGCGATAGCGCCGAAGACGATGGCCACATATACCGTTTCCGAGATGACCCCATATTCCAATGCGAGGATACCGATGACGATCTGCATCTCGCCGCCGGGGATGTGGGCATCGGCAATGAGACGGCTGTGAAGGGAGGGCTGTCCGATGGCGCGGGCCCCCAGGTAGGCTCCGATGTAGCGTCCGGCGATACCGATCCCCAGGATGAAGAGCACGAGCAGGAGGTCGAAATTGCCGAAAAAGTCGAGCTTAAGGCCGACGGCGGTGAAGAAAATCGGGACAAGAACGGCCTGAACCATCTGGTCGAAGATGTGCCGGGTGTTTTCGGAAAGGCGCGAGGCCTCGCCCGCCATGATGCCGGCGATGAAGAACCCGAAAAGGGCGTGGATGCCGATTGCGGTGGTGACGGCACCGCCAAGGAGGCCGGCCACGCAGACGAGGGTGAGGGAACCGGCGGGCTCGGGGACACGGTGGCGCGCCAGGCGTCCTAACGCCGCGTTGAACAGCCGGGACCCCCATGTCAGGCAGAACGTGGCGAAGCCAAGGGTGGCGATGAGTACCACGAGCATTTGGGTGATGGTCATGCCGGCCTCGGTCACCGTTCCAAGAATCAGGGCGAAGACGATCCATCCTGCCACATCATTGATGGTGAGGGCGGACATGATCAGCAGGCCGAGATCGGTGCGGTAGATTTTCAGGTCCTGCAGCACGCGGGCGGTGACGGGCAGGGCGCTGATCGTCATGATCACCGCGATAAACAGGGAGAAAAGCAGGCGGTTGCCGGCGCCACCCAAGTAGTGTTCCGGCAGGAACCAGGTCGGTATGAAGGCGATGAGCATGGGCACGGTGAGATCCGTGAAAGACAAGGCGACCGCCTTGCCTCGCTGACGCCATGCCGTGGCGAAATTGGTTTCCAGTCCCGCTTTGAGAAGAAAGAAGAGGATGCCCAGCCAGGCGAGGGTGCCCAGCATTTTCTGCTGAATGGGATCCGTGGGAAAGAGACGGACCTGGAGTTCCGGGGCAATGCGGCCCAAAACGCTGGGACCAAAGAAAATCCCGACGAGAATCTCCGCGCTAATGCTGGGCTGTCCGAAGCGCCGGAAGACCTCTCCCAGCAGACGCGCCAGACCCAGCAGCAGACCCATTTGCAGCAGAAAGGTCAGAATGTGTTCTTCGGTGAGCAGGTGCATGATCCCTTCTTTTTACGCGTGGTTGTCGTGGATTGCAAACGGGCGAGGCGGGGAATCGTGCCGTGCATTCTCACGCAGGGGGCCGCAAGGCACTCCGCCGGGGATGTCAGCCGGACGCTGCGGCCGCCTGGAACCGGGCTTGCGGCCGTACGGCGCGGCCTGGGCTACTTACCCGAAACAGCGTGAACTTCTTGACGCAGTCACGGCCTTAGCTTCGAGCGGAAGCTCGCATTGGTTGGCGGCCCTGCCGCCCTGTGTAACCATGCGGCTGTAAGGGAAAAGGTTCCTTGCGTCAGGCGCACACCGGGTGCGTTACTCCGTGCTGGAAGGGCACAATCGGCAGGTCGCCCGGAACGTGGCTTCGACGACGAACGTCGGCTCCCCAGCCTGGTCGAACTCGGCCGGCTGGCTGCTCCGGTGGCCGTCGTGTGCGACAACATTGTCTGGCAAGTACGATTAAGTGATTCTGCGCTGGAGACGACACTTGCGTCGTGCATTTCCCTGCCGGGCTTGCCCCGGCGGGTTCATGGTTGGCTGTTTGCCAACTCCTGCGCCGGCCCCCGCACCGTGTACCGCTCGCAAGAGTCGGCCACGAGCGATGCGGAGGTGCAACTCGACTTCGTCGAATCGCGAACCACCGCGGCGATTGTCATCTCGTTGCTGTACCGGAGCGAAAAGCGGCTGGTGTTCGTCGCCCACCCGAGATTTATGCCCTCGCCATTTCGTGCTGTAATCCCGCAGCAATGGTCCCCAGTTTCTCCGCGACCGACACGCTTGGCCCGTGGAGTTGGCAAATTCCCGGCTTCTTGGGTGCCCAGTTGCGGCAAGTCAGGGGCCTCTGCGGGCCGATTCGCAGGAGTTTTTCACCCAACCGGAGGCACGGCAGCGTTGGAAGAAGCCCTCCGCGGCTCGCGACTGGTAGCAGCACCGGCAGGCGGGTCAGCACGTCGCGTTTCGGCGTCTTCCCCGGGACGCGCTAACACGTAATCGCGAATCACGTACTGGTTTTGTCCGTCGCGTTGGATCACCAGGAGCACCGAGAGCACCCCGTCTCGCGCCCAGCGGAACCGATCGTACTTCTGGCCGGCCTGGTTGGTCAAGTAGTGGGGCAACTTGGTGTCGGCGTCGGTGAGGGGATAGACGGTCCACGTGCGCCAGCCTTCGCAGTGTTTGGCCTGCGCCGCATCGAGGCGCGCGCTCCGCCGCTTGCGTCGTTGAAGCTCTTGTTGTATCTTGGAACGGACTTGACCTTCCCCGCGCATCGGGCCAAGGAAATCGTGGCGATTCCCCTCGGCATGCCCGGAAATCGTCGTAAGGTTTCGAGTTAATCCCGTGCTCTCTCAGGCAGGCTTCCAAGGGCGCTTGGTTGAGGGGGGCAGTGGTCGCCGACAACACGTTGGAGAGTTCAATGAGACATCATCGTCGTGGCCCCGAGTCCGTTGCCTTAAGGTCTTTTCTGCTGGCGATCGCCGCGCTCGTCGGACCGTCTGCAGCCGCTTGCGAGGTTCGACCGCTCAGCAAGGCGGAAGCCGAGGAGTACGGCCTGGACCGCTCTTTCTACAAGAAATGCACGCGGGTTCAGGGAATCTTGATCGCCACGTCGCAGCGCGTCCCGGACCACGCCCACCTGGAAGCGGCGTACCAGTTCGACACGATCATGAACAGCATCGACCCGCAGGTTGCCCAGCGCATCCGGGATCGCGGGGTGTTGTGCATCCTCATAGGCCACGAGGAACTGACTTCCAACCTGCCCCAGTTCACCACCGACAAGACCGGCAAGGAACTCGACTTCTACAACTGGCGTCGCCGCGGGTTTCTGAGCTGGGAAGGCGGCCGGCCCCTTGTTGTCTTTGCCGAGGAAGACCTGCTTGAGTACGAAGGGGGCATGCAACTGGAAAGTATTCTTGTCCACGAATTCGGGCACGTCATTCACGGCGCCGGGTTCGACGAGGAGTTGCAGGAACGCCTGACCGAGGCCTACCGCCAGGCAAGGGAAAAAGGGCTGTGGAACGACGGCCGCGCGGCCCAGCGTTTCCGTCGCGTCAAGAGCGAGACTCCGGTCGCCTTGCTCGATGCGCTCGTCGCCGCCTTTCCGGGCGAGTCGCCCGAGCTGCTCGAAGCGTGCCTCGACAACGGCGACATCCTCGTGGACGGCAAGCCGGCTCACTCGAAAGTTAAGGTCACCAAGGACAACAAGGTGCTGATCGTCTTCGGCGGCCCCAAGGAGTGCTACGCCGGAAAGAACCGATCGGAATACTGGGCCGAAGGCGTGCAAAGTTGGTACGATACCAACCGCACGATGGACCACGACCATAACCATATCCACACCCGTGAACAACTGAAGGACTACGATCCGGAGCTGGCCAGGCTGTGCGAAGACGTGTTGGGGGATTCGGCGTGGCGGTTCATCTCACCGCGCCATCGTGCCGGCAAGGAACACCTGAGCGGCTACGACCCGGACAGGACGCCCAAGGCAGAAGACCCCGAGCATATCCAGGAAGCGGCGAACGACTACTACGACGAGTATTGGAGGGACTACTGGCAGCGGCTGCGCGACAAGCACGCGCCCGCAGCACCACCGCAGGACGGCCACTCCGATCACCGCGAGGAGGGGTTCGAGCCGCTGTTCAACGGCAGGGACTTTACCGGCTGGGTCAAGGAAGGGCAGGCCGGCTTCGAGGTCAAGGACGGAATGCTGGTATGCAACGGATCAGGCAACTGGCCGACCTGGCTGCGCACCGAAGAGGTTTTCGAAAACTTTGTTCTGCGGCTCGAATACAAAACGCTTTACGGGGCCGAGAGCGGCGTCTTCTTCCACGCGCCGATTCACGGCCGAATCTCTCACGTGGGGTTCGAGGTGCAGATCGGCGGGCCCGGTGGTCTGCGACGGCATTCGACGGGCGCGATCTTCGATGCCGTCGCGCCGCTGGCGAGTGCCGCCCGGCACTACCGCGATGAAGAGTTCGACCAACTCGAAGTCATCATGGATTGGCCGAAGCTGCAAGTGCGCCTCAACGGGACGGTCATTCACGATCTCAACGTCGAGGAGCATGAATCCCTCCGCCACCGGCTTCGCCTGGGGCATATCGGGCTGCAAGACCGCGGCAAACCGGTGCAGTTCCGCAACGTGAGGATCAAACGCTTGCCCGACCGGGTTCGCGAACAGTGGCAACCGCTTCTCCCCGGTAACGATCTCGGGGGATGGAGCGTAAGCGAGAAGTGTACCGCGAAATGGAGCGCCGCCCGTGGGGAACTGCTCGGCGAGCAGGGCCACGGCTACCTGATCAGCAACGCCGAGTTCCGCAATTGCGAATTCCAGACGTACGTCAGGAGTTCCCCCCTGGCCAACGGTGGCATCTTCTTTCGCTGGAAGACCGGGGCCGAACGCGGCTTCGAAATTCAGATCGAAGACATTCCCGACAGCAACGACCCGACAGGCAGCATCTACGGCCGCGTCCGAGCCGAACGGATGCCATTTCAGCCGGGCGAGTGGGTGTTGATGCAGGTATTCCTCAGGGAGAACCACTGCGTCGTTCGTGTCAACGGTGTCACAGTGGCCGAAAGCCAGGAGATGGGCCCGGTACGGTTCGGCAAGATCGCCTTGCAGATGCACACCGGCGACGGCTGGATTCGATGGAAGGACATGAAGGTCCGACCTTTAGCCGACTGAGCCAATCGTCCTGCTGTCAAACGCGCCGATCCACCATCCAAGTAGCCCCAATGGCCTGTATCGGCAGGCACCGGCTCCAGTCGCTGGTCGGACCGCCTGAACTGTCAAGGACGAAAGCGTTTCGTCTATCCGAGGCGGACAATAGCAAACTGACGGATCGTAATGGACCATTGGGGCCGCCTGTTGCTGGAGAAGTTGTATCTTCACCATTCGCTGGAGCGTGCAATCCACGCGTTGCGTTGCACGCATTGCCTTTGCCGCCCGGCACCATCACCGACGGCCTGCGCCAAATCGAGCCGATGTTCGAGGCCGTCTATCAAGTACTGGTGGAGCGGCAGGCGACGGCGGGCCTTCGAGTAATACTGCTTGGCGTAGTCGACGTCGTTGGCAGCCAATTCCACGGCCGTACAGTGGCCGGTAGCCTTTTCGGTGGGGCGGCTCGCCCGCTCGCGAATGCCGAACTGCTCCCGCTCCTGGGCATAGCGATGAAGGCTTGCTTCGGCCCCATATTCGCCCACGTAGATGCGTCGGCGGCGGATTTCGACGAACGCATGACCGCTGCTGTGCTGTCGTTACCTGGGGACGCGGGTCGATTTGGAACGGACAGTTTTCCGGACAGTCTTTGCCATCAGATGGTGCTCCTGAAGGACGAATTCGGACAGGACTGTCCGAATTCTTGCTTTCTTTCAGGCCGCACTTCCGACCGCCGGAAGGTATCCTAAGTCCAGGATTCGGCAAGGTTTAAGTCTAGTGGGCGATGACGGGCTCGAACCGCCGACCCCCTCGGTGTAAAGCAGCGGATTTCCAGGGCCTTTTCAGCCCTAAGGCTCG
>CAYPWB010000294.1:0-7979 GCA_964414315.1 uncultured Planctomycetaceae bacterium | reverse complement strand
TTGGAAAACTCGTCGGCACCGTCTATACTGACGATGTACTCGACCGGGTTTTCAGCCGGTTCTGTGTTGGCACGTGACTAACCGAAGGAGTTCAACCATGCGTCTCTGGGATACATCTTCACGCCGCCCTTTGTGCATTCAGTCCGTTGTGTTTCTCGCCGTTGTCTTCGGCGCAACCCTCGCGCAGTCGCAGCCGCAAGCGCGGACGGGGCCGTTCACGCCGGTTTCCGACGCTCCCGGCCTTCCGCGGGTGTTGCTCATCGGCGACTCGATTTCCATCGGCTATACGATGGCCGTGCGCGATGCCCTGGCCGGTAAGGCGAACGTCCATCGGGCGCCGACGAATTGCGGGCCGACCATTCGCGGCCTGGAGCAGCTTGACCAATGGCTGGGCGACGGCAAGTGGGATCTGATCCACTTCAACTGGGGGCTGCACGATCTGCGCCGCGACACCGGCGAGCCCCAGGTTCCCATCGACAAGTACGAAACGAACCTCGACCAACTCGTCCAACGTCTCAAGAGAACGGGCGCCAAGCTCGTTTGGTGCAGTACCACGCCGGTTCCCGAGGGCGCCGCGAGGCGGGTGCCGGAGGATGTGCCGGCCTATAATGCCGTCGCCCGGAAGGTCATGGAGGCGCACAACGTGCCCATCAACAATTTATACGCGTTCGCCCTTCCGCGCCTGTCCGACATTCAGCGCCCTCGCGACGTCCACTACACCCCCGAGGGCTCGAAAGTGCTCGGCGCCGAGGTCGCACGGGTTGTCTTGGAAGCCCTGAAGAAGTAATACGGATCAATTCTCCACGACGCCGGGCCGCTTCCAAAGCAGGGCCACGTTCCCTTCGGGCTGGAAACCGAGGATGCGTTTCGCCTTGTCGTTGAGGAATCGCTGCTGCGGAATGTCGCCGAAGATGAAGAACACCTCGCATCTCGACGGCAGGTCGGCCGAGTCAATCTCCAGGGCGAGGCGTACGGCTCGGGCGGCGTCGGGCCACGTGACCACAAAAGGCACACCGCCGCGGCCCGGCATCAGTTCGTCTTCTTCGCGCAGGCTGTACAACAGCAGGTCCTGCACGTAAACGTCGTGATGCTCGGTGAACAGGCGGCACACTTCCTGCCCGAGCGATTTGGTGATCGGATACAGCCCGGTGCCCGGCTGCGGCGGAACGTCCGGCGCAATGCCGAAATCGAATTGCTCGTAGCTCGGACCGGCCACGGTGAAATGCGGGCCGGTGTTGATCACCCGGCGGATGCCATGCTCCACCGCTGCCCGCATGATGTGATAGCAGCCTAGCGCGTTCACCTGGAAAGCCAACGCCGGATGGTGCCGGACAACCGCCAGGTTCACGATGGCGTCCATTCCCTCGGCGCCCTGCGCAACCTGCTCCTGCGAGGTGACGTCGAGATCGAAATACTCGTGGTCGGGAAACTGTCGGCGGATGTCTGCCGGGGCGGGCTGCACGTCGGTTATTCGCAGGCGATGGCGAGGCGCCAACTCCTTGACGACATGAGGACCGAAGAACCCATTGGCGCCGATCAACAAAATGTTCATGAGGAAGCCTCCCTTAGGACGTTGGGTGAACCTGCGGCTGGTAGCCCAACATCCGTTTGGCACGGGCAACAGGGAAGCGGCCGCCGGGCACGTCGGCCGCGATGTGCAGAACGTTCCATGAGGGCATTGCCGCGCCGCTTTCGCCAAGTTGCGTTTCGAGCGCCAGGCGGACTGCCGCGACGGCGTCGGTTTGCGCTACCCAGGGCGGCTCGGCGGGATTCGCATGCAGTGCCTCCACCGGAACCACTTCGCCCAGCCGCAGCACGATTGCCCGAAGCTTCCGCTCACGGGCGAACTCGCGGCAAGCACATTCGGCCAGGTAGTGCGAGAGCTGCTCGGGCTGCGGCGTGGGTACGGGGCGCCAGTCTTCCGCCACTTGGAAACTCGGGTCGTACCCCGCCATGATCTCAAGCGAACTGAGGTACACGACCAGCCCCACTCCCTTGGCCGCGGCGACGGTCAGCAGGTCGTAGGTTCCGCGCCCGCGCCGGTCGAGCAAGTCGGAAGCGCTTTCGGCATCGGCCGGTTGGGAGAGGTGGACGATTGCGTCGACGTCCTCCAGCAGACGCTCCAAAGCACCGTTCTCATCGCGGAACAGCGGCCCGTCGGCAAGGCGAAGTGTGTACTGCTTGCCCAGCGCGGCTGCGAGTGCCTTGCCAAGCCGGCTTTCGGGCGAGGTGAGCACCACCGTCGGCCGCTGCGTTTGTTGCGTTTTGCCTTTCGGGTGCGGCTGCTCGCCTTCCGCAGCCGCTGCCACGGTCGTGCCGGTGAGGACCGCACCGGCCTGCTGCAAGAACGTGCGACGTTTCATTGGAAAGCCTCCTTGTGCAGATTTGGAGGATGGCAAGCTCCCTTCCCTACATTAAACCGGCCCGCTTCCGGCGAGGCAAGTGCCGCTTCTGGAGTTTATCTTTGGGGCGTGGCGGACGATCAATCCAACATTTGAATCCGATAGGGCTCGCATGTTCACGTTCGGTTGTTACATGCCCGTTACCGTTCGAAAGGCTGGGATTCGCTAGAATGGCGGTTAACGAAAGGAGGCCACCATGCCCAAATCCATCCAATTCCGACCTGCTGTTTCCCTGCTCCTTCTTGCCGCCCTCGCCGCGGGCGTCACTGCGGCCGACGGGGCGCGCGGCCACCGCAACCGCTTGCCGGCCTCGACCACGGCAATGCAAGGGCCAATGTCCTCGCAGGTATCTGCACGCGCGAAGCCGGCCGCCGCACAGCCCGACGAAGCCAAGCCGCAAAGTGTCCAGTCTTCCGCGCATGCCCCGGGTCTGTGCCTGGTGGTCGACGAGCGGAAAGTGCTGGGCTGGATTTCCGCCGACGAAAGCTTCACGGGGCGCGAGGTTGCCGTTGCAACGGACGACCGACACGAAACGGTGATTGTCCAGCACGACAACACGTTCACCTGGCACTACAAGTTGAAGAAGCCGGCGACGGTTACCTTTTCCGTGGCCGGCCTCGAGCGAACTGAAACACTCCACCCCCGAGCGCCCTCGCGGCCAACGGCGCTGTTCATTGTCGAACGCACGGCGTATCGGCCGCTGCAAACGCTGCACTTCGCCGCGCTGCTGCGCGAGCCCGACGCCTCGGGCGAGTTCGTGCCGCTGGCGGGGCGCGAGGTGGGAGTGCGCCTCGTTTCGCGCAGGAAGAAGACGGCGGCCGCCGTCATGAAACTCGTTGCCGACGATTTCGGTCGCCTCACCGGTCAGTATGAGTTTACCGCAGCCGATCCGCTCGACGTTTACGACTTGGGCATCGAAGGCTTCGCCGGCTCGGCCGAAGTGACGTTGGCTGAGTTCCGCAAGGCGAAGGTGCGGCTGAAGATCGACAGCAAGCTGGACGGCCCGCAATTGCAGCTCACGTTCCAGGCACTCGACTTCTTGGAACAGCCGGTTCCGGGCTCGAGTGTGCGGTTTACGGCCCAGGTGGTTCGCCCGGGTCCGGCCGGCCGCGAGTTTCCCCTGGACGCCCGAGCCTTCGTCTATCACGATCCGGCGTCGGAGTGGCGATTCGATCCCACGGCCCTCTCCGAGGAGCGGCAGCTTCTCTGGAAGGCGGGCCACTTGCCGCCATGGGCTGCGCGCGAGACCGGGCCGGTCGTCCTCGCCCAGCGCGAGGCCGACCTCACCCTCGACGCCCAGGGTTACGCGGAGCATGCCCTCGACCTCGACGCCGCCTGGCTCGATGGTCACTGCGCCGTGCTGGTCGAGGGCGTGCTGGTCGACTACAACGGCCACGAACAGCGAGCAGCTCGCCGTATTCCGCTGCAGAGCCACGGCACCGAGCCGGGGCTGGAACTGCAGTTGCCGAAGCAGTCATTCACGCCGGGCGAGCCGATCTGCGTGCGTCTTGCCCCGCGCGATGGAAAGCTCGATCCGCGCCAGCTCGATGCGGCCGTCATGGCGATGCGTTTGACCTGCTGGTCGGGCATCCCTCTGAACGATACCCATGGCGCTTTGGGGCAACTCGGCGCTATGCCCGGCATGCAGTTCCAAGCCGACCAGTTCATGGGGGCTCAGTTCATGATGCGTAGCGCGCGCCCTTATCCTCGCGCGGCCCATGCGGTGCACCCGCGCTATTGGCAATTGCGCGCGGCGCCCACCACCACAGTCGTCCGGAAGCTGGCAACCGCTACGGTAGCGCGGGCAGGTGAAGCGGTGCTCTCGCTCGACCGGCCCGGTGCCTACAAGCTCGTCGGCATGGTCGAGACCGACGATGGCAGCAAGCTTGTCGGCGAGGCCGGCCTCGTCGTTCGGCCGGCCGACGCACTGCCTGGACTGACCCTCCAGCTTGATCGCGACGTCATTCCTTCAGGCGATGCGCTCACCGGCGGTATCGAAAGCCACTTCACCGGGGCCCGGGTGCTCCTGTGCGTGCGCGACTCGCGCGGCGTGCGCTTCTGGCGCCCGTACCGATTGGACGGCACTGCCGTGCAAATCGAAGAGCGCCTGCCCAAGGGCTTGCGCTACGGGTGCAGCGTGGAGGCATTCTGCCTCGACGCCAACGGCCGAGTGCACGCCGCCGCGCAGCCCATTCGCGTGGTGCCGCGCGAACGAATTCTGACGGTTGGCGTCGAAACCAAGGAGGTTTACTCGCCGGGCGAGGAGGTGCAGCTTGACCTCGAAGTAAACCGCCGCGAGCCGGTCGATCTGGTCGTGTCGGTGTACGACCAGTCGCTGCTCGGGGTCTCGGCCGACCGCTCCGTCGATCCCCGCCAATTCTACCTGGCCGACGAGCGGGCTCTGCACACAGCCGGGCGGGAGCATTTGCGTGCCCGGTTGGCCGGGGTCACATTGAAGGAACTCGTCGAGCGCGCGGAGAAGACGCTTTCCGAGGCGCCGAAGACGTCCGAGACGCCCCGGGAAGAAGCGATCCGCCGCACCGTGGCGAATTATCGCGGCAGCCGCATCGCGAATTGCGAGGATATCGTCGTCCTGCTGCACCTGGCCGGAATCGAGGCCGGCGCCGACCCGCGCCATGCTGCATATTTCGGCCGTCACTGGTATCACCGGTTCGATGCCGCCGCCGAGGAAGCGGCGCCCGCCCGACTGTTCGACGTGCTCGCCGCGGAACGCGACGGGTGGCGACTCGACGTGTTCCTGCCCAGCAACGGGCCGGCCCTCGTGGCCGAATACCATCCGCAACATACGGCGGAACTGGCCTCTGGGATACAGCATTTTGGGCAGCAGTGGATGCCGAACCGGTACATCGGTGGGCGGGCCCGGGGCGACAGCCATTTTTCGGCAAGCGCCAATGCGATGTACTCCGACATGATGGTTTCGGGCCAGGCGTTCATCTCGCACCTGCCGTCCGCCGTAGCCGAACCGATCGCGCTGATCGACGCCGACGCGCCGGGCGTGGCCGTACGCCGCGATTTCTCCGACGCGGCTTACTGGAACGCACGGGTGCGCACCGGAGCCGACGGCAAAGCGACGGTTCGCTTCAAACTGCCCGACTCGCTGACGAACTGGCGCGTGGCGGTCACGGCTGTTTCACGGAAAATGCACGTCGGCCAGGCAAAGTCGAGCTTCCGTACCTACAAACCGGTGATGGTGTGGCCCCTGGTGCCGCGAATTTTCACCGTGGGCGACCACGTGGAACTGTTCGCCACCGTCCATAACCGTACGGACGAGGAGCAGGAGATCGACGTGGCGCTCAAAGTCGACAACGGCGTCGTCCATACGCCCAAGCAGTTGTGTGTGCGGGTGCCGGCGGGAGAACAGGCCCCGGTGTACTGGACGTTCGAGCCCAAGGAAGCGGGCTTCGCGCAGCTACTGATGACGGCCCGGTGCTCGGCCGGCTCCGACGCCTCGCTCAAACGCTTGCCGGTCAGCCCGCTAATGGCCGAGCAGGCCGTTACGCTCAGCGGCGAGTGCAAGGGCACGGCGGTGCTGAAGGTGCCCAACGAGGCCCGGCTCGAACAGGCGTCGCTGGAAATCGTGCTCGTGCCGTCTCTGGCCGACGACCTCGTGCAGTCGCTCGGCTACCTGGTCGAGTATCCGCACGGCTGCGTGGAACAAACCATGAGCCGTTTCCTGCCCGCGATCAAGGTGGCGCAGACGCTTCGTCGCGCAGACATCCGCGACCCGGAGTTGGAGAAGAAGCTGCCCGGCGTGGTCGAGGCCGGCATCAAGCGGCTTCTGGAGTTGCAGCAGCCCGACGGCGGCTGGGCCTGGCAGCAGAAGGGTCAAACGCACGAGATGATGACTCCCTACGCGCTGTACGGGCTGCTGGAGGCCGAGGCCGCAGGCTACGCCGTGCCGCAGGATGAGGCGGTCGAGCAGGGCCTTGCCCGGCTGCGGCATTTCATCGACGCGATGGGCGAGGACCAGTCGGCCGACCGCATCTATTGCGCGTACGTCTATTCCCATCGCCACGCGGTGCCCGACGCCGTGTGGGAGGCCGTCGGCAGCCAACTCGAAGCGAACCGCTTGAGCGATTACTCGCTGGCTCTGTCGCTCGAGATGGCCCTCGGCCAGGGGAAGCGGGAACTGGCCGACCAGCTTGCCGCCGGGCTGGCCGCACGGGCGCGGCGTTCCGACGGAGAGGCCTATTGGACCACGGCCGACTTCTCCCGCTGGGGTGCCGATCCGCTGGAAATCACCGCCGCCGCCCTGAAAGCCCTGGTCGCGCATGATCCCGAGGATGAATTGATTCCCGACGTTCTCGCCTACTTCGCCCGAACCAAACAGGGAGACCGCTGGAACTCGACCAAGGCCACGGCGATGATTCTATACGCCTTGTGCGACTACATGGCAACACAAGACCACCAGGTGGGTAAGCCGGGAACCCTGCGCGTTTCCATCGGCGGAGGAAAGCCGCACGTGGCAGCCCTCCACCCCGGCACGCGGCCGGTGGTGCAGGTTCCCGGTATGTCGCTGCGGCACGGCGAGAACGTGCTGCGCTTCGAAGGGCATGCGCCCGGGGCAATGTACCGGGCCGTCTTCCGCTACTGGAAAACGGGGCGCGACATTCCGCCCATGCAAAGCGGGCTGGCCGTCCGGCGCCAATTCTTCCTGCTGGGTCCGGATGGGCAGCAGGTTCGCGAGATTCAGCCCGGCGACGCCGTGCCGCGCGGCTCGTACCTGGCCGCCGCCGTCACCACGTCGGATCAGGAGGGCCGGCCGATGCGTTACGTGCTGGTGGAAAATCCCAAGCCTTCCTGCTGCGAAATCCTGCCGGAAACCGACTCTCGCTTCAATCAGTCGTCTACCAGCTACGCACTTCGGGAAGACAAGACGGCGGGCGTCGTTTGGCATCACGAGGAAACCGGCTCGCAAATCGTCAACCGCTGCGTGTTCCACACCGAGTTGGCCGGCCAGTACGCCGTGCCGCCGGCCGAGGTGGAGTTGATGTACGAACCGGCTACCCGCGGCCACAGCGGAACGTTCTTCTTCCGTGTCGAAGATTCTCAGCCGTAGGCGAGCGCACTGGCAGGGCGGTTTTCGAGGCAGTTTCCCGCGAATGACTACCCGAACGGTTTGGCGTCGCGTGCGACGTCGGCGGCGATACCCAACCCGGGGCCGACCGGCACATTGAGGGCGCCGCCGTTAAGTCCGACGGCAACCCCGGGGCCGCCGCAGCCCGGTTAAGTTCCTCCAGCCCGGGTGCGTCGCTTGCGTGGGCGCGTGCCAGCGCGGGCACTGCGGCGCAGCCGCACAAAACCACAGCCGATCGGGTCCGCTGGCGGCGATTGACACGCATGGCGCTGTTCCTTTTCAACTGCCCGCCATGGCGACTGTTACGAGCCCTCGGTTGTCCCGCTCCGCGAAGGCTGCTACGCTGGCGGTGCACGCTGCCCATTTGATCATCGACCTCGACACGGTGCAAGTTCTGCCGGCCGACTGCCCGACACCGCACCAGGCGAGTAGAATGGCGGCATCGCCCTTACACGATCAGGAGTGTAGCCATGAAACGC
>CAYPWB010000293.1:0-7981 GCA_964414315.1 uncultured Planctomycetaceae bacterium | reverse complement strand
AGTCATGGCCTTGGCTCCGAGCGGAAGCTCGCATTGGTTGGCGGCCCTGCCGCCCTGTGAACGGTTACGCGGCAGGTTGAGCGGTTCCGGCGCAGGCACTACGATTGGAGGTCCTGTTTCGAGTCTCCTTCCAACCGACGCACCAGATGGTCGAGCACTTCGGTGCGGTTGTCATACCAGTCCTTGGCCAGGACGAATGCTACCTGCCAGCCAAAGTCGCGAAGCAGCTTGGGGCGCATCATGTCGCGTTCGAGTAACTCCGATTGCTCATAGTAGGCGCGGTTGTCCAGCAGGATGGCCAGCCGGTAGCGGGCGTCCCCTTTTCGGTAGACGGCCAGATCGCAGCGGAAATGCGACTGGCCGACCGCCCGATCGACCACGAATCCCCGCTCGACCAGCGCCTGGGCAAGCTGTTCGGCCACTGGGGCGTCGTGGTCGGTTGCCTCGTCGGCCGCCGTCTCGCGCCAGCGAGACATGCCTTGCAGCACGCGGCGAACCGTTTTCGGATCGCCCCCGGAGGCGGCTTCGGCATAACGAAGGTAGTTCTTCAGACAATTCGCCCCGTCGTTGTACTCGTTGGTAATATCAGCATGACGAATGGAGCTGACCACGGCCATGTGGTGCTTTGCGCGAGAAAAGGCCACGTTCAGCCGCTTCTCGCCGCCGCTTCGGTTGATGGGCCCGAAGTTCATCAGCATCTTGCCGTTTGGGCCGTACCCGTAGCAGACGCTCAGCAGGATGATGTCGCGTTCGTCGCCCTGGATGTTCTCCAGGTTCTTCACCAGCAGGCCGACGAACTGGCCGTCGATCTCGTGTTCCAACTCAGCGTCGAGCGCCTGCCGAAAGACGGAATCGGCCTGGGCAAGCCGGTCCAGCGCGCCTTCAATTTCACCCTGCTGCGCCTCGGAGAACGCCACCACGCCGATGCTCAGCCGGCTCCGCGTCAGTAATAGCTCGCGAACGAGGTGCGCGATGTAGTCGGCCTCGGCCCGGTTTCGCCGCTTGTCGTAGATGCCGTGTTCCATGAAGTGGAAGCTCAGCGGGCGATTGAGCAGCTCCGCGGCCCCGCCCACCGCGTCTTCGGCGGTCTTGGCAAGCAGAGGCGGCTGGCCGCCTGGCGCGAGCAGATGCTCCTCCGGGACGGTCAGTAGACGCCCGTCGTAGAAGGCCCAGTTCGAGAAGCTGATGAGTGACTCGCTCCGGCTGCGGTAGTGCCAGCCCAGCATGGTGGACGCCAGGTTCCGCGCCGCGTGGTTCAGAAAGCTGTCACTGCCCAGATCGTACTGGACCAGCTCGCCTTTTTCCTCAATGAGCAGATCCTCCTCATCCTCGCCGTCCCGCTTGGCGGAAAAGAAGTCGGTGGGCGGAAGCTGCATCTCGTCGCCCACGACAATCGCTTGGCACGCGCGGAAGATGGAGGGCACCGCCTCCTCAAGCGTGATCTGGCTGGCCTCGTCGAAGATGACCACGTCGAAATACGACGTATCCAGCGGCAGCGTATCGGAGACGCTCAGCGGACTCATCAGCCAGACCGGCTTGAGGTCCTTGACCAGCTCGCCCGAATCGCCGGCCACCAGGTCGCGGATCGATTTGTACCGCATCGACTTGCCGAACTCATGCTCCAGCTCCCGCCGCCCTCGGGCATATCGCCGCTTCAGTTCGCTTTGCTCGGCCGTAAGCTGCGATGCCGGCAAGCTCGACATGCGAAGATTCTCCAGCAACCGGCCCTGCGCTCGGCGACGGACCTCGCGGGCGTTCGCCTTCAGCCATCGCCCGTAGAGCCGCTCCAACCGGTCGACGTGCCGCTGCCTCACCGCGGCGGAAAAACGGGCCAACTCCCGATGCGTCCGAAGGCTCTCCTGCCAGGCACGGTCCGCGGCCGCCGCCTCAAGGCGCTCCACCGAAAGCGGCATGGTTCGCAGGGCCGTGGCTAGCGGGTCCGGCAGGTTGGAACACTCGGAAAGACACTGAAGATAGGCCGGCAGTTCGTCCACGTGGTCGCTCAAGGCCGCCAATTCCTCCAAAAGCCGATCGAGCGAGCACCCATCATAATGGTCCGCAACCTTATCCAGTTCGGCGGTCAGGCTGTCGAGCGACTCGCCGGCCTTCGCCACCTTCTTGACGATCCGCTCCGCCCGATCGGAGTGCAGCAGCGACTGGTGAACGCGGGCCAGGCCCTCCGGAAGGCCGGGAAGGGCCGCCTGCAGGCCGGCAACGAGTTCCACCCATGCCTCCACGTCATCATGCACCTTGAACGCCGCCCCAATCGCCTCGTACTGCCGGTTCAGCTTGTCGAGCGCGGCGTATTCGCGCTCGAGCGCGGCGAGCACCAGGGACCAACTCGGAGGCACGGAATGCGAGGCGAAGTCGTAGCAGCGTCGCAGTACGGCCCGCAGCCGCCACCAGTCCAACTTCAGCCAGGGCAGAAGACTTCGCTCGAACAGGCGTGCCTGCTCCAGGGCAATGGGAACCTCGTCGCGAGGGAGCTTCTGCCGCCACTTGCGGGTTGAACTGCGTGCCTCGGCCAGGGCCTCGCGCGCCGTCTCGAGTTTCCGAAACGCCCGCGCCAGTTTGCCCGCGCACGCGGCTTGCCGGTCCAACAGCGACAGATGGCCGCCTTGCACCAGCGGCAACGCCTGCCGGGCGTAGTCTACCAGGGCGCGGGCACAGGCGAGTGTTTCCCAATGCTCGCGCGGGACGCCGCACCGGCCAAGCTGCTGCTCCAAGCGAGGCAGCTCGCGCTGGGCCACCTCCATGGCGCGGAGGACAAGCTCCATCGGACGATCGACCTGAACCAGCCGGGACGAAAGCAGGCGCAACGGATGACGCGACAGGATGCCTTCGTCGCACAGGTCTCGCACGGAAGCGTCGAGCGCCTCAATGTCCTCCCGGTGCTCGCGCCACTGCGCGTAGCTGGGCAGCCGTTCTCGCTCCACGGGCGACAGGTCGGGCCGAAGCGAGCGAAGCGCCACGCACCGGGCCAGCAGCCCCCGAAGCGACATGCCCACTCCGTCCGGCGCCGCCTGCATGGCTGCGTCAAACTGCTCCAGCGGTCGAAGCTCGTTGCCCAGCCGTTTCAGCAAGTTCTTGCGGCTCCGGCCGTCCTCTTGCTCACCCTTCGACTCCTCCCCGATGCGCTCGTACGTCTGCTTCAGATCCATGACGAACTCTTTCTTGTCCGTCTGGGAGTCATGGATCAGGCAGCAGAGATCGGCCATATTGCACTGCCGCAGGCGTGCGAAGACGACGTCGATGGCCGCCCGCTTCTCGCACACGAACAGCACCCGCTTGCCCCGCGCGACGTAGTCGGCAATCAGGTTCGTGATGGTTTGCGACTTGCCCGTGCCGGGCGGACCCTGAATGATGTAGCTGCGGCCGGCGCGAGCCTCCTCAATGGCGCTCGCCTGCGTCGGATCGCACGGCACCACGTCGTATCGCTCCGCCAGCGGGGGCGAGGCCGGCAGGTCCCGATCCACCGGGCGGGGAACGAGCGAGAACGTGGCCTCGAACGCCGGGTTCGCCGGCTGCTCCTCCAGCAGGGACTCGTAGTCGCGCACCAGCGACATCTTGCGATACTTGAAGTTCCCCAGCGTCACGCTGCACAGGTCGAAGCTCCAAACGTACGGGTTCTCCTCGCCAGCCCCCCCGATGCCGTAGAGCACTCGCTCCTTCTCCACCGCGGGCGGTTCGTCGGACGGAACGGCGAACGTCCGCGGGCGCGGCCGCTCTTCGATGATCTCCCGCAAATGCGTGGCCGGCGGCCGGACCTTCGCCGAGAACAGCTTGATGCCCAGCGGGTGGTAGTTTGCCGGGTCGTAACTGTAGTCGAGGTCCAGGAAGCTGCGAACGCCGCGACCGGCCAGCCGTGCCCGGCGCTGATACTGGTCCAGTTTGCGCCGGGCCTTGTCGTAGATCAACGCGACCCGCGGACGCTCCACCTTGTTCAACGTCACGGCCGACTCGCTCGCCTCGATCCTCGCCTGCAATTTCTCGTAGAACCGGTCGATGCCGGCGTGCGAAAGATCGATCCGTTCCGGCAGGTCGACGTCGTAGATCAACTTGAACTGATGCCGGACCACCGGATTGATCTCGGCTTCGGTCGACGGTGCTTCGAGCGTGTAGGTATCGCGGATCCCCTTCTTCTTTTTCACCTCCACCGGCAGCAGCACCAGAGGCGACTCGAACCGCTCGACCGGCTTCTCCTTCAAGTTCGACCAGTGCAGCATGCAAACCACCAGCCGGAGCTGGGCAAAACCGAACTCGGCCCGATCGCGCCGCGCCTCGGCGATAATCCGGTCCAGCACGCTCGGAAGGTAGACGGCCTCGGCGAAGTTCAGGTACTTGTTGAGCGATACCGGCTTGCCGCCGCACACGGCCGCCGCCAGGTCCTTGTTCCATACCAGGATCTGGTCCGGCCGGATGTTCTTGATATCGAACGACAGCGGGATCGACCCGTGCGTCAGGTTCACCGTGTGCATGGTCGGCCGGAAGTGCAGCAGCCGGTTGCGACGTGAAAGCTCGAACAGCCGCTCCTTCAGCTTGCCCAGCACCACCGACTGCTTGCCGCGGCTGTCCTTCCGATCGAATCCGTCGGTGCGGGCAAGATCGAACTCGAAGTCGACGTCCTGGTCGCGATAGTTCTCCAGGTGATTGAGCAGCGCCGCCAGGTCCTGAGCGCGGCGATGCCGGTCCAACTCGGTCATGCGGAAGATGGCCCGCGCCAGAACCGGGTGAAGCTCCGCATGGATCGCGAACAGGTTGCGACGGCCCGAAACGAACCGCTTCAGGTCGTCAGGCTCGTGGAAATCGAGCCCGCACGCCAGGCTGGCCAGGATCATCCCCAAGCTGAAGACGTCGGTCAGCGGATCGTGGTGGCCGAGCCGATGCTCCCACGCCACGTAGCCGGGCAGGAAGACGGGCCGCGTGACCGGGGCATCCGCATCGCCAACGGCCAGATCGAGCACCTCGTCGCGGCCCTCGGCCACGTCGGTCACGCAGCGCTGTTCACTTACGATTTCCAGCGCCGTCGCTGCCGTGTCGCCCAATTGCCGCACGGCGGCCGAACCGTTCCTAGGCTTGCATCGCCGCGCCTCTTCGAACCAGATTCGGGGGCCCTCCACGTTGAGCGCGTCCAGCCCTTCCAGCGGCGCGACCAGGCCGGCCGCGTGGGCCTCAAGTACCTCGCGCACCAGCGGCAAGAAGGCGGTTAGCGTGTCCTCCGTCGAGAACCCGCCCGAATCCCAACGCGATCGCAAGTAGTCGTACAACGCGGTCATGGCGATTCGCAATCCCCAGCCTTGGCCAGCAGGGCGTCCTTTTCCGTGTCGATTCGCTCCAACTGCTTCTTGCGCAGTCGCAGTTCCTTCCGGGCGATGTCCAGAAAGCGATCCTTCAAGCCCAGCCGTTCCGTGAGCGCAAGGGCGGCGGCCAGCGGCAATTCCTCCAGGTCACGGTCGGCGGTGACGAAATCCAACAGCACGTAGCAGTAGTAGTCGCGCATCGGCTCGTCGTCGGTTCGCAGATCGTCCTTCAGCGCGACATCCTCCGCCGGGCCTTCGCCGGGGACGTAGTCAGGGAAAAACAGGTGGGCATGCGCTACGACCGAGTCGCTCCGCATCCACGCCGGCCGGAGCAAGACGCTGAGCAGCCGGCGCGTCAACCCGGCCACGTGGGTCTGCCGAACCAGATCGAGTTCCTCCAGCGCCGGCCGCCCTTCGATCATCTCGGCCACCTTCGCGTCGGCGTCCTTGTCGCCGTCGGCGTAGAGCTTCACGGCGCGGGCGCGGATGAACGCCTCGGGATGCGTCAGTTCGGCCGCCTTCGCGCCGCCGCGGCTGAAGATCTCTTCGGCCTGCCGAAGGTAGCTTGCCGCGCTGACGTCCTCCCCTCCGGTGGAAACCTTCACCAGCATAGCCACGACCACCAACGGGTCGCCGGCCGCCAGCAGTGCGCCACGGTCGCAGAATATCTCGTTGTAGAGCCCCAGCAGCCGGGCGCTGGCGAAATGGGCCGCCTCGGCCATGCGGTCGTGGGTCAGGGCCGCCAAAATCTGGTCCACCACCAGATACTCGCCGTCCCACTGCCGCCACAGCACCAGGTGACTCAACTCATGGGCCAGGAGCGCCTTCAACTCGGCGTCGCTCAGCTTCGACGCAACCGGGCCATGCAGCACGACGTGGGCCTCGTCGGGCACGTACGCGAGCGAGGCGTTGAGTCCCGCAGGCGTTTGCGCCTGATAGATCGTAATCGGCACTTCGAGCCCGAGCTTTGCAGCCGCGGCCTCGGCCGCCGCGTACAGGCTTGGCTGGTTCTCGCGGTCGATGCGGTAGGTCGCCTTCAGCAGTTCAAACCGGACCGCCTCCGCCTGCTCCTCGCGGACCCGGTTTGAGGCATACCACTGCCAGATGTCCGTTTCTTCCGATTTCAGATACGAACGGATCGCCTCGTGGTAAGGCAACGGCGTCAGCACTGGAGAATCGGGTTCGGCGCCATCCGCGGACATCGAACATTCCATTGGCAACAGCTTCCATTTTGCAGGGGACTCGCATTGTAACCGATCCCCTCGTCACCGTCCAAGTCCCCCCCGATCCAGCCGGCCTCGTGCGCAGCGAAGCCCGCGGGCCGCATGGAATTATCCTTCCACCCAGGTCTGATTATCCTTCCACTCCGTCCGCATTTCGAGGATCATCGCGACCGCATCTTCCGAGGCGCGCCTTCGTACCACCATCCGTCCGGAACGAGCCGCACGCAGCGCTATCTACAATAGAGACTTACGTCAACGCTGCCGTTTCCAGGAGCAACGTGGCACCACCGATTCCTTGGTCGCGCAGCGAAAGGGCGACGGAAATATGCCTCTGGATGAGTGAAAAAATCCAACGCATTGGGCCGCTGAGAACGACCTGATTCCTGCAAATTGGGCGGCTGAAAGCAGTAAACGACGGCTGCGGCGGACACACGGCTGCGGAATTGTACAGACTTCGGTGCTCACACGAGCGGTATCCGCCATGCCCCCAATTCGCGACTTGCCCGTCAGTGTCCACCCTCAAGGTAGAACCGCACGGCCGCCTGGCGGACCGTCACCATCTCCGGGGCCGCGTTGAGTTGGTCCTGGAGGAACTGCTCATAACGAGCCAACCCCGGCGGATCGCGCAGCCGGCCCGCCGCTTCGAAGGTGTCGGTGCCTGGGTTCCACGCAAAGACCTGGCGGTGCCCGCGCGCGCCGTCGGCTTCCCAGAGGCCCACAACTCGCCGCCGGCCGCCCTGGACGACGTGGATAAACAGGACCAGTCCGACCCGGGTCAAAACTTCCGGAGGGACCCCCAGAGCCGGCGAGCTGAGGATGGCTGCCAATTCCTCCAGTGTGTCGGCGTGCAGGCAGGATGCGATCCGTCGCCGGCCGTCGACCAACCGCAGGAATTCGGCGACATCCCGCCCCCAGATGTAGCCGTACCAGTGGCCGGAGCCAATCTCGTGGGCCAGGTAGCACGCCGGCTCGTCGCTCGGCCTTTTCAGCCCCTCGCGGATCACCTCGGACCGGTCGACCGTGACCAGCGGCACTTCGGGCGGCAGGAGTCCAAGCAGGGCGCCCAGCAGCGTCGACTTGCCCGCCCCGCCGGGCCGTGCCCCGGTAAGCAGCGAGGCCCCTTCCGCCAGCCCGCGCATGGCGTACGCGGCCATCTCCACACTGATCGTCCTCGCCCGGATCAGGTCCACAATGCTCAGCGTCCGCCCGCCGCGCTGGTTGAGTTGCTCGATCTGTCGGAGGTTGTGGGCTTCAGCGTCCATCGCGAGATCCACGGCGAGGGTAGTCAGGGAATGGCACGGCGGCCTGTAACCGTACCGAGAATAGCCCCGTGTGACAACCTCCCCGCGGCTTCAGCGGCCGACCAACTCCCGAACAATGTCCGCGCCCCAGCCGATGGCTTCCCGGATGAGCGCAGCCTCGGCCACTTTCAGTGTCTGATCCCCCGCCGATGTGTGC
>CAYPWB010000292.1:0-7995 GCA_964414315.1 uncultured Planctomycetaceae bacterium | reverse complement strand
TACGACTACGAACTGCCGCGCGAACTGGTCGCGCAGTCGCCATTGCACTCGCGGGTCGACGCCCGGCTGATGGTGGTCGACCGCGCCACCGCCTCGATCGAGCACCGCTACGTGCGCGATCTGCCCGAGTTGCTCCGGGCGGGCGATTGCCTGGTAATCAACGACACCCGGGTTGTACCGGCGCGGCTGGTGGGCTATCGGACCGAAACGGGCGGACATTGGGAGGGGCTCTTTCTCGAAGCCGGACCGGGCGGCGTGTGGCGCGTGATGGGCAAGACGCGGGGCAAACTCGCGCCGGGCGAAACCATTACCTTGCTTGACGCCGACGGTCGCGAAGCCGCACGGCTTGAACTGCTGGCCCGGCAGCCCGACGGCGCGTGGGTCGTCCGGCCCGATGTCGAGGACGAGCCGTTCAGCGTTCTGGAGCGGGTGGGGCGCGTGCCGCTGCCGCCGTACATCCGCGGCGGCGAAATGGTCGACGCCGACCGCGACCACTATCAGACCGTCTATGCCGAAAAGCCCGGCGCCATTGCCGCGCCCACCGCCGGGCTGCACTTCACCGGTCGGCTCCTGGGCAAGCTGGCCGAGCGGGGCGTTGATGTTTGCCGGCTGACGCTTCATGTTGGGGCGGGCACGTTTCGTCCTATCGCGTCCGATACGCTGGCCGAGCACAAGCTCGATGCCGAGTGGGGGCAAATCGACCAGGCCGCGGTCGATCAAATCGATGCATGCCGAAGGGGGAACGGCCGCGTGGTGGCCGTGGGTACCACCTCGATGAGACTGCTGGAGACAGCCGCCGCCGACGGCCGGCTGAAGCCCTACGCCGGCAAGACCGACCTGTTCATCCGCCCGCCGTTCGAGTTTCACGCCGTCGACGCGCTGATGACCAACTTCCATCTGCCTCGCACCACGCTCCTGGTGCTCGTGTACACCTTCGGCGGCGACGCGCTCATGGTGCGGGCCTATGAGGAAGCCGTCCGGGAGCAATACCGCTTCTATAGCTACGGCGACGCTATGCTGGTCCTGTAAACGCCATCAAGTACCCTATTGGAGGGGTGATTTTCGCGGCATGGCATAGGAGGCGGTCCTCCGGATTCCTGAAAATGTCGAAAACCGGCCTGGACTCGTGGGCGAAAGACGCTAAGCTACGGCACCCCGTACGGTGCGCGTCCATGGATCCTGGGCGAGGTACCCGCACTGCAGGCCGGTCCAGCCCGTACGGAAAAGTTAGGCTCGTCCCATCGTTCTTCCCATATCGGACGCCCTGCATGGGGGGGTGTGTTTGGGAGGGACCGCCACCGGGGCGGAAAGGAGTCTGCCCGATGTCGCGTATCGTCCTACTTTCCCTACTTGCGTGTCCTCTCCTGGGCTGCCAAAGCTCAGCATCGAAGGGACCGGTTGATCCTTTCCTGGGCCAAACAAGGGTGCCGCCGCCATCGACGGGCATGGGGTATAACCCGCCTCCTGAGTCGTATTACTATACGCCACCGCAAAATACGCCCTCGCAGCAGATAACGCCCCAGTCGGGGGCCTCGGGCCATGCGTTGCCGAGCACGGCGATGCCGAGCCGGAGGCCGGGGCTGCGTGCCGATCGTTCCGGCGGCGCGCGGGAGGCGGAGCAATGGACCGCAACCCCGAGTTTCGCCGGGGCGGCGCTCGTGGCCGAATCGGCAACGCCCGACTTGCGCCCCCGCCCTCAGCCGCCGCCGGCTGCCGGCGCGATCGTCAACCGGGAACCGATCATTCGGGTTCTGGAACCCCAGCCCCGTCCGGCGGCCGCACCTGTTGGGGCGCCGCAAGCCTCGGCTCCCACGCGGGTTGTGAATATCGTAGACTTACCTAAGGTTGGCGGATCGACTGCATCGGGTTTTCGGGTGGTTTCGGGAACTCACGCAGATACCGCCTCGACCCCCGTGGTGGCGGCCGTGGGCCAGGAACCGGCCGGGCAGTTCGCTCCAGCGGCGGGTAGTTACGGCTTCGATCCGTCGTATGCCTGGCTGCGCGGAAAGCTGGAGTACTCGCAGATCGACCAGCGGTGGAAGCTCCGGTACATTCCCATCGATGGCGCGACCGACCAGTACGGCGGTAGCGTGGTCATTGTTAATGAGGGGGCCTTGGCCGGCGCCGAACGAGGCGATTTCGTCGCCGTGCGCGGTCGCATTACGGGTACGGAAGAGGGGCAGGGGTTCGCTCCGCTGTATGAGGTAACGGCACTCCAGCGACTGAGCCGGTAACGCCGCCCGGCGCACTGCCCCTGCTTGCGCTGCTCCGGACGATTCCTTGGGTATTGCAACGGCCATGCCGCGAATGGTACGACGGCCTGTGGCGATGGGTTCCCCGTGACGAGCAACCTTCCACAATCCGTTCGATCCCCCATGGGAGCCGTCTTCGGCGGTCTGAACCGCTGGCGGCTCGCCCGATGGGCGGGGCTCGTTCCCAAAATCGCCGAGTTGGAGCCGGAACTTCAGTCGCTCGACGACCACCAGCTTCGCAAGCGGAGTCTCGCGTTGCGCTATCGGGCCAAAAGCGGAGAAGCGCTACGCCGCCTGTTGGTTGAAGGATACGCCCTGGTGCGCGAGGCGGCGCGCCGCACGCTCAACATGCGGCATTTCGACGTGCAACTCCTCGGCGGCATCGCCATGTTCCATCGGTCGATCGTCGAGATGCAAACCGGCGAGGGCAAGACGCTCACTGCCACGTTGCCGATGTACCTGTACGCGCTGGCCGGCCGCGGTTGCCACCTGGCCACGGTGAACGACTATCTGGCCCAGCGCGACGCCGACTGGATGACCCCCGTATACCGCGCGCTGGGGCTCGAGGTGGGCGTCATCCAGACCCAAATGTCCCAGCCCCAGCGCCGCAAGGCGTACGCTGCCGATGTCACTTACGGCACGGCGAAGGAGTTCGGGTTCGACTTCCTGCGCGACCGGCTCCTGCTCCGGCGCATCGGCGAGGGGCAAAGCGACCTGTTGGGCGGCATGCTCGGCGGCGGGCGTTCCGGGGCGAGTGAAAAGCCTGTCCAGGGCGAGTCTTTCTTCGCTTTGGTCGACGAGGCCGACAGCATCCTCATCGACGAAGCCCGCACCCCCTTGATCATCAGCGCCCTGCCCACCGAGGAGCAGAAGCTCGAGGTCGAATGCCATAAGTGGAGCGCCACGGTTGCCCGCGACTTCGTCGAAGACGAAGACTACGAGTACGACCACGAAAAGAAAACCGTTGAGTTCACCCGCCAGGGACGCCAGAAGGCCCGCCTGCTGAAAAAGCCCGAGGCGATGGATCGAGTGGGCATGGTGAATATTTACCAATACCTGGAGCGGGCGATCCTCGTGGAGCGCGAGTACCACGTGGACCGGCAGTACGTGGTGCGCGACGGCGAGATCGTCATCGTTGACGAGTTTACCGGCCGGTTGGCCGAGGGGCGCAAGTGGCGCGACGGCGTGCATCAGGCGGTCGAGGCGAAGCAGGGTGTGGAAGTGACAGTAGCCACCGGGCAGGCCGCAAGGATTACCATCCAGGACTTCTTCCTGCGGTACGAAAACCTGGCCGGTATGACGGGTACGGCCATGGACTCGGCCCGCGAACTGCGCCGCATCTACCGCAGCCATGTCGTGCCTATTCCCACTAACCGCCCCGCCATTCGCAAGCGTCTGCCCGAGGTCGTGTTCGGCTCGGCCGAGGCCAAGTGGCAGGCCGTCGTGGAGGAGGTATGCCGGATGCATGCCGAGCAGCGGCCGGTGCTCATCGGCACGCGGTCGATCGACAAGTCGGAACTGCTTTCGAAGATGCTTACTGAGCACGGCATCGAGCACCAGGTGCTCAACGCGCACCGCGTGGCCGAGGAGGCCGACATCGTCGCCCGGGCTGGGCTGAAGGGACGCGTGACCGTATCGACCAACATGGCCGGCCGCGGCACCGACATCAAGCTGGGCGCGGGCGTGCACGAACTGGGCGGGCTGCACGTCATTTGCACCGAAATGCACGACTCCGGCCGGATCGACCGGCAGTTGATCGGCCGGTGCGGCCGGCAAGGCGACCCCGGTACCTACCGCCAGTACCTTTCGCTCGACGACGACCTGCTGCTGGGCGGCCTCGGCCCCGAAAAGGCTCGCAAATGGAAGGCCCGGGGCGAACAGGAGGGGGCCTCGTTCGATGCCCTGGCCCCGCTGTTCCGCCGGGCGCAGCGGAAGGTCGAGGCCCGCCACTTCCGCCAGCGGCGGGCGCTGATGTACTTCGAGAAGGAGCGGAAGAAGATGCAGCGTCAGATGGGCCAGGACCCCTACCTCGATACGGCCGGAGCTTAAAGGGACCCGATTGGCGAACTTGCCGTCGCATGGGCTAGAATAGAGAAGGTGGCCCGATTGGGCCGATTCGACCGATTCCCCCACCGACTTTCCCGAGGTGCCCCGTGCGTTGGACCCCTGTTCTTGCCGCGATAACCGTTTCCATCCTGTCGGCCGCTCCGGCGGGCGCACAGTTCCAGCAAGGCGCCCCGGGCGGGGCCCGGCTGGGAGAAACCCGAACCGTGCGTTGGCAGGCCGGCATGGTTGTCTTTGCCGCCGGCGCACCGTGCCGGGGGTTGATCGGCTCGGTGCCGGTCCCCATCGACTGGCCGGAGCAGAAGGTCCGTATTGTCGAGGAGGATGTCAGTCGGACCGCGACAATCGGCTATCGGATGGTCGACGGTACGGTCAAGCAGATGCTCATTCGCGTGCCCATGCTGCCGGCGAACGAGGAGGCGCAAGCCATCATTACCTTCGAGGTGGAACGCAGCAGCCTGTTGCCGCCTACCGAAACGTCGCAATACCGGATTCCCGAGAACCGCGATTTGGACAGGCAGTTGCGAGTTTACCTGGGCACGAGTCCGCTCATCGAGAGCCGCGACGCGCGCATCCGGGCGATCGCCCGCGAAGTCGGGGCCGACGCCCCGACGGCGTGGGAGAAGGTGGAGGCGATTTACGACTGGGTGCGCGAGAACGTCGAGTACAAGGAGGGACCGATCAAGGGTGCGCTGGCCTCCCTGCGCGACGGTACCGGCGATTGCGAGGAGTTGACCTCGTTGTTCATTGCCATTTGTCGCGCGGCAGGCGTGCCGGCCCGTTCGGTTTGGGTGCCCGGACACACCTATCCTGAGTTCTACCTGGTGGACGACCAGGGAGAAGGGCACTGGTTCCCGTGCCAGGCGGCCGGCAGCCGAGAGTTCGGCGGCATTACCGAGTTTCGCCCCGTCCTGCAAAAGGGGGACAACTTCCGCCCGCCCCACAACCCTCGCGACCGCCAACGGTACTTGGCCGAACATCTGACCGGCACCGGCGGTCGTCCTCGGGTTCGGTTCGTCCGCGAGTTGCTCGACGACTAGTTCTGTCTACTCACGCGCCGCGTGAGCGCGCTCCGCGGCTGCTGTGCATGGGGCCGCTGCGCAGCGCCGGCGCTTTCACCGACCATTCGCTGCCCGCATGGGGTTACCGACATTGTCGGCGCCGGCTTCACGCGGAGCGTGAAGAATACATGGTTCCTCACGCGCCGCGTGAGCGCGCGACGCGGCTGGCGCGAGCAGCCGGCGCACATTTTCAGCCCGGCGCGTAGACAGCATGCTTCCGAGGGGTTAGAATGCGGGGTTTGCAGCGTCGTTATCTTTCCCGGAGGGAGCCTTAATGGCCGCGGCGGGCCGGATCGAATTGCGCGGGGTCGAGGTCCACAACCTCCAGGGCATCGACCTCGACATCCCCCACAACAAGCTGGTGGTGTTCTGTGGCCTCAGCGGAAGCGGCAAGAGCAGCCTGGCGCTCGACACCCTCTACGCCGAGGGGCAGCGGCGGTACATCGAAAGCTTCTCGGCCTATACCCGGCAGTTCCTCGAACGCCTCGAAAAGCCCGAGGCCGACCGCATCGACGGCATTCCCCCCGCCATCGCGGTGACCAGCCGCAATGGAAGCCGGTCGAGCCGGTCGACCGTGGCCACGGCGACCGAAACCTACGACTACCTTCGTCTGCTGTTCGCGAAGATCGGCCGCGTGGTGTGCGACGACTGCGGGCTCGAGGTTCGCCGCGATACGCCGGAAAGCGCGGCCGACGCACTGGCCGCGCTTCCGCCGGGTACCCGCTTCATGGTGGTGTTCCAGCCCGAATCGGCCGACGAACGCCCGTTCGATCAACTCGCCGCGGCGCTGCGCGAGGACGGTTTCATCCGCGCGATCGCCGGCGGCCGGACCATTCCGCTCGATGCGACGGTCGAATTGCCGCCGGGCGGTGCCGATTCCGATGCCTTGCACGTGGTGGTCGACCGACTGGCCGCGGACCGCGACGCTGTGCGGCTGCGCGATTCGCTCGAGACGGCGTTCGAGAAGGGGCGAGGACGATGTCGTGCGTTTGTGGAAGATTCTGAGGCCGGTGCTGGAGGGAAGGGGGGGGCTCAGGCTGGAAGCCTAAGCCACGGCGGGGGGGCAATTCAGGTGATCGACGGGCGGGCGTGGCGGGTCTTGGCATTCAGTTCGCGTTTGGCGTGCGAAGCATGCGGGCGGGAGTTTGTCGAGCCCGAACCGCGGCTGTTCAGCTTCAACCATCCGTTCGGCGCGTGCCCGGCGTGCGAAGGTTTCGGCAACGTCATTGGCGTCGACATGGAGCTGGTGGTGCCCGACCCGGCCAAGTCGATTCGCGAGGGGGCCATCGCGCCGTGGAACAGCCCCGCCTACGCGCACGAACTTGAGGAACTGATTGCCCTGGCGCCCGACTACGGCATTCCCCTCGACGCCCCCTTCCACACGCTCGACGAGCGGCAACTCGACGTCATCCGGCACGGCGTGCCGGAGCGGCAATTCGGCGGGCTCGACGGCTTCTTCGCGTGGCTGGAGCGGCGGAAGTACAAGATGCACATTCGCGTATTCCTCAGCCGCTGGCGCAGCTACCGCCCCTGTCCCCAGTGCGCCGGCGCCCGGCTGCGTCCCGAAGCCCTGGCTGTGCGCGTGGGCGGGCTCAGCATCGCGCAAATCGTGGGCATGAAGACGGCCGACGCCGCGGCCTTCTTTGCCAACCTGGCGCTGGCTGATTGGGAGCGACACGTCGGACGCATGATGCTCGAACAGGTCGAGGCGCGACTGGGATACCTTGCCCAAGTCGGGCTAGAGTACCTTACGCTCGACCGCACGCTGCGAACCCTCAGCGGCGGCGAGTTGCGACGCGTGGCGATGACCTCGGCCCTTGGGTCGAGCCTGGTCAACATGCTGTACGTGCTCGACGAGCCGTCCATCGGGCTGCACCCTCGCGACGTCGGCCGATTGCTCGAAGCCGTCCGCCGGCTGCGCGACCGCGACAATACCGTCGTGGTAGTCGAGCACGAGGAAGCGATCCTCCGCGCGGCCGACGAAGTGGTGGAAATCGGGCCCGGGGCCGGTGAACGCGGCGGGCGGATCGTCTTCCAAGGCACGCCCGAGGAAATGCTTTGCTGCGAATCGAGCCTGACCGGCGACTACCTGGCCGGCCGGCGCGGCATTGCCCACGGCGCCGAACGCCGCGTGCCCGACCACGGCTGGATTCGCCTGGCCGGCGCCCGGGGCAACAACCTCAAGAACCTGACCATCGAGTTTCCGCTCGGGCTGTTGTGCCTGGTAACGGGCGTGAGCGGGTCCGGCAAGAGCACGCTTGTGCAGAACACCTTGTATCCGGCTGTCTGTCGCCGCCTGCGCAAAGACGCCCCCAAGCCGCTGCCGTACGACGATGTGTTCGGCGACGGGCAGATTGATGACGTGATCATGGTCGACCAGAGCCCCATCGGCCGCACGCCGCGCAGCAACCCGGTCACCTATCTGAAGGCCTTCGACGAAATCCGGAACGTGTTCGCCGCCACGCTCGAAGCCCGCACGCGGGGATACTCGGCGGGGCACTTCAGCTTCAACGTGGACGGCGGGCGCTGCCCGGCGTGCAACGGCGACGGCTACGTGCAGGTCGACATGCAGTTCCTGGCCGACGTGTTCATGAAGTGCAGCGAGTGCGACGGGCGGC